>NZ_KB235896.1:4967355-5222355 GCF_000332135.1 Anabaena sp. PCC 7108
AAAGAGGAGATTTACAGTGGTTGAACCCCTACTGTCAGGTATTGTGTTAGGTCTGATTGTCGTCACCCTTAGTGGACTGTTTTATGCTGCTTACAGGCAATATAAGCGCCCGAACGAGTTGGGAGGCTAAAACTGAGTATTGAGTCCTGAGTTATGAGTAGTGGGGAGCTAGAAACAGTTGAAATCTAAATCAACCTAGCACCCCATCACTCCATCTCTTCTAATTCCATACTTTTGTAAAAAGTTAGCGCTGTTTTGCCATAAACTTTTTGATGGCATATCTTCCAATTAGGGATTTCTGGTGGTGTCCAAGCTTGAGGACTATGTTCAACGGCTATTTCTCCATCAGCATCTAAAATTTGGTAATCAGCTATCGCTTCTAAAACTGGCTCATATAACCCACTGGCATAAGGCGGATCAAAATATATTCTGTCAAATTGCTTACCCGATAAATTTTTTAACTGCTGGATCACGTTTCCTCTTAATACCTCAAATTTTTGATTGGAATTAGCTACCATCTGCCAGTTTTGTTGGATTATTCCACAGGCTTTACTAGATTGTTCAATTCCTACGACCAATCTAGCTCCCCTGCATAAAGCCTCTGCGCCCATTGAACCACTACCGGCGCACAAATCCAGCCAGCAACAACCATCAATCTTCCCTTGCCAAATATTAAAAACTGCCTCCCGTACTCGCGCACTGGTGGGTCTGGTTTCTTGCCCTGGTAAAGTTTTAAGCAGTCGATTCCCGTAAATTCTCAGACTCATTAGTTATTAGTCATTGGTCATTAGTTGTGATTTTTAGACAACTGATAAAATTGCAAATTTTTATTAAGCAGGAATCTTTTCGCGGACTTGAGCCACAAAATTAGATAAAACTTGCAATCCTATATTAGAGGATTTTTCGGGATGGAATTGGACTGCCATCAGGTTTTCATGAGCAATGGCAGCTGTCACAGTTTGATTACCATGAGTGACTGTTGCTGCTCGAATTTGCGGTTCAATGGGGTCAACATAGTAGGAATGGACAAAATAAACCCAAGGTTGGAAAGGTAAATGTTCCCACAAAATGCTTTTTGGTTGAGTAAGTTGTAGCTGATTCCAACCCATGTGGGGAATAGCAATACTTGGTTCTGAGCGAAATCTCCGCACTTTTCCACGCACAATTCCCAGTCCTGGTTGAGTCCCTTCGTCGCTGTATTCAAACAAAATTTGCAGTCCTAGACAAATACCTAAGAAAGGTTTACCAGATGCGATCACATCTTTAATCGGTTGTTCTAAACCACGTGCTCGTAGGTGTTGTACTGCGGGATCAAATGCTCCCACTCCTGGCAGAACTATTGCATCTGCTTGTTCTAATTCCTTGGCTGAATAAGTTACTTTAGGAGTTGCCCCAGCTTTTTCTAAACCTTTGCAGACTGAGTGCAAATTTCCCATATCGTAATCTACGACTGCAATCACTGGCATTTACCTGCTCCTTGTAAATTTATTAGGGAGGGCATTTCATTTATATTCTAATTCTAATTAATATTTATTATGCAGAAAAAAATACTATTAACTTCTTTTGACACTTGGCTGAGTGAACAACAGTCAAATTCTTCTGATGATTTGTTACTCGGATTAGCCAAAATGGCTTGTCTCCCTCATGATTTAATTTTTTTGGATCGACTACCCGTAGATGTTCAGCTTGCTAGTTCTTTAGTCATTGCCAAAATCAAGGAACTCCAACCTGATTACGTTATCTGTTGTGGTATGGCAGCAAGTCGATCAAAATTAAGTATCGAAGTCTTTGCTTGTATCGTGTCTGGACAGTCTACGGATATCTCATCTCTAGATTGTGCAGAAAGTTTTTGGCAAACAACTTTGCAAACTACTGTTAATGTTGAACAATTAGTAGCCGGAACAACCGTTGAGATTAGCTATGACTGTGGTAAGTTCGTCTGTGAATCACTTTATTATTTAGTATTGGAGTATCTAAAGCAATATCAACTACCCATTCCTTGCATCTTTGTCCACGTCCCAATTTTAAATCAAGAAAATTTGATAGAGATGATAGCTGAGTTTGTTTTGATTATTAACAAACTGACACATACTTGAAGAAGGCAG
Source organism: Anabaena sp. PCC 7108 (assembly GCF_000332135.1). Classification (NCBI taxonomy): domain Bacteria; kingdom Bacillati; phylum Cyanobacteriota; class Cyanophyceae; order Nostocales; family Nostocaceae; genus Anabaena; species Anabaena sp. PCC 7108. The sequence goes on from NZ_KB235896.1 coordinate 4,969,461, forward strand.
TCTTGCGGAAGGGAAGATTTTTTTGATGTAGAATGCCTTTAATCCCGACCAATTAAGGGTTTTATAATTTTGAATAGTAAATTTTAAATTTTCTATGTTGCCACTTTCACTTGCTTTTACTCTTGCTCAAGCGACTCCTGCAAGTCCCTTACCTGAAGAAGTTGTACAACCACAAGAAGTTCGTCCTTTACCAGGGCAGTTAGATAGTGTGCCGGTGTTTAATAGCAATAGTCCGGAATTGGTGTTAAAAGCAGGAATTTTACTTTCTACCTTTCCAAGAAATGGGAAAAAAGTACCAACAGCACATTTAAATTTTCCTTTTCGGGGTCGGTTTGATATCTTTGCTCATCATGTTGCTAAAGCAGAACCAGCAGAAAATTTACGTTCTCTTTACCAGGGGATAATGTTGCATAACCCTGGTTCTAAATCGGTGAAAATCAATATCTTGCAAGCAGCAAGTTATTTAAGTCAACCAGATGCTCCATTTATTCAGTTACCTTCTTTTCTGCCCAATAATGCGGGTACAGTGTTTGCAGGACCTGGTAGTAGGGTTATGTCTGATGTGCTAAGAGGAAGAAGACAAGCGATTTTCCCAGCCCAAATTGTTATTCCTCCAGGGGCAAGTCAGATGTTATTAAATTTACCAATTCCCGTGCAAGGATTGACACCACCAATCAATGGACGATCTACATTTATGCGCTTGTCGAGTAATGGTAATGTTTACGCTGCTAGTTTAGCTATGTTTGCCCCTACAAATGCTGATGGTAGTGAACGTGCGCCAACTTTGGCAGAGTGGCAAAATTTACTAGATAATGGTGAATTATCTACACCCAGAGATAAAGTTCCAACTGCTCTGGAAGATAACAGTAAACCAAGAATTTATGGACGTGTAGCAGGTGTAGCGAGTGGTTCTCAATGGCGATCGCTCTTAGTCGATAATCCTAAAGTTAATTATTTGACAATTCCTCAAGTCGGTCAAGCTTTTTCTTACCCTTTAAGCACACTGCATGGTGGCACTTTTGGTACTGGTCAAATTCAAAGCGCACCTATGTTAGTCCGCTATCCTGATACGGCTTATCGCGCTCATGGCAATTATGGAATTCAGTATAGTCTCAGGTTGCCTTTATACAATACAACTCAAAAACAGCAAACTGTAACTGTGTCGGTGCAAACTCCCATCAAAGAAGATCAGTTGAATAAATCAGGATTACGCTTTTTCACCACAGCAGCGCGTCAAGTTTTCTTTCGAGGAACAGTGCGAGTCCGTTATCAAGATGATCAAGGTAAACCAAAAACTGAATTTGTACATTTAGTGCAAACCAGAGGTGAACAAGGGAAACCATTAGTATCATTAAATATGAAGTCAGGCGATCGCTCTTTAGTAGAAGTAGACTTTCTCTATCCTCCAGATGCTTCACCACCACAAGTATTAACTGTTTCAACTCAAGCTGAAAATAAGTAAAATTATAAGTGTTTAACAGCAGACAATATTAAAAAGGAGATTGTCAATGATTGCAAGTCCCAGTTATAGCTATATTTCCCCTGAAGAATATCTCCAAGAAGAAGAAACAAGTGCTATTAAGCATGAATACAGGAATGGAGATATTTACGCAATGGCAGGTGCAAGTAATACTCATGTGATTATTACTCTTAATATTGCTTCAATGCTCAGAAATCATCTGCGTGGGAGAGGCTGTCAGGCTTATATAGCAGACACTAAGGCTCATATAGAATCTATCGATACATATTACTACCCTGATGTTATGGTCAGTTGCGACGAAAGGGATAGAACCTTTAACAACTTTCTGCGTTATCCCTGTTTAATTATCGAGGTTTTATCTCCCACCACAGAAGGATTTGACAGAGGTGATAAATTTGCTGATTATCGAAATATTCAGTCGCTTGAAGAATATGTTTTAGTGAGTCAAACCCGGATTAACATAGAAGTTTTCCGCCGTAACCCAGAAGGACAATGGGTACTATATCCCTATGGAAAAGGGGAAAATATACATTTAGCTAGTGTAGATTTTAAGTGTGATGTTGCAGATGTGTATGAAGATGTTACTTTTGAAGCTCCGCAAGTGACAGAGTGATATCATGTTCGCGTCAGCCCTAATTATCAGTCTTTAACCGAACACAATGTCATTGCTAATTTCGCTGCACCTGCCATTCCTGCTGAGTTACCCAGTTCTGCGGGCAAAATTTGTAAACCTAGACGCGATGTAGGTAAAACCCGCTTTTCAATTTCTGCCTGCATAGATGGTAAAAAAAATTCAAAACTAGCACTAATACCACCACCAATAATAATTGCTTGTGGTGTAAGTACATATATTAAACTCGTTAAACCAATTCCTAAATCTCTGCCATATTCTTGCCAAAAACTCAAAGCTTCAGCATCTCCAGCTTCAGCAAGTGCGCCTAATTCTGCTGGTTCTTTACCAGTACAGCGACGAATAGCTGTCACGGACGCATACTGTTCTAAAGAACCTTGATTGCCACTATTACACATTGATCCGTTAGGATTTAAAGTAATTAAACCTAATTCTCCAGCCGCACCTTGATGTCCAACAAACAATTTACCATCGAGAATAATCGCACCACCAACCCCAGTTCCTAAAGTTAGCAAAATCAAATTTTGAAAGTGACGACCGGCACCTAACCAAGCTTCCCCTAAACCTGCACAGTTAGCGTCATTAGCAAGGATGGTTGGTTTACCAGTTTTGGCTTCTAACCAATCTGCTAAGGGAACATCATGCCATCCAGATAGGTTAATGGCAACTTTAGCAATGCGTCCAGTTGCGTCCGCAGGGCCAGGAGTTCCCACACCTATAGCTATAGTTTGATTATCTGGGTCAATTTGAGCGATCGCATCTACCATCTGCATCATTACTGCTGCCGGTGTTGCAGGTTGGGGAGTTGCTACTGTTAAAGATTGTAAACAAGTACCATCTGCTGTAAAACGCCCCAGCTTAATCGCTGTTCCCCCCAAATCAATACCAATTACTTGCTGCACAAGGCTTATTCCCAAATCTTTATTGTAGATAAAACCCAAAAATCATCCTCATCATACCAACTTTTGAGTTCTGGTTATGGCACTTCCCATAATAGTGAAACTCTAACTGGTTGGCATCTTCATCATTTTAGTTATCCTCGAAACTTTACTGAAGATATATTCATCAATAGTAAAAATTTATTAAACCTGCTGCAACTAGCAGGTATCAATTAAAAAGGGATATCTGACAGGACTTACGCAAAATATCTCTCAAACCCTCATTCCTCTGTGTTCTCTGTGCCTCTGTGGTTCGTTTATTCCATAGCTTGTGCGTAAGTCCCATCTGAGACAAAATACTTTACAGTTACGCAAACAAAATGTAACTTGGGCTTTGTGGATGCCAATAATCCCTATTCATTTGAGGTTACTAATCATTTGCACATTAGCAACTCCGTAAGAATTGTTGCTTCCCTGTTTCCACCCTGTGACTGGTGTACCTGTTAAAATTCCAGAAAGGGCAACAGAAAGCATTAACCCACCAGCAGCCGCAGCAATTAAGGAAATGTTATCTTTCACAGAAATCTCTCAGTTTATTAGTTGTCTATTCTTTCATGACTAGCAAGAACCGGGTTTTTCTCCCCCTACTTGCGAATACTATTTTCTCTTCTCAGACGGGGATTGACAAACTCGTTTAACCCTTCACCAAGTAGGGATAACCCTACAACTAGGAATGTCATCGCTGAACCAGGGAAAAGTGTAGTCCACCAAATACCTGTGGGTAGTGCTTCTAGGGCTTGTTTTAAATCGTATCCCCATTCAGGGACTTCTTCTGGTAATCCCAAACCCAAAAATCCTAAACCGCCTAAAACTAATATGGCATCTGCGGCGTTAAGGGTAAAGAGGACGGGTACGCTTTGAATGACATTAAAAAATAGATAGCGGGATAATACAACCCATGTGGAAGCCCCCATTGCTTGCGCGGCTTCAATGTAGACTTCGGTTTTAACACTGACGGTGTGGTTGCGAACTACGCGATAATATTGGGGTATGTAGGCGATACTAATAGCGATCGCAGCATTCAAGATTCCTCTCCCCACCACAAATGCCAGTGTGACGGAAAGTAATAATCCTGGTAAGGTGTAGATGCTATCCATGAAAAACAGCAATATCTTATCTAATCTTCCACCTAGATAACCACTTACCATCCCCAAAGGTACACCAATCACCATACTCAGTGTGGTTGCCAAAATCACTACTTGCAATGCGGCTTGCACACCAAATACAGTCCGGGAAAATACATCATAACCTAAGCGACTTGTGCCGAACCAATGTTTAAGTGAAGGTGCTTCATGAATGGGGTTAGAGAGAAATTCTTTAGGATTTTGTAGCCATCCCCAAGCCTGAAATACAGGTGCTAAGAAGGCTAAAAAAATGCAAAATAGAGTAATTCCTAACCCAATCAGCATTAATCTCTGAGAAAGGCTAGGATTTTTGCTGAATTTGAAAAAATTAGGTAATTGGCGTTTTGTAATGGTCACGTTGCTTTCTATTAAAACCAGCCTATCAATTAGCAAATACTTTAGCAGATTGTCAACGCTACATTAAATAATCAGATACCCGACTTCTCTAAAAATTCGGGAATCTGCTGCTTTGGATGGGGGCGAAATTAGATATTTGCAGTTAAACCAACTCGAAAAGTAAACCCAGGACTATAAATACGATTAACTCGCTCATATTGCTCACCGAGTAAATTTTCCAAATAAATAATCAACCCCAAATTTTTACTGACAGGAATCCGACCACTCAAATCAAAATTCACAAAAGACGCTGAGAAGTCTGTATTTTTATCACCACCAGCAGTATTGGTATAAACAGAGCGACGGGAACCACTATTATAAGTCACATACATATTAGCTTGCCATCCCGCCTTTTCATAACCAATTCCAGCTTGAAGTAAAGAGTAAGGAATTAACCCTAATTGTAATCCTTTTTCAGTTCCAGTTTTAATTTGGGCATCTGTATAAGTGTAGTTGAGAAAAGTTGACCATTCACGAGCAATTTTTAATTGCAATGCTGCTTCTAAACCATTGGTATCTACTAAGCCAATATTTTCCCATCTCCCACTAATTACTCCTAACCGATTATCTAAACTACTGCCAAAATATGTAAACTGTCCCAGCAAATTATTAGACAATCTCACATCCACTCCCGCAGTCCAAGCTGAACCAGTTTCTGGTTTTAAATCTGGGTTTGGTTGCCAAGCATGAACAGTATCATAAACATATAACTGATCTAAACCAGGATTCCGTTGCGCTCCTGCCCAACTGCCACGCACAGCAACGGCTGGATTCACAGCATAACGTAAGCCAAAACTAGGGTTAAGATAATTACCAAACTGCTCATCAAAGCTTTGTCTTAGCCCTAAATCAACTTGAAAAGCATCGCTAATATTCCAAGTATTGACAGCAAATAAAGCTGTATTTAAGAGGCTGCGATTTTCTTTTTCGTTGTTGGCAATTCTATTAGGTGCTGTACTAAAAACATCACCACTTAAATCAGTATTTTTTAAATCTAAACCCCAATGCAACTGATTATTAGGGCTAAGTTTCCAATCATGATCTACTCTGGCTGTAATTTGTTGAGTATCTAAAATCCCGCTGCGGTAAAATGTACCTGCGGTAGGACCATAAGTGCTAAAGTAATCTTGGTTATAACCAATAGAAGTTGTTAAATTAGAGTTTTCTCCCTTACCAAGTCGAGTTTTCCAAGATAAACCAATATTCAAACCATCATGATCAAGTCTGTCTTTTTGTAACGGGAACCCGAAATAAATTAAACCTCGACGACTACTCAGTGCAGTCACATCTAAATTGACCGAATTTTTGGGATCTAAATCTACACCAATGCTGCCAAAATAAGTGCTTGTAGCTGTATCTGCATTCGATAAAAACCCTTGAGCATCACGGTTTGCTGCTCCCACAGGTACACGATAACGGTTATCGATAAAGTATCTTTCAAAGCTAAAGTTGTACTTGACTGCACCAGATGAACCACCATAAGTTATCTGTTGATTATTTAAATTTAATGAGCCAAATTCTGCACTAGCATTTAATTTAGGTTTACCATCACCTTCTTTAGTAATGATATTGACAACTCCCCCAAAAGCCGATGAACCATATAAAGAGGAAGCAGCCCCACTATACAACTCAACTCTTTCTATAGCTTCTATAGGAATACTATTTAAGTCAGTTGCACCATGATATGTGTTAATATTACTATTAATTGGTCTACCATTAATCAGAAATACAGATTGGTTAATTGATGCACCCCGGTAATATGTACCTGTGTGAATATCTGCACCATGTCCGACATCATTGATCGCAAAACCTGGCATTCTTTTCAAAATATCAGCAACGCTGGTTGCACCCTGTTTTTGAATTTCTTCTTTTTCAATTACATAAGTGGGTGTAGATTCAGGTAAAGGGTCTTTTTCACCAATTGTTTCTATAGAGATATCTGCATCATTTGTGGGAGTTAAATCTGCTTCTGGTTGAGTTTCTTCCTTAACTTCAGTTGATGCTGGTTGTTGAGTTAATAATTCAGCATTTGTTGCGGGTAATTCAATTTCACTTAAACTAGGAATCTCAGAATTTACTACACTATTTTCAGTTCTATTATTAACAGCAACAGCAGGAAAGGCTACCAGTAAGCTCAATAAAGAAACTGGCAGGAAAACAAAACTCTGATTCATCTTCTTAACTCACACCCGGTAAAAACAATTACTATGTGAGATTTACCTTATTAATATAAAAACTGTCAAAAGACAAGGTGTCATACTTGAATTAATTAATACTCAAATATCCAACTTCTCTAAAAAATCAGGTATCTTTAATGATGACTAATTACTAATTTCTGAATCACTATTAGACTCAGTAGGTGATGTAGTCGCAGGTTTTGGTGGTGTGGGTGCTTCTGCTGGTGCTGGTGAGTCAGAGGATTTTTGACGACGACGGAGGATTTCTTCTAACCGTCTCTGGCTTTTTTGAACTCTTTCGGCTTTACCTTCATCAGCTTGATTGTTTGTATCAGATTTTACGGATTGTGGTGAACGACGACGGGGTGTAGATTCTTCTATTTGCTTAGGTTTTTCAGGTTCTACACGCTGACGAGGAGATGAGACTGGTTTACTCTCAGAAGGTGGAGATTCTTGTCTACGTCTAGTTGTATTTTCGGGGGAAATATCGGTAATAATAGGAGTTATTTTCCGTTGATTGTGTTGAGGTGATTCTCTGAAAGTAGAAGTAGAAGCTTCTTTTTCAGGTTTTTTCTGGGCGGCTTCTCTTTGTTTTTCTATTTGACGTTCTTGAAGTTGGCGATGACGCTGTGATCCTTTAATAGCAAAATTAACTGAGGCTCTTACCCCTTGTCTTCCTGCTTCTGTAGGTGTTAATTTCCACTCTTGTGCTGCTTGTTGAGCAGCTTGATCTAGTTCGCTATCACCACTGGAACGGATTAACCGTACCCGCGTGACATTACCTTTCTTGTCAGTATCAATAGCAACTTCTGGATTTCCTTCTATACCACGTTGTCTGGCTCTGTTTGGATACTTAATTTGACACTGTAGACAATCTGCGCGATTCAATTTAGAACTATTTTCTATAGGAGGTTTGGGTGCTGTAGCTACTGTTGTATCTTCTGTTTTTGGTTTATTTCCAACCCCGTTACCAATACCATTACCAGAACCGTTACCAATACCATTACCGGAACCGTTACCAACGCCATTACCGGAACCGTTACCAACACCATTACCGGAACCGTTACCAACACCATTACCGGAACCGTTACCAACACCATTACCGGAACCGTTACCTAAACTATTTCTCAATCGATTACCTAGATTACCGAAAAGATTTCCACTTGTTGAAACTACATTCTGTGACGGTTGTGTGGAAGAAGTGGAGGTAGTTGAGATATTTTTATAACTAGAACTTGGTTGAATTTCTAACTTTGATGATTGGATATTTTGGGTTTTTGAGTCGTTTGTCACAGTCGCATCTAGTTGAGGTTGATTAGATGCTGGGGTGTTTGAGTTTTCATCTAACCTCTGTATTGGTTTAGTTTCTACCGGAGGTTGTGTTGTCGCAGGTTCAGGAATAGTTGGCGCTTGGGGTTGTTTGGCGATAAAGTTATTAGTGGTTTTCGGTTGATGCTGTTTAGCTACAGGTAAAAAAGCCGGAGTTATGCCGCTGATAGAAGTTGCTGCTGGGATCAAATTTTTCACGCCGTTACCACCACCACCTCCTCCACCAGAGTTGATATTGACTGGGGAGTTTTTATTCGCTTGTGGTTTGGCTATTTCATCGGGGATAGTTTCGAGAATTGTCACTTCAATTGGTTGATCTTTAACATTAGGTACTTTCAGTAAAAATTTGCTTATACATAAAGCTAGTACCCCCAGATGTAATGCTAATGAACCAATGAGACTGTAGAGGAGAACAGTCTTCAGAGCTTCAGTTTCTTTTTCTCTTTGTTCTATAGCGATGCTGGAAAAACCCATATTTTATTACTAGTTATCATAATTATTTACTTCATCAGGATACAACAAAATTTGATTTTATTAATTAATAAAAATGTATTATTTTTTGCGGGGTTTTCCCAAAATAAATATTTTTTATTATTTCTAAATTATTAAAATTACTTATATTAAATCTGCTGAAGTTCCCGATGACTTTCATCAGAAAATCCAGTTTTATTTGTGAACAAATTTGTTTCTTCCCCTAAAGGAAGCAATTTATTTTGCACGACTACTTATGAGAGTTAAGCAATTTCCATGACTGATGAGATTTCTTGTTGAACAGTTTTCAGCAAATCTAAGATTTTTGTTTGGGCAAGTTTCTGTCCTTGCTTTCCAAAGTATGCTGATGCTTGTTGTAAATCAGCGATCGCTCTTTGGTAGTACCCTAAGTTATAGTTGGCTACTCCCCGATTAACGTAAGCTAGTGCATTACGGGGGTTCAGCCTGATAAATTGGGAAAAGTCATACATTGCACCCAAGATATCACCACTACGCTCACAAACTCATAATGTGCATCTTCCTATTTATAGCTACCAAATTTTACCCATCTTCAAAACACAGTCAGGTAAGGTTCATAAACACTATCAGGGTTTTCTAAACATTAGTCTGTATATAAAAAAATGGTGGGTTACGCTATTGTTAACCCACCCTACGAAGAATGTTAGTGAAACTTACTTGTTAGGTTGAGGAGTCATTCGCAAATATGGTTTGATTTCTTCATAACCTTTAGGGAATTTCTGTTTGAGAACTTCAGGATCTTTTAGAGATGGAACAATTACGACATCGTCTCCATCTTTCCAGTCAGCAGGGGTAGCTACACTGTAATTATCAGTTAATTGCAGTGAATCAATTACTCGCAATATTTCATCAAAATTGCGTCCGGTACTGGGGGGGTAGGTAAAAGAAAGACGCAGTTTCTTGCTAGGATCAATAACGAAAACTGACCGTACTGTCACAGTAGCAGCTGCGTTGGGGTGAATCATATCATAAAGGTCAGAAACCTTTTTGTCTGCATCTGCGAGAATTGGATAATTGAGGGTGGTGCTTTGAGTTTCTTCAATATCTGCCACCCAGCCATTATGAGAGTTTACATCATCAACGCTGAGTGCGATCGCTTTTACGTTGCGTTTCTCAAATTCTGGTTTCAGTTTAGCTACTGTACCTAATTCAGTGGTACAAACTGGTGTAAAGTCAGCAGGGTGAGAAAACAGCACTACCCAGCTATCATCTGCCCATGTATAAAAATCTATTTCCCCATGTGTTGAGGCTTGAGTAAAGTTGGGTACTGTATCACCAAGACGGAGAGTCATGCAAGATTCCCTGTAGTTTAGAAAAACATATATATTCTACTTTGAAATAATGCCATAAAATACCGATTATCCCATCGGACTGTCGAGGTTTGCAACAAAATGTTAAGAAATCAACTTTTTTGATTTGCCATAATTTGTTGATAAGCTTGAATCATTTGCTGTGCGATCGCATCCCAGCTAAAATTCTCTAAGGCATATTTTTGGGCATTTACCCCCCGTCGCTGACATTCTTGGGGATTTAACAAGGCTGCTTTTAATAACTCCACCAGTGATTCTACATCAGTTTTCCCCACCCAACCAGACTCACTATCGACCACCTGCTGATATATATGTACTTGGTCAGAAATTACCACCGGTGTTCCTGCTACCATTGCTTCAGCTACCGCAATTCCAAAATTTTCATAGTAAGAAGGTAAAACAAATAAATCCGCAGCTTTTAATAACTTAGTTTTGACTTTTCCAGTGACAAAGCCTGTAATTGTCGTGTGTAAATTTAATGGGGAATTTTCGATTTGCGATTGAATTTTAGCCTCATAATTTGGATCTTGGGGATTTGTTCCCGCTAAAACAAAGTGAAATTGCAAACCATCATTTAATAATTTTTCTAAAGCTGGAAGTAATAAATCTAAACCCTTTTTAGGATCAATGCGGGACATAAATAAAACTACAGGTTTATCACTAGGAATACCCAGCTTACTCCAACCCTCATCAGGATTTATTTGCGGTGGGATAACACCCAAAGGAATCACTAAATCTTGGGTTTTTACGCCAAATCTTGCTGATATTTTGGCTTCTTGTTCGCTAGTAAAATGAACTGCTGCTGCACCCGCTAAATTACGACGTTCTATCAATTCAACATAAAGCTGTTTTAATAGTTTCTTTTTACGTAAATCAGATGGATCTAGAGTTCCTAAAGGACGTAAAATATAAGGTAATTTTTGTTGACGACAAATTACTGCTGACGCACTACTAACAGGAGAAAATAAAGCATGAATATGGGCAATATCAAACTCGTTAGCGTGACTTATTAACCATTTTAATAAATCCAGAGAAAACTTATATCTGCGAAAAGGCGCACAACGAAAGTAAATAATTTCATAACCATCTTGCTTTATAGGGCGATTTAAAGGCACATCAAGAGGTTTTTGACCAGAATCGCCATTACTATCTGTGGTAATAATTGTAACTTCTTCACCTGATGCAGCCAACGCTGGGGCTAACCCTAATACCATTTGACTAGGACCGCCATAAATTAAAGAAATCGAGGGAATAATATGTAATATTTTCATTATTTAGTATTTTTTTTTATTGAGCTACTTATCGTCATCATTCTGAATCTTGTAGGGGCGTATTGCAATACGCCCCTACTACATGAATTCTTGATAAAACTCAAACTGTTGTTGTGCTAAAGCCTTATTTGTATATTGGAACATAGCTTTTTGATAACCCAATTCACCCAAATTTTCAGCTAAATCAGGTTTTTCCATCAATTGCGACAAGCAATTAGCTAAAGCTTGAGAATCACCTTCAGGAAAGATTAAACCAGCATCACCGATTACAAAAGGAATTTCCCCAGAATCAGAACCAATTACAGGAACTTTGCAAGCCATAGCTTCAATTAAAACATGGCCAAATTGTTCCTTCCAACCTACAGCAGTGAGGGTTTTAAACTTATAAGTAGTTTCAGAAGGCAAAATTAAAGTACTCATTAAATTGATATATTTAGCGACTTCATCATGGGGAACACTTTCAACCATAATTAGTCTATCTTGAATATTATTTTCTGCTGAGATTTTAATTAATTCATCTTTTAACTCTCCTCGTCCTAAGAGTAATAATTTCCAAGGCTTATTTTTTAAAGTTATCAATGATTGCAAGAGAGTTAATAAACCTTTTTCTGGTACAAATCTGCCGACAAAACCAACAACAAAATCTCCTTGATTGATACCTAATTTAGCGGCTAATTCTGGCTGAGATTGAGGAGTAAAAAGAGTTTCATCTACACCTAATTGTGGCATAACTTTAATTGCGCCATTATATCCTCGTTGACGCAAAACTTCCGCACCATCTTGATTACCAGAAATAATACCGTGACTGTTGTTAAGGTTAAATTTTTCTAATAAAGCAACAGGTAACTTTAATTCATAAGGTAAATTCCACCAAGTAAAAAATACATTTTTGGCGTTAAGTCCTAATAGCTGATTTAAGACAATCATTTGTGTATAAGCCAAACCCCTAGAACCTTGTTCTACATGAATAATTTGGGGGCGAAAATTTCGTAACAAAGTGATTAAATCAGCACCAAAAGTCAGAAGTCCTTGATGATTTTGACTAAAATTAGATATAGGTACTATTTTAAATGCACCTTCATCACGATATTCAGATTCAATAATTTTGTTTTGTACTCCACCTGGTTTCCAGCGTTTAGGAACCACAACTGTAACTTCAATTCCCGGTTGTAGTCGTGATAAAGCCCGTAACTTCTCACAATTCAAATCTACAATATAGGTATGACTAGCAACTAAGATTCTCATGATAAATAAATTTTGAATATAATGTACAATGTTGAACGAAACAGAACCCTACTTTCTTCCTTCTTCCTTCTTTCTTCGCGTTCTTCGCGTCTATCCCTACGGGACACTGCGTGAACGCGGTTCATTTAATCCATATTCTTCTGGTAAGAAAAATCCCCAACCCATGATGATCAAGTAATTTAAACTTCTTGATCTAAACGACTGTAAATTTGCCCATCATTCCAGATTGATTGAATCACACTACCCACAGCTTTAAGAAAACCTAAACAATAGAAAACCCCACGAGTTAGAACTTTAATTGGAGAACCACTTTTATAACAAGGTGGATTCCCCAGAACGTGACAATCAAATAAACGTCCATAGAGACGTAAAGCCTGGGTAAAAGTGAGATTTTTCAACCCCAGTAAAAAATGATTGTGATAGAAAGTGATTTGATAATTTAGCGATCGCATACTAATATCATGACAGCCTCCCGTCTCTTCCCCTAAATGTACCAAGTGTGCCTCAGGGTCATACCAAATTTTATACCCAGTTTTTCTGATCCGCAAACAGAAATCTGATTCTTCCCGCACGGCGCTACCGCGAAACCGCTCATCAAACTTCAGCCCATACTTAGTAAAAATTTCGCTGCGAAAAGACATATTACAACCCCGCGCTGTCAGTACCTGTTGGGGTTTGGTAGTATGAACCAAATCAATGTGATACCAAGCAATTCCAGGGTCCATTGCTTCTGGGGGTAAATATTCAATTTCCAATTCTCCCCCAGAGTCACCTAATTTCATTCTGTCAAATACCCGACCAGCAACAGCACCTATTTCTGGATTTTGCAAATAATTTTTGACATGAGCGGTTAAAAATCCAGGATTTAACTCTACATCATCATCAATAAATAAGATGATTTCACCCTGTGATCTTCTCACTGCATAATTTCGCGCTCCTGGTAAACTCGCCCAATCCAAACGCAATAATTTAATTTTACCTGCTGCTGACATTTCCTCCAAAAAAGCTTGGGTTTCTGGTTCGTGAGTTTGGGTTTGGTCTACGACTAAAACTTCAAAATGTGGATAATCTTGTTTTAAAACATCGATAATGCTATCATGGAGCAATTTTTCTCTTCTGTATGTAGGTATAACTACGGAAATTAAAGGATAATTATTCATAACTTTGATGATTGAAATTGTATTAATTAAACTTGTTTGATTTCAGTATAACCCTTTTTAGCATTTTTATTGCCGACATTAAAGTTTTTGGAAAAACTTAGTTTTAAGTAGTTGGACAAAATTAAATTCACTCGTTGAGAGAGGGAACAGGGAACTCTTAACAGGGAACAGAAAAATCAGTTGTGTAATTAATTCTGTCCCATTACTTATTTGTAAACACTCGCTAGTTTTTCTATAACAATTTTTTCTAATTTAGTAAATATCAAAACATATATTGTTAACAACCCAAGAGCGATGAATAAAGAAACAAATATTGTTAAATAACTATTTAGATGTATGATTTTTTGTAATTTAGGTAGAAGTACAAAGTATAACGGTTGATGAATAAGATAAATTTGGTAAGAATAAATTCCTAAAATTGAAAGAGAACTGAGAATCCATTGAAAGCTAACTATTTTTTCTAATTTCAATAATATTGCTTTTATCCCTAAAAAGAAGAAAGGAGTAAATAGCATATCGAAACCTAACATATAGATAATATTAATGTGACGAAGTAAGAAAAACCCATATAAAATCAACCCCAAGCTAAAAACAATAGTGGCTATCAAAAAATCTATTTTTCTAAAGCCATGATGTTCAGCATAAATATATCCCCAATACAAACCTAGAAAGAACTGAAATATATAGCTACCCAGAAAGTTATTTTGCAAGAAAAACAAGTAAGTAGGTATATTATTTTCTGACAAGAAGTAGAAAGCAACGATTTTAGTAAGAGTAGCGACAATAATGCCAAGCCATAAAATTTCTTGGCGGTGGTTCTTGCAAATAATAAATATTAAAGGGGTGATTAGATAAGCTTGGATAATTACAGTGAAAAACCAAAAGCCTGGATTAATTGCCTGTGTATGAACACCTGCTAAACCTAGAACTGATAAGATAAAGTTTGGCGTTGAGGTGATTTTAAATCTACCGAAAAAATAATAAAGTAAACAAGTTGATGTCACAGCTAACCAATAAGAAGGATAAAGTCTTATTAATCTACTTACCAACCATGATTTCCATTTGACGCTGAGTTCATCACTCCCGGCTTTAATTGACCGAGATACTAAAGCATAACTGGTATTGAAACCCGCCATTAAAAAAAATATATCGACGGCAGCATATCCTACTCTAGCTGCATTTCTATCTAAAATAGTAATTATTTGATTACGTTCTGGATAATTTTGAAAAAAGTGAAATAAAATAATTCCTAATATTGCTAATCCTTTTGTCCTATCAATCCAATGAAATCTATTTTTTTGTGTTTGATTTTGAGTAGTCATATCATATAGATAGTTGATTTTTGAATTTATTTTTCAGCTAGTAGATAACGAAATCAATCAACCATTGAAAATCTCTAAAAAGCTTGTGTTGTCAACTTTATTATTTTTTAATTCTGCCTTTTTTGCCTGTTGATTTGACTTCTATCTGTTCTGCATTTTGTTGTTTATCGATTGCTGGTAATTTAAATGCTATTCCCGCAGATAACCAATAATAGACAGCAACTGGATCGACATCTAGGGGGTAGTAATAAGTGTTATAGCTAATGAATAGTATAAACACCCACATACTGGCACCGTAAGTCCTTAATTCACGGCTTTTCATTGAGCGATGTGCCTTAAAAGCCGCAATTGTTATACTGGTAACAAAGGCTAGGAAAGCCAGCATACCGATAATTCCCACTTCATAGAGTACTTTGGGGTAGTAGGTTTCCACTAACTTAGTTTTACCCATGACACGAGCAGAGTTGGTGGCTCGGCCTAAACCACTACCGATAGGAGTCTCAACATCTTTCCAGTTCTCTTCAAATTGATCAACAATAAATGCTTGAGGTGGTGCTGCATTCCAGCGACCGATGAAACTATCCATTCTGTCTTGGACAACAGTGGGGTTAGCTGCCATTGCAATTAATAAAATCAGTGCAAAGCCTCCTACTAGTGGAATAAACTTTTTAAGGTTGCCAATTTGACCAGTCAACAATAGTAAAAGTACAAAGGAGGTTGGTACTAAAGCTAAGGCAATTCTCTGTCCAGAGATAACTGCGTTCACAAACACTAATGCCAGAGCCGCTAAACTTATCAACCGCCAAAGAATAGATTTGTCACTAAAAGTGGTGGCAAAGGTAAAAAAGGTACTAGAGATTAAGAACCATGCCCATTGCCAAGGGGCGACAAAGGTTCCTGGCAAGCGAATTACACCTTGTTCAGGAGTATATAATAATGCTCCACCAAAATAGCATCGAGCTTCTAGTGATGCTTTAAATAATGCATCTCCTGATACACCTACAGTTCCTTTACATACTCCTATTGTGAGCAGGATATATTGGATAATTCCCAAGATACCGCAGATGAGAATCAGGGCTATTTGAAGCCGCGATAACAACAAAAAATCTTGCTTATTGCGAATTAAATAGTAGACACAACTAATTAAGGGTGCATATCCTAAGAACACTTTAAATCCCAGAATTCCTACCCCTAGAGGTATGTCACCGCCAGATGCACTTAACTGCTGTCCACCATTAATCAATACCAGGGTTAGTAAACAGCAGCCTAAGAGAATAAAGAATGTGGTGTTAATGGCTTTAGGAACTATGAAGGGTTGACTTTGCCTTTTGCAAGTTTGCCACAATGCGATCGCTGCTGGCACATAAAAAGCATCTTTAGCTAATTGCAGTATGGGGCTGTTACCCAAGTAGTAAATAATTGTCCCAGAAAAAGGTACGTATATGACGAAGGCAAATAGAGCTTGGCGGGGATATTTGTAGGAAAGGGATATCACCACAACGCCTAATAAGCCTGGAATTGCTGCTTTCACTCCCCCGACGAAAAACAGCAGCATTCCTAAGAATAAACCGCTTCCTAAAAGCTTACTGATTAAGCTGGTAAATTCTTTACGGGCTTGGGCGGCTTTACGCTTTTGGGCTAACTCTTCTTTCAGGTTGAGGGTGGAAGTCTCGGCTTTTGACTGCTGTTTTTTTCCCTGGGATTTCCGTTTTGTTTTTGCCATAACTGACCGCTGACTGCTGATCTAAGTAAAGATACATAGAATCTGAGTTATTGTTCCTCTATGAACTTATTACTTACCATACTGACGATTATCGACTATAGGTAATTATAAAGCACTCTTTGGTCAGTACTTGATTATGCTAAATGTTGCTGGACTTCTGAAACTAATTCATTTGTCCAATGGCTGACAAGTTCAGCATTTGCGGCTTCTACCATGACTCTAATTACGGGTTCTGTTCCAGAGGCACGGACGAGGATTCTGCCATTATCACCCATTGCGGCTTCGGCTTTAGCGATCGCTTGTTGGACTGGTTGACAATTTTCCCATCCTAACCGCCGTTCACGATCTAATACTCGCACATTCCGTAATATTTGGGGGTAGGTTTGGAAACTTTGATCTACCATTTCTCCTAAAGACAAATTAGCTTCTTTAACGACGGCGGCAATATGCAAAGCTGTCAATAAGCCATCTCCCGTCATGGCATAATGACTACAAAGGATATGTCCTGATTGTTCTCCCCCCAACATTCCCCCAGTTTTCCGCATTTCGGCTTGCACATATTGATCGCCTACAGACGTACGAATTAATTTACCACCTAGTTGTTGCCAAGCTCTTTCAAAGCCTAAATTAGCCATAACGGTGGAAACTATCAGGTTATCTGGGAGTTGTTGTTTTTGTTGTAAATGGCGACCCCAAAGGTAAAGAATGTAATCACCATTTACAGGTCTGCCCGTATTATCCACAGCTAAAACCCGATCTGCATCGCCATCAAAGGCAAAACCCATATCAGCTTGATGTTCCTTGACTGCGGCTTGGAGAATATCTAAATGTGTAGAACCACAATTAACGTTAATGCGATCGCCATCTGCTTCATTATGTAAACAAATAACTTCCGCACCCATTTCTGTAAATACCGCTGGTGCTAAACCCACGGCTGCACCCCAAGCTAAATCTAAAACTATCTTCATCCCCTGGAGAGTGAGTCCAGATTGCAAAGGTGTTTGAATAGACTGGCTATATTCTTTAATCAACTCTGGGCGGGAATAATGTCTACCGCAACTATTTATACTAAAACCTGGGGATAATTTACCTCGTAATCCCGCTTCAATTTCGCTTTGCAGAGCTTTGGATAACTTACCACCATCACCATCAAAGATTTTAATTCCGTTGTCTTCTGGGGGATTGTGACTCGCGGAAATCATCATTCCCCCCATGGCATTAGTGATGCTGGCTAGATAGGCTACGCAAGGTGTGGGACATAATCCCAAATACCACACTTCTAAACCGGCAGCGGTTAACCCCGCACTCAAGGCCATTGCTAACATATCACTGGAGTTTCGGGAGTCTTGTCCCAGGATAATCGGTCCTGGATGAGTGGCATGACTACTTAAGACAATCCCCGCCCAAAAACCTACTTGTAAGGCTAAAGGTGCATTTAGCAATTCTCCCACTTTCCCCCGAATTCCATCTGTACCGAATAAAGGGTTGGTTGGTAGTGGTATGGAATTTAACATCCAACTATTTTCAACATTTGTCACTGATTCTGAAATATAGCCTTGAGTCCGAGCCATTGATGAAACCATAAATTTAAAAACTCCACACAATCACACAGGAGAATAGCACTTTCTTCAATCATTCTCGACGTTGATGAAACGCCAGACAAACTCATTGCTTAATGATTTTTAATATAAATTCTCATCAAATAGTTCTAATGTAACGTTTTAATGGGGTTTTTTCAGCATTATGTACAGAAAACTCCAACAGTTAATTTTTTTACAGTTGAGAATTTTAATATGAGCAGCAATTTAGCAAGCAAATTACGTGTGGGAACAAAGAAAGCACACACTATGGCAGAAAATGTGGGTTTTGTCAAGTGTTTTTTAAAAGGAGTTGTAGAAAAAAACTCCTATCGCAAGTTGGTTGCTAACTTTTACTTCATTTACTCGGCTATGGAAGAGGAAATGGAGAAACATCAGCATCACCCAATTCTCAGTAAAATTTATTTTCCTGAACTTAACCGCAAGCATACCTTAGAGCAAGACTTAACTTATTACTATGGTTACAACTGGCGCGAACAAATCAAATTATCTCCTGCCGGTGAAGCTTATGTAAACCGGATTCGAGAAATTTCTGCCACCGCACCAGAATTATTAATTGCTCATTCTTATACTCGTTATCTAGGTGATTTATCGGGGGGACAAATCCTCAAAGGAATTGCCCAAACTGCGATGAAACTAGGTGAAGGTGAAGGAACTGCTTTTTATGAGTTTGCAGATATTACCGATGAAAAGGCATTTAAAGCTAAGTATCGAGCCAATTTAGATGCTATGCCTATTGATGATTCTACAGGCGATCGCATCACTGAAGAAGCAAATGCCGCTTTTGGTGTGAACATGAAGATGTTCCAAGAGTTGGAAGGTAATTTGATTAAAGCTATCGGTATCATGGTTTATAACGCCATGACACGGAAACGCACCAAGGGTAGCACTGAATTACTGACTGCTGAGTAATGAAGAGAGTGCTGAGTAACGAGTGCTGAGTAACGAGTGCTGAGTAACGAGTGCTGAGTGCCGAGCAAAAAGCTGAAAATATGTAGGGGTAACAGCCTTGTGATTGTTTTTGTGTGCATGAAAGCAACCAGAGGGATGTTACCCCTAAATTGATCAATACTTTCAGGAAAATCACTATTTTCAACTTGTTTTGTGAATACTTTAGGACTTACGCATTGACAGAAAAAATCAAATATGGGCTATGGGTTTCAGTCTATTGTCAGGTGCGTCACTCGTATATGTATCGTATCAAAAAATTTGCTATACTTAATTAGTTGGTTAATAGATAAAACCGAAATATGAAACCCACCCAGCCATTAATAACAATTGGAATTTCTACATACAATAGATATATAAGCTTAAAAGATTACAGTCTTTCCTCAATAGAAAAGCTTACTTATCAAAACTATGAAGTCATCATTGTTGATGATGGTTCCAGCGATGAAACTCCCCAAATTCTGAGTGAGTATCAAGATAAATTGCATAATTTACAGATTTTTTGTAACGATAAAAACAGAGGAACTCCTTTTTCTAGAAACAGAATTCTTGAAAAAGCCAAAGGAGATATTATTGTATTTATTGATGATGATGTCAGCATATTTCCCAACTGTTTAGAGGAAATTATTAAGGTATATACACAAGATAGTCAAGTGATGTTTATTTGGGGCTGTGTTTATCAATGTCATGGATCAAATGATAGAAATGCCCCTACTTTCGGAACTGGTAGCTTATTTTCTATTAGGCGGATAATTGCAGATTGTTTTCGATTTGATACTAATATTAGATACTTAAAGACATACGTTTGTGAAGAACACGACTTTGCCCGAAGGGTACAAAGCGCAGGGGCAAAAATTATTAAGGTTCAGTCAGTAAAAGCAAATCACTATCAAGCACCTTCTCGAAATAGATATTGGCGCGGTTTGGGAGGACATTTAAACTATCTTTATGAACAGATGAAGCAAGACTTAAATTCTATCAATATGTATTATTTCCACCTTTTTTTAGGAGTAATACTTGTGATTAAAAGTCTGTTAAAAATAAGAGATGTGGAAAAAAATATGAATGATTATCAGTTAAAGGAAGCAGTCTTCATGTTCCATCATCTACTGATATTAATCAAAGAAAGAAAATTTTTACTTGCTGGTAAATCTCTTTTTTACATTACAATTGATATTCCTATCAGAGCAAAGATTAAAAATAAAATGGAAATCGAACAGGCTAAAAAGTTTACCGAAAACCAGGTAATGACAACCACATAATTATTTATTATATTTACAATATTTATTTGCATTTGCTCAATCATGAAGTCAACTAATAATTATCCTGTTTCAGGAAGTACAACCATGAAAGCGACAAGATAATCAAAAATTTAGTTATTGGTAAATAGTGTACAATGAATTAATAAAACCACACACAAAACATGGCTACAAAAATCCCCGTAACCGTCATCACAGGCTTCTTGGGAAGCGGTAAAACCAGCCTCATCCGTCACTTACTCCAAAACAACCAAGGACGACGCATAGCAGTATTAGTTAACGAATTTGGTGAACTGGGGATAGATGGTGAATTATTGAAATCTTGTCAAATTTGCCCTGAAGATGAAGTACAAGAAACTCCAGAAAATACTAATATATTTGAACTGACAAACGGCTGTTTATGCTGCACCGTCCAAGAGGAATTTTACCCGACAATGCGGGAATTAATTAAACGCCGAGATAGTATAGATTGTATTATTATTGAAACCTCTGGTTTAGCTTTACCAAAACCCTTAGTTAAAGCCTTTCGTTGGCAAGAAATCCGCAATGCTGCTACAGTAGATGCAGTAATTACAGTAGTAGATTGTGCAGCAGTGGCAGCGGGAACATTTGCTAGTGATTTAGAAGCGATTGCGGCACAACGCCAAGAAGATGATAGTCTAGAACATGAAACACCATTACAAGAATTGTTTGAAGATCAACTTGCTTGTGCTGATTTAGTGATTTTGAATAAAACTGATTTAGTTGATAGTGAAACTCAAGCCAAAGTCCTAGAAATAGTCAAGCATGAATTACCTAGAGTTGTGAAAATTGTCTCTAGTGATTATGGTAAATTAGACCCATCTATCTTATTAGGATTTGCTGCCGCAGTTGAAGATAATTTAGATGATCGTCCTAGTCATCATGACACAGAAGAAGACCATGATCATGATGATGAAATTAACTCAACTCATGTGATTTTAGACCGGACATTTGACCCAGAAAAGCTACAAGCAAGATTAGAAAAACTGGCACAAGAACAAGAGATTTACCGCATTAAAGGTTTTGTAGCTGTTGCTAATAAACCCATGCGGTTAGTTATGCAAGGTGTAGGAAATAGATTTGATAAATTTTATGATCGTCCTTGGAAACTAGAAGAAACAAAACAAACCAGTTTAGTTTTTATCGGTCGTAATTTACAATCTTCAGAAATAGAATCTCAATTAGTTAGTTTGTAAGTAGCCATCATGAACTGCGTACACCAGAACACATAAAAAACTTCTTATTCCCCTCCACGAAACAGCGGGGAGGGGTTAGGGGTGGGGTCTTATCTCATTAATTACTGTCAACTGTCAACTGTCACCTAATATTATGAATATCACAGATTTGTTTAATGTTGCCAATCTTTTTGTTTTGCCTTTTTGGGCTTTAATGATTTTGTTACCCAACTGGAAAGTTACTCGCAAGGTAATGGAATCTTATTTACCTTTTGTGGTTTTAGCTGGTGCATATTCCTATTTATTTGTCGTCAGCATTACCCCAGAAAATGCTGCTGCTTTATCAAATCCTCAATTAGCAGATATCGCGAAATTCTTTAGTGATGAAACAGCTGCTGCTACAGGTTGGATTCATTTTTTGGTAATGGATTTATTTGTCGGTAGATGGATATATTGGGAAGGTCAAAAAACCGGAATTTGGACAATTCACTCTATAGCTTTGTGTTTGTTTGCAGGTCCTTTAGGTGTGCTTTCTCATATTTTCACCTATTGGATTACTAAAGCTTTTTCTAAAGGTGCTGAAGGTGTGAAGCTAGAAGAAAAAGCTGCTGCTAATTAAATTGACAATTAAGAAAACAGGGTTTAGCATTGCTAAACCCTACTACTGCAAATTTTATTAGTACTTACGCAAGTGTCACACTAAAAATCTGTTGTAGGGTGCTTTACTACTGCATAAATCCGGCAAATAAACAGATTGTTGATATCTGACGCACCCTACCAATGTGCCAGTTGCGTAAGTCGTGTTTATGTTTAGAGATATTTAATTAAACGTCTCAATGTAATTTATAAAATCCAGAAGATTTAATTTATTAAGCAGCTGTAGCTATCCTGTATTGAGCATCTAACCAACAGAGTGGTAGTTCTTCACCAGATGGAAAAACTAACTCTTCCTTTTTATAGATGTCTGTTTCCTGTTCTTCTTGACCTTCTTGGTCTTGGGCGTGGACAATTTCACTATTAGGATCAAGTAGTTCCTGAATATCGACTATTTTAACTAAATCCTGGCTATCTTTGAGTTGTAAAAACATATGGATAACCCTCAATTAATTGAATGGCTGAATTAAAATCAGAACAAGTGAGAGATTAAATTTCTTTTTGGTATTTTTCCAAAATATCTACTAAGGCAACTTGGCATTGCAAGGGTAATAAATCAATTAAAGCTAGTTCCTTTCTCCCACCACCAATTTTAACGGGGATAGATTCCAAGACTTGAATAACTTGATCTTCATTGACAGTCTTGGCAGTAATTAGAGGATATAACTGTTCAGCAACAACGGTATGAAGTTTGGCATTAGATAAATAAAGATGCCACTTAGCAACATCTATATAGACAGTTTCGCCAATTTCAGCTGCTAGGGCTTCTAGTAATTCTGTGGTATTAGTTTTAGCCATTGAAATAACCTAATGGGAAATAATAGCCTGAACCTTCAGCTTATCTCACATTATCGCGCAATTAGCTAAAATATCTCTACTACCACAGGTTACAATTACCCCAGCTTCAGCAGTCATTCTTTAGGTGGATTTGGGTGGTGTTTGGTTGTAATTAGCGATCGCACTAATATAAATTAGATGCAGCAGTATTACACCTACCCAAACGATTGTTAAAGGTGTTAACCACTCCCAGGATGTGGCTTTCAAGATGTGGAAAAACCACAACCCCGAATTCACAGTAGCAGCAACAGCTACATGAAAAGCAAAATTCATCCGGTCATCTAATTTGCGAAAATCTGGGTCTTTGCGATCAGGTTTGCGAGGCCAACGAGGAGGCATAAATAATAAATATTTGTGAATTTGTTTACAGAGGTTAATACACCTTCATCATTTTAAGGGTTTTAGGTGTCAGTTGCTTACCTAAGTAGTCGTGCAAAATAAATTATCTAGTTAGGGGAGGGAATAGGGAATAGGGGGGTTGCTGAATAAGGGGATGATTGAGGCTGACGCGGGGACGCGGAGAATTTTTTTTGATAAGTGATTAGGCGGATATGATATAATTACCTACATTAAAGTAGTGAATTTTCGTAAGCCAACTCCATAGTCTCCAATAAGTTGGGAATATCATAGGGTTTAGTTACCCAATAGGAAATACCCAAAGTTGAAACTAATTCCTCTGGATATCCATAAGCCGTAGCGAATATAATAGCTAAATTAATACCCTGGATCTGAAGGTGTTGGTAAACTTCAACTCCTGTGAGTTCAGGCATTCTATTATCTAAAATCAATAAATCTGGTTGACACTTAACTACTTTTTCTAAAGCTTCTTTACCATCTTTTGCTTCTCTAACATCCCACCCTTCTTCATGTAGTAAAAAAGAGAGCATTTCTCGACAATCTTCATCATCATCTGCAATTAGGACTTTGCGCTTTTTTAAATTTTCATTATTCATAAATTTTTCTTGGTTATGGGTAGAGAAAAAACTTCAGTCCTTGGTTCTGATTTGGAAGTATTTAACACGGGAATAGATGTAAAACTAACTTGTGCCAATTCACAATAGGGCATTTTTTCAACTATAACTTTTACTGTGCCACCTTTACCTGCATTCTCAAAAGAATTGAGAAAACAGCGCAGCAGCTTGCGTAACAGCGATCTGATATCTGCTGATATTGTAATTATCTCTGTACAGTAAGTGAGAATTTCCACCTTGCGGATAGCAGCCTCAGTTGCTAAAAGGTCTACCAAATCGTGCAAACTATCAGTCAGTGATAGAGGTTGAATTTGTCCGATTTCTAATGATGCTAAACTGCGCCAAATTGCAGCACGATGACGAAATATTTGAATTGATTTTTCAGCCTGTTGCAGTAATTGCATTGCATAATTTAAGCGATTAACAGCTACCATCCGAGAGCTAATTTCCAGTTTTAACCGTGCGGCTTGATGACCTTGAATGATATCTTGACGGAGTTCTTCTAATGGTTGATAATCGTCAGGGCTTGATGCTAACACACGGCGAATATCTTTTTCTAAATTTCCTATCAATAATTCTGCTTCAATACCGTGAGATGCACACAGCAATATCTCTTTCAACCTTTGTCCTGCATCAGCACGACGGACGGAGATACTGAACACACCAATAATTTCCCGGTTTTCGTCCCGCAGGGGAATTCCCTGGCAAGTGAAAGGATGAAATCCTTGAATAAAATGCTCTGCGGCCACGATTTCTACATAATCTTCTTCAGCTAAGGGAGTTCCGATACCATTGGCACCAGCGACAGCTTCCGACAGTAGGGAACCGGGTGTAGGAAATGATTCGGAAGCTTGTATGGTTTGTTTATCTCCCACCACATCTAGTAGAATACCTTGGCGATTGCTTAACATCACTGCATGACGATCTGTTCCCGCAGCCTGTGATAAGGTTCGGAAGTAGGGAGCAGCTAAATTAATCAGATCACTATGTTGCTTTACTAAACGTTCAGTTTCTAAGCTGGATAGTTTCTCAGCTTGAAGAGCGCGGTTATCAGCCCCTTGTAAATGCGATCTTTCCCAAGCACGATAGATTTCTGAGCGCAACATCTCAGCCCGAATTCCGCCTGTTGATGTGTATATAAGCCCTGCTTCTACTGCATTTTTTCCCTGAGGAGACATAGTTTTAACATCTCTTGGTCGAGAAACATCACTGAGAACTTACCCATTGAAAGCAAAAATTCATACTTTAGGCAGAGTGTAGGGGAAGAAAAAGAAAGTATTAGGAAAATGTCAAAGTTCTTCCCCACTTTTTTCACCACACTTTGTCGAGACAAATAATTTTGGTGCATAAATTTTATCATTTTTAGGTTGATATTATCAAATATTCTCAATTTTTTTTGCTCATGTCTCAACAGCTATAGCAATCTTGGTTGATGAGTGAGAATTTTTTTAACACACCGCCTAAAAAACAAAGCAAAAGAGAAAAATATCAGTTTTTATCCATAGATTTTTACATCAACCAAGTGGATGAATTTTTATGTTTTTGAATTAACATTTATTCATCTTTTTGATAGAGGGAGTTAATCAATCCACTTGTGAAGATGGTAATGACCTTAAACGGTGAATGATTATGCCTAAAGCCAATCCAGTTGAAATCCAAAAACATTTGAAAGGTGTTGACTATCCTGCTAGTAAGGAAGAATTGATTGAACACGCTAGAGAGCAAGGAGCCGATAAGCAGCTGATCTCATTACTAGAACAATTACCAGAAGATGAAGAATATGAAAATCCAGCCGACCTTAACAAAGCTCTAGGGGAGATTCAGTAGGTTAGATAATGGGTAATTGGTGATGAGAAAATTTATTACCAATTACCCAATCTAAAATCCTACATTGCTATAATCTCCTGATTTCCCGCCGGTTTTACTTACCAAACTAATTGATTCAATTTGGATAGACTTTTCTAAAGCTTTTGCCATATCGTACAAAGTCAGTGCCGCCACAGAAACCGCAGTTAAAGCTTCCATTTCCACACCAGTTTCAGCTTTAGTTCTCACTGTGGCATAAATTTGATAACCGGGTAGTTCGGGATCTGGTGTTACCTCAACTGTAATTTTTTGTAAGGGTAAAGGATGACAGAGGGGAATTAAATTAGATGTCTGCTTGGCTGCCATAATTCCCGCTAACCTAGCAGTTCCCAAAACATCCCCTTTAGGAGCATTTCCGGCTTGAATGGCGGCAAAGGTGGCTGGTAGCATCCGCACCCTGGCTGTAGCTACAGCTTGGCGCACAGTAGGGATTTTGTTAGACACATCAACCATTTGCGCCTCGCCCTGGGGGTTCAGGTGGGTTAATTTAGAAGAATTTTCAAAATTATCTTGCATAATTCCCGGAGTTTATGTTATTATCAGATGCAGTCGGTTAAGGGTGTGTAGCTCAGTGGACTAGAGCACGTGGCTACGGACCACGGTGTCGGGGGTTCGAATCCCTCCTCGCCCGTTTAATAAAGAAATTGCACAAACTCTTTGTTTAGGGCTTGTGCAATTTATTATATATTTATTTTTTATTTATCTTTTCAAGGCATAAACATCTTCTCCACGACCAAAGGCAAAGCGGAGGGAATTGGTTATATTTTTGCTGGACTGGGTGACAAAAATGAGAATTGCCAAGACAGTTAAAACAGTCGCAAAACCAAACATACTGCGATAGCCGATTTGTTGGGCAACAGCACCCAAAATGGGACCAGCTATAATCAGTCCAGTATCTAATCCCATTAAAGATACGCCAAATATCCGCCCTCGTTCATGGGGTAATGCCCTATCTGTCATCATCACGGAAATCATCGGAATGACTGTTCCAGAAGCGGCACCCTCTATAAATCCTCCCAGCAAGAAAGTGAAGGGATTGTTTGCTTGCCAAATACAGATCATTGCCAAAGTATAAACCATCAAGCTGAAGGTGATAAATAAACCCCTTCCATACCGATCAGAAGCCCGACCAGTAAACAACCTGACACTAAAACTGGATATAGCCGCAGCCGTAAAAAATAATCCGGCATTTAAATCCACTCCTGTTGATTTGATGTACAAGGCAATAAAGGTATGTACAGTACCTAAAGCTAAACCAAACAGTAAAAGTATAATAGCGGGTATACGCACACGGGGACTAATTAGTAATTGCCAAAATCGATCATCCGTGGAGTTTGTCGGTTGTTCCAGAATAGGTGGATTGGCAATTGGGAGGATGCATAATACACCCAAACAACCTAAAGTAGCCGATGCTAGAAATAACGGTGTGTAACCATATGCGGCTTGTAAGTATCCACCCAAAGCAGGACCTAGTGCCACACCAATGGGATTAACCAAACTCATATAACCGATGATTTCACCACGTCGGTGTTCTGGTGCTAAGTCTCCCACTAAGGCGATGTAACCTGTGGCAAAGGCGGCTATACTGATACCATGAAAGGCGCGAATTGCCATTAAAGGTAGAATTGATTTTACTACCAAATAACCAAGAGGTGCGATCGCAGCCACTGACATCCCAATCAGTAACACAATCTTTCTGCCCCGACGATCTGCTAATATTCCTACTTGGGGACGAAATAGCAACATCCCAATCGCAAAGCTACCCATGACAATGCCAATTTGTTGCTTACTTGCCCCAATAGACTCGATATACAAAGGTAAAGTCGGCAATAACGAAGCTAAACTTGACCAAAATAATAAACCTGCTGTAAACAATATCCGCAGGTTTCGCCGTAGATTAACGTCGAAAGTATCAAACTCTTTCACGGCAGATGCAATTTAATGCTAAGTAATTTGTCTTTCTATTGTTACGTTACTTAACATTTTTTGCCACTACTTCCCGCACTCGATATATCGGTCTTCCCTGAGATTCATGATAAGTACGCATTAGCAATTCTGCCAAAAGACCGAAGCAAAACAACTGCACGCCTGTTACTAACAACAATACTGCCAAAATTAACAAAGGACGATTACCGATATCTACCTGCAAAAACAATTTCAGGAAAGTGAGATAAATTCCTATTCCTCCCCCGGAAACCATAGATATTAAACCCAACAACCCAAAAACGTGCATAGGACGGGTGAGGAATTTTTTCATAAACAAGATGGTTAACAAATCCATCAACACCCGGAAAGTCCGAGAAATACCATATTTACTTTTTCCAAAGCGTCGCGCATGATGACGCACAGGTAATTCTGTAATTCTTGCCCCTTCGATATATGCCAAAGCTGGTAAAAAGCGGTGTAATTCTCCGTAAAGGTTCATATCTGCGACTAATTCGCTACGATAAGCTTTAAGAGAACAACCATAATCGTGAATATTAACGCTGGTACTGCGACGAATTAACCAATTAGCGATTTTTGAAGGCAGCAACCGATTAACAGCCCCATCTTGGCGATTTTGCCGCCAACCACTGACCAAATCATAACCCTCATCTAGCTTTGCTAATAACATGGGAATATCAGCTGGGTCATTTTGCAAATCAGCATCTAGAGTTACAATTGCTTTGGCTGTAGCATAATTAAATCCCGCAGACATAGCCGCAGTTTGTCCATAATTACGTCGCAAAATTATCGCTTTTAAATCAGTGCGAATTTGTGCTTGTTCTTTGAGAAATTCTGCTGAACCATCACTAGAACCATCATCTACACAGATAATTTCATAATTCAATTCACTAGCTTTGAGAGTGGAAGAAATTGCTTCTAGTAATAAAGGCAAACTTTCGACTTCATCTTTGATGGGTACAACTACCGAGACATCTGGGGATTGGTAATGGGTGATTGGTGATTGGTGATTGGTAATTGGTAGTTGCTGATTAATCATTGCTGATGAGTTATGGCTGATAACTGAATTTTACCGAAAAAATGGGTTATCTGGTTCCTAGTCTCTGACTGGGAATCCTATCATAGAGGCTCTGACTCTGCTATTATTGAAGGCAGAGCCTTGTAGAATTCATTCCCATACAGAGTATGGGAACGAGGGATCTGGGGAATTAGGAATTACCAACATAACTTTTCACAACTCTACCAGCACCGCGAAGTTGTTGATAATAAGCCTGACTAACTTTATCACCTTGTCCTGAAAGTTGATCAATACCAATTCCATTGCGTCCTTGTTCTTTTCCTGAACTGTGAATATAGCAACCATCACCTAAATATAATCCTACATGAGTAGCTTTTTGGGGAGTGCCAAAAAAGATTAAATCCCCTAGTTGTAATTCATTAATATCAACTAATTGTGTAAAAGCTTCTTGTTGATAGGCATCTCTTGGTAGCCACACACCCACAGATTTAAAAGCTGCTTGCATTAAACCAGAACAATCATAATTAGGTGCAACTGTTCCACCCCAAAGGTAATAATTATCTTGTTGTTTTGCGGCTTGAGTAAAGGCGATAATTGCGGGTATTTGTTGTTGAATTTCTGTGGCTGATAATAATTGAGGTTGATATTTTGTTTCTGTGGGTTGGAGAAATTGCAAATCTTGAAAAGATAACCATCCCGGATAGTCATCTTCACATAAACAAACTTCTATTGCTTTATCTTGATGGTTAGATGTGATTTTTAAATGTCTTCCTATTGCGGCTTGAGTTACCAAGCGGACACATTCAGGAGAATCATATAAATTAAGGTTAGTTTTACAGTGATATTCTGCCGTTGGGGAATGGGGAATTGGTAAGTTTATTGACATGATTAATTATTGTTTGAATCATCAAATCCTTGATTGCCTGAATGAGAATTATCAAAGATAAACAAAATCATATAATAAACCATCCTGTTAATCCTGGATATCCTGATTCAGACTATTTCACATCATCACACAACTGCCTATCCTCTGGACTCAAATTAATACCCTGATGTTTACAAATAAATTATGTTTCTGACGTGATACGTTTGGATTACTAGCACGGTAGCTATTCCAACTAAAACAATGGCTATAAATAGGACTCCTGAACCAATCCGAATTCTTTGTGTGGCTTTTTTATTAGCCTCTGCTAAAATTCTTTTTGCTTCCTCAGCTTTCTTTAGTTCCTCTTCAGCCTGTTGACGCTGCTTCTTTTCTCTTTTCAGTTCTCTTTCTAGTGCTTGTTGTAACTCTTCTTCAGCTAGTTTTCTTTGCTTTCTCTCCCTTTCTAACTCTTCCAAGACCTCTTTTAGCTTCGGTTCTTGTTGTTGACGAATAAACTCAACTAAATAATCATGCACTAATTGATATCTATCCGCAGGTGATTCTGGTAAGAGTAACACCAAACCAGACGCAACGAAAATATTTAAAACTAAATCCAGGTTTTTAATTCCTGCTGCTAACTGTTCTACTAATTCAGCACGAGTTTTTAAAGGTCTTGTCCCATTTTCATCGGTAAGTAAATATAAAACCAGTCGCGCTGTTTGTTCATTTTCTGCACCACAGTCTTTAATAACATCTTCTAAAAACTTCTCAACTAATTTTTCTTTGCCAAATTCTTGATATTTTTCTAAAGTTTTAATTTGTTCTGATTGTAATTGTGTCCCGACTATTTGCAATTCAATTGGTCTAACTTCTCCAATATCTCCGGCTAAATCTTTAACTAATTCATCAATTAATTCTGGTTGTAAATAAAAGTTTATTTTTGCTGTGAGACTTTTAATCACAGCTTTAGCATCTGCGGGTGAGAAATTACCCAAATAATAACGAATGTTTTTATCAAGAATGTTATTGTTAGTAACTGTCAAATTAACTAAACGGTCTAATTCTAATAGATAATGTAAATAATCTTCTCGTAAGGAAAGGACAATTTTCACAAAAGGAATATCTAAACAGATTCGTAAAAAATCATAAAATTGTCTTCTTTGTTTTTGGTCAGTATAAACAAAGAAAAATTCTTCAAATTGGTCAAATATCAAAACCGTTAATAAATTTCTGGTTTCATTTTTTCGCAATTGTTGAATAATTGTATCTCTTGAATATTCATTTGTTTCAATTTTTAAATTTTGTCCTAAATTTTCCACCCAATTTGTATAAACCCGTAAAAGTATAGGTAAAGCGTCACGTTCTCCAATTGGTTCTTGTTGCAGTGCAGGAATTAAACCACCTTGTAAAATGGAACTTTTACCGACTCCAGACTGTCCATGAATTACAGTTAATTTATGTTCATTTCCCGCAATTCTGCCACGCAATCGTTTAACATCTTGTTCTCTCCCAGAAGCAGAAATTTCTTGAGCAATTGTGCCGATATTTTCAATATCAGAATTTTCAGATTTAATAACTTTGCGTTGTGGATTTAAATATGATGCACCAATAAATGCTGTAAATCCATATTGTTGTTTAATTTGTAATCTTTTTTGTTTAATTTCAAAAGCTTTTAAATATTGTTTTTCTTGAAAATATAGTAAATTTAATTGTTCTAATATATCAATATATAATTTAGGATTATACTGCGGATGACTTTCATTTCTAGCAGTTTCTAAAGTTTTAATTGCTGCTGAAATTTCTCCTAAGAATATTTGAGAAAGAGCTAAAAATAAGCGATATAAACCATATTCTTGAGATGGTAAATTAGGAATATTCATTAAAATATTTAGTGCTTGCTGTATGTATTGCTTTCCTCTTTCCCACTCTTGATTTTTAAAAGCTACTTCTGCTAAAAAGCCATAATTTCGACCTAATCTAATTTGCTGTAGGGACAATTCATGAATTGTCACTACATTAATAGAAGAGATATTTTCATATAATTTTAGTGATTTTTTAGCGAGAGATTCTAAATCATTCCATGCTTTTAAATGTCGTAATATTTCACCCAATCGGTTGATATATTCAATTACTAAATCTAATCTTTCTGCTTGTTCAAAAATCCCTAAAGCTTGCTGTAAATTATCTCTAGCATTTTGCCATGTTTCTTGATTTTCAGTATTACTGATTTCAGCTTTTCGAGTATAAACTAAGGAAATTTTAACTAAGAGAATACCGTGACGTTCTAAATTATTATGAGTTTGCCAAAATTCCAAACTTCGTTGATAATAAATTAAAGCATCATCTAAATGATCTTGTTGATATTCTCGTAAACCAAAAGCAAATTCTAAACCTGCTTGTATTTCTGGGGTAATGTCTTCTCCTCTGTTTTGTAAATCCTGACTTGCAGATTCTATTTCTTTGTAAACTTGAGGACTAGGAATAACATCATTAGTAAAAATTTCTGCTGTTGTTTCTTGTAGAAAATCAATTAAATCATCAGTATCATTTTCAAAGTCAATAATACTCCCCCAGTTTTCTAAATCTGGTGCGACTCTGATGATTTTTTTGAGAATTTGATCATCTATCCAAATTAGAATGGGAAAGGGAAAGTTTTTCCTGAATTCTTCTCGAATTTGATTTGATAAACTCAAAATTGAGTCAATGTTTTTTACAGAGTCTAAACCAGAAATTATTAAAGCTTGTGGTTGTTCATTTCCCAATTCTTGAGATATTTGGTTATACAAACTTTTAATTGATTCTGATAAAGTAATTTCTTGAATGGGTATGGAAGAAACTTCTTTGAGTTGTGCTGCTATCTGTTGACGTAATTTAGCATAATTGCAGCGGAGGAAAATAAGTGATAATTGACCTTGAGATAATCTAATTGCTCTTAATATGGTTTGTAAGGAATTATCGTTATTATCAGTGGGAATTTCTTGATTATTCATGACATGATGTTAAATACTGATTTGAAATAATCTACTGAAATTATTGATCTACGTAGGTTGGGTTGACGTAAGGAAACCCAACATTTCCTGTATTTTGTTGAGTTGCGCTATTGCTTAACCTATCCATTGTCTCACAGCAGTAAAAACAAAAACCTACAACGCAAGTGAGGAGGGGAAATAATACTGATAAATGTTGGGTTTCGTTCCTCAACCCAACCTACGTAACTCTATTTTTTGAGCCTAACCGACAAGTATTAAGAGGGGAAATTATCTATTACATTAATTCTTTTGATTCTATCAAAATTGGATTAATATCAAACCAAGAACCATCTTCGTCTCGATATTCAAATACAAACATACTGCGGAGTAAGATATCATATTGTTCTTCACCTCGATAGGTTTTTGTTTTCCATACTTCTCTTAATAACTCCCATTCATCAGGTGTAATTCCTAAATTTAACTCATTACAACGTTTTCTGATGACGGTTTCTACACATTTTCGAGAAATTGGTATATCTTCTATTTGTAGACAACGAAATAATAACATTAATAGGTTACGCAAATGACCACCGCTAACTTTACAAAGTCGTTCTAATGTTTCAGGACTATCAAAAACTTTTGTAATTAAATTTTGACTTTGTTCCCAATTTACACTAGGAAAAGCTCTCTTCATTATCATTTCTTTTAGTAATGTAATTCCTATTTGATAATCTGTGCCATTTCTCTGTTTAATAGCTACCATTGGTAAGACTTTAGGATCTACGCCAAAGCGATTTGTTAATCTACCTAATGCATTAGAAAATATGAGAACTAGGGGAATTGTATAAACAACATGACAGTTTAATTTGTTTAACTGTTCACCACGTTCTACAAATAGGTATTCTGGTTGATATTGACCATTTGGTTTCAGTGCATTATCTACTCTATCGAGGTTATCAATGATAACTACTAAACCTGATTTACCTTGTTTTTTGAGTCTTTCTTGTGCAGGGATGAGTAATTCTTTATTAATTGATTCTAAAATGCCATTGGTGCGGGGTTCTAAATATTGTCGGAGTTGACTACGCAGTTTGGGACTATCTTTAGTTTTAGCGGTAATTTTGCCAATACCTACAGATAATTCTGCTTCGACACCAATATCTAAAGGGGTTTGTAAAAGTTCAGCTATTTCTGTAAATAGATTTTGAAAATATCCTGGTTTGAGTTTAATTCCTGCTGATTCTAAACTTTGACTAACTTCACGGGCAATTGCTAGTAAAATATCTGTAATATCAATATCAGCTAAATCTAAACTTTGACTAGATTCAAAATAAACTACATGAAATCCCTGTTCTTGTAATTCTGCTTTTAATCTTAGCAATTCTGTGGATTTACCACAACCAATATGTCCTGTAAATAATTGACAAGTTGGTGATTCTGGAGAAAGTAAAGTAATAGTGCGTTTTAATTCTCTAATGATTTCTGCACCTCGCACCTCAGAAAAATCAATATAGTATTGTTCATCTTCAGCTTTGCTTTTATCAAGAGTTTTGTTAGGATTGCAAGCTTGATAAAATCTTTTTAAATCCAGTGTCATACTAAATTACCTAAAATGCGCCTAATCATAGTTCCTATCTCAGTAATTATACAGATAATGATAGGATTAAGCCAGAAACTAGACTCCTGATAGCATAAGGAAATTATTTTCAAATGGTTTTTTTTAATAAAGACGAACAACTAGAACATCTCGGTAATGAAATTTTAGAAGCAACTTGGTCTCAATTTGATAGTCTAGCCCATAATCAAATAGCTTTAACTTGGGTTGTTTATGATCCTCCAGTACCTGTAAATACAGGAGGTGCGTTGACTCCTGACGCTTTTTGGAATCATCCTGTGCGGGGATTTAGTTATCGTGGTGGAGAACGCATTTATCCCGCTAGTGTTGTGAAGTTGTTTTATTTGGTAGCAGTTCATGAATGGTTAGAAAAAGGAATGAGTAACACTTCCAAGGAATTGGAACGCGCCTTGCGGGATATGATTGTTGACTCTAGTAATGATGCTACCAGTTTAATTGTCGATATTCTCAGCGGTACTACTTCTGGTTCTGAGTTACCCGCTGGACCTTTTGAAACTTGGAAATATCAACGCAATATTATTAATCGCTATTATCAATCCTTGGGGTGGGAGGAAATGGGGACGATTAATGTTTGTCAAAAAACTTGGGGTGATGGCCCCTATGGAAGAGAAAGGGCGTTTTATGGAGAGATGTTTGAAAATCGGAATATGCTGACTACCAATGCTACTGCTAGGTTATTGCATAGTATCGTGGGTGGGGTAGCGGTGTCGAGTGTGCGATCGCAATCCATGATGTCTTTACTCAAACGCAGTATTAACCCTGATGAGTTACCCCAAGATGTAGAAGAAGACCAAGTTACAGGCTTCTTAGGCAGTGGATTACCGGAAAATAGTCAGATTTGGTCAAAAGCCGGTTGGACAAGCACAGTCCGCCATGATGCGGCTTATATTGAATTACCAGATCAACGTCCTTATCTGTTAGTGATATTTACGGAAGGGAAAGCACAAGCCAAAAGCCGGGAAATTTTACCGTTTGTTTCTGGGAAAATTGCGGAAGCGGTTAGTAATTTATAAACATGATCTGAGTGGTGCGTTAACAGAGTTTAACGCACTCACCACTCACCCCGGTAAATCTAAAGCAATCAACAAAGCCTGTGCCAAATGCGCCATTACCACATCAGAAAGTACCCCTCTTAAACGCAAAAAGCGGGTTTTAGACAATACCCGCACCTGATCCGCCATTGCAATCGAGTCTTTCCTCAGTCCGCCATCTGGTGCTAAAATTAAAACTTGAGTGGGGTAAACTCGCTTCCCGTCTTGATATGTAGTACAGGGTACTGCTAAAACCACTGGGCTAGATAGATTAATCACGTCACGACTGACAATAATTACCGGGCGAGTTCCTCCCTGTTCTGAACCTTCAGTCATTTCCAGACGCGCATCATACACTTCACCCCTTCTCATCTTGGAGATTCCCCTAACTGCAACGCCTCCCATTGCGCCGTAGCAAATTCTGCCTCCATTTTTAACACTTCTGTCTGATAATCTGGGTCTTTTGCCATTTCCGCCAAAGCAGCATCAATTTCCGCTCTTTTTTGTGCTGCTAATTCCCGCTTCAAAGCTTGCACAACAAAATCATTCCTACTTTTGGCTTTTCCCTCTAACACTGCTTTATCTGTAGCTTCTAGCAGTTCTTTCGGAATTGTTAACGTTGTGCGGATGGTTTCTGCTTTCATGGCGCGTTCCAAGCTGTGATGTCTGAAGTGATGCTTTATATGATATCGTTTTAATCATCAATTGGTAAGTGCAAGTTGGTCATAAATAATTTCCACATTTAGATATTATTATTTCTCCGTATTAGCACCAGTATCATCTGAGTCAGACTCAATCTTTGCCTGGTCATTGTCAACCCAATTTTTTTTGATTATGAAACTGATTTATTTTTGATTTTTTCTATCAATAAATTTCCTAGATTTATTCCTCTTTTTTCAATGAGATTTTCTGTAATTACAGCAATCTTATACGTTAAAATAGTTGTGATTATAAAACACATAACTAATAATATATCTTTGGGCAAAAAAGACTTTAAATAATCGTATATCATTCTAGATAGATCCCATGCAAATAAGAAATGGAATATGTATACAGAAAAAGATACTCTACCTAAATTCATCAAAGCTTGATGATTGAGAAAATTCTTTTTTGAAGAGAAATTATATAAAAAAACAAAAGACAATCCCGATAAAAATGGCATAATAGCGCCTCGACAGGGGAAATGTGGCTGAAACATTAAGATCATGGAAATAGCAGTGAAGAAAATAAAAATAATCAGATCAAGCTGCCAATTTAAATATTTTATTAATTGATTTTTATCTATAAAAAATAAAGTGATACCTAAAAAGAAAACGGGTAATTGATTAATAAGATTATTGTAAATGAATGCATGATTATCAGCCGAAAATCCAGTGGTTATTTGAAACCAAAATTGAAAAATAATATTTATCAATAGCATTATTAATGGCAACATTAGATATAAAACAGTTTTTCTTCGCGTGATTTTATTAAATAACATAAATATAAAGGGGAAAATTACATAAAATGACATTTCTGTACCAATAGACCAACCACCAGGAACAATATTATTATTGGCTGGCGAATAAAATCCATGTAAAAATAAGAAATTAGTCAAAAGATTCATGAAATTATATTTACTGTCTATTGTTAAATTTCCCAAATAAATATACATCTTGGTGCTACTCCACAGCATATAAAAAAATATTGCTGTGTAATACAGCGGTGCTATTCTCAAAAATCTACGAATAGCATAATTTAGCAATTTAAAGTACTCTCCTTGATGTCTTTCCATAGAAAGACACAAGGTATAAGCAGAAATAACGAAAAACAACTGCACACCCATTTGTCCATATTTGGAAAAATATCGTAATGGTAATGATATTCCAGGAATGCTTTGGCTAGTATGAACCAAAATAACTAATAGGACAGCAATTCCTCTTAAAGCATCAATATGTTTGAGTTTCATTAAATTGAATAATTTCCTATTCCAGTAGTCAGCTCTTAAAAATTAGAATTTAATCAGAATTCCCAATAGCTTTTGTCTCACCTATAACTTAAGAGCTTGATTGCAAATGATTTAATTTACCAGAAAATGGTATGTATCTTCCAATTTGTGATTAAAATTGGGTAGAAATAGTTTTTTGGTACGGATAAGTAGGAAAATTGTCTTCTAGCTCATATCTCAGTAAACACATAACCCTTAGCTAGTTGTAATCTTGTCACCATTGACAAAAGTCTTTCTGTATTGAGTTACATTATTTACCTCGCCGTTACAAGGTTGAATTTACCAAGCATTTTTTAAGCAACTTATGAAAACACCGACAGCATTGTCAACTCGTCTGGATAGTTACTACCAGCAAATTAAGACGATTATTCTAACTCGTCAAAATCCCATCACAGGTTTGCTTCCTGCGAGTACAGCAATTACCGCTCATGGTGATTATACTGATGCTTGGGTAAGAGATAATGTTTACAGTATTTTAGCAGTTTGGGGTTTAGCTCTTGCCTATCGTAAACTAGACAAGGATGATGGACGCACCTACGAACTTCAGCATAGTGTAATCAAGCTAATGCGTGGCCTACTGTTTGCCATGATGCGACAAGCACATAAAGTAGAAAAGTTTAAACATACTCAATCTTTATTAGATGGACTACACGCTAAATATAATACAGCCACTGGTGACAGTGTAGTGGGTGATGACGAATGGGGACATTTACAACTTGATGCTACATCAATATTTTTACTGATGTTGGCGCAAATGACCGCAGGGGGATTATCAATTATTTATACAGTTGAT
The DNA here is from genome assembly GCF_000332135.1 of Anabaena sp. PCC 7108. Taxonomy (NCBI): domain Bacteria; kingdom Bacillati; phylum Cyanobacteriota; class Cyanophyceae; order Nostocales; family Nostocaceae; genus Anabaena; species Anabaena sp. PCC 7108. The sequence continues at coordinate 5,007,649 of NZ_KB235896.1, forward strand.
GAAGTTAACTTTGTCCAAAATTTAGTTTATTATATTGGCCGAGCTTACCGCACTCCAGACTTTGGCATTTGGGAAAGAGGAAATAAAATTAATCATGGTAGTGCAGAATTAAATGCTAGTTCCGTAGGAATGGCTAAAGCAGCTTTAGAAGCTATCAACGGACTCAATCTTTTTGGTATACATGGAAGTCAAACTTCAGTCATTCATGTACTACCCGATGAAATTGCTAGAGCCAGAATTACCTTAGAATCTTTATTACCACGAGAATCAGGTTCTAAAGAAGTTGATGCAGCGCTTTTAAGTATTATTAGTTATCCCGCTTTTGCAGTGGAAGATGTGCAATTGCGAGAACGGACTTTTAAGAAAATTATCACCAAACTCGCAGGTAAATACGGTTGTAAACGCTTTTTGCGAGATGGACATCAAACCGTTTTAGAAGACACTCAACGCTTACATTATGAACCAGGGGAATTAAAGCAATTTGAAGATATTGAATGTGAATGGCCGTTATTTTTCACATATTTAGTTCTGGATGGGATATTTCGCGGTGAACAAGAACAAGTTAAACAATATCAACAACTATTAGAATCATTACTTGTAGAAAGTGAAGGACTAGGGTTATTACCTGAACTTTATTATGTCCCTGCTAAAAACGTCGAAGCCGAAAAATTAGCGCCACAAACTCAACCCCGTTTACCTAACGAAAATATCCCTTTAGTTTGGGCGCAAAGTTTATACTTACTTGGTCAAATGTTAAGTGAAGGATTAATAGCAATTGGCGAAATTGACCCTTTAGGTAGACATTTGTGTATAAACAAAAAACGTGAAGCCTTAATACAAATTGCTTTATTAGCAGAAGACGAAGAATTACAAGCAAAACTAGAAGTTCACGGAATTGAAACCCAAACTCCTACCCAAGTTGAACCAATTCAAGTGAGGAAAGCTGAGGATCTTTCTCATATTTATACGCAAATTGGGCGTAATGATAAATTAGGTTTAACTGGCCGTCCAGTCCGGCGGTTGCGGAGTTTAACAACATCAAGAATTTTTAAAATTTGTGGTGAAACAGTTGTATTTTTGCCATCTTTCCTAGATTCTCAGCAGTTTTATTTAACTCTTGATTACCATTTTCTGGTAGATCAACTGAGAAGTGAATTAGCTTATATTCAAAAATATTGGAGTGATTTAGGTCGTCCGACTTTGACTTTAATGTTAACTCACACCATGTTAGAAATCGGTTCCCAAGCATTATTAGAATTAATGCAAGAACTAAAAGATGGTGTTTGTAATGGTGTCCAGGTAAAATTAGGGCGAATAAATCAGTTGATGCTGACAGCAGGAATGCAAACAATTGATTTTCTTCCCAATGCTGAATTTTCCCAATTACCATTAAAAAATGCCGGGATACGTTGCTATTATCTAGCTTATAATCCGGCGAAAAATTGGCGGTTAGGACACACCCAAGAATTCCAAATGGAATGTGAAACTAACCTGAATTCATTGTTAGTTTATTTGCGGTCATCAGAAAATATTTATGAACAAATAGAGTTATTACAAACTTTAAAACGGTTACAGGGTTTAGAATTTGATACAGGATATGGTGGACCTGGAAGACCTGTAACAGTAGCAGATTTATTGGATGAAGTTTACACCAAAGCCGGAGATTTAGGTATTTGGGCGGTGGTGCGTCGCGCTGCGGGTTTACGCCAAATGGTGGATATTGGCTTGTCAGATGCAGTCACAAGTATAGTGGTACGAGGTAAGCAAATTGCTGTAGGTAGGGCTTACAGTGAGGCTTCTCTGATGGTTGTACCCATGTCTCACCATGAAATTGCGGAAAAAATCAATAACTTCTGTCGTGAGGATATCCGCGATCGCGTTTTGACCCAAGAGATTTTGATTTATTTGGGTATATTAATCAAATCAGAACCAGAATTATTTCAAGGACTGCTAACACTAAGAGTTGGTTATTTGATTCTCTTAATTACCAGCGAACTAGCTCAAGAACTGCACGTTACTCAAGATGAAGCCTACGATTACTTAATGCAACTTTCGCCATTTGAAGTAAAAATCCGCTTGTATAAAGTCTTAACTGGTTATAGTGGCGTAAGTGGTTTATTACGTCAACAAGAATCACTTCACGTCAAACAAAAAGAAAGTGATATCGCTTGGGTAGTTTCACCTGCAATTAGCGAAGAAATTGCCAGTAATTCCGAAAATTGGCGGAGATTTCGCCAAGCAGAAGGCGCACTGAATCGAGTTCCCAAAAACTTTTTTAAACAAGTTTGGCTATTAATGGAACATTGTAAAGGTCTAGTAATTGGCGATAAATTAGAACGACGCAATCGTTTAGATAGTGAAGTAATGCTTTCAGAAATGACATCAGGAGAAAGAAATTTTGCTTTGCTAGTTGAACATTTGCTGAATAAAATTGAAGCCCCAGAATATCGCCAAGTTAATGTAGAAGCATTGATGGAATTAGCCGCAATAGTCGCTAATAACCCCAGCTTGCAAATTGAAGAATATATAGTTTTAGATGTGTTAGTAGGTCACGCAGTGCGGTTAGCATGGCTAGAAAATTATCCCCATCGCAGTCATCATTATGATGAAGATAAAGGTTTAGCATGGCCACATTTTTACAACACTTCTCCTCAAGATTCCGCTAATTATATTTTGAAGGCGTTTAGATTTTTGATAGAGTTTGGAGAAGATGCTTAAACGCAGAGGAACACAGAGGTAAGCGCGGCGAAAAGTTCCTCGAAGCCGGGTTTCCCGGCGTAGGAAACTTTTCAAGACAGAGGAACGCGGAGAATGAGAGAGAATGAGTTAAGTGGGTTGATTATTGGTTGTGGGATGAGGGTGCATACTGCTTTGGGACCTGGGTTATTAGAGTCAGCTTATGAGGAATGTTTGGACTATGAACTCCAAAAAGCCAATCTCAATGTTGGTAGACAAATTCCTGTCCCCTTGATTTACGAAAATGTCAAATTAGATTGTGCTTATCGGTTAGATTTGCTAGTCGAAAACAAAATCATAGTCGAAGTTAAAGCAGTAGAATCCTTAAACCCAATCCACTCCGTTCAACTTCTCACCTATCTCAAACTAGCCAAATGTAAACTCGGACTCCTCATCAACTTTAACGTCCTCCACCTCAAAGATGGCATCAAACGAGTAGCTAACAACCTCTAACTCCGCGTACCTCCGCGTTCCTCTGCGTTAAAAAAAACTTATTTCACAGAAACAGCATCAACATCAACAATATTATCTGTAGATGTAGACTCATTAACGCTAGTTTCTACATCACCTTTTTTCGCTTTCCAGCCATCAATAACTAATCCAGAAACTTCAGAAACTAGTAAAGTCAACAGCAGAACATCATCAATTTGTCCAATAACAGGTATGAAGTCGGGAGCAATATCTATGGGGCTAAGAAGATATGCTATTGTACCGAGAATTACCCACCAACGGTATTTGGGATTACGAAGTGTGTTCCGATACCATGTGTAAAGCGATTGAATTGAGAAGTTCATATTTCTAACCTCCGGTTATTTTTTATTTTGGCAAATAATCCTCTAAACTCCCGGTGGGAATAACCGCCCTAGTGTGTATAGAAGATGGTATCACTAAGGAGTTGTTAGCTACTTACCTGAGAATAGAGTCAGTAAATGTGGTAATGGTGCATTAATCTCTAGAATTAAGATGCTCTAGTAATGGAGGGAGGAAACCTACACAGTGGATATTTTAGATTTGTTTAAGAAGGGTGGCCCAGCAATGTGGCCTCTGCTGGTGCTGTCTGTCCTATCGTTAAGTGTCATTTTTGAGCGTCTGTGGTTCTGGCTGCGGATTTTGACACAGGAAAAGGAAATAGTTGAGCGCGTTCTTGATGCTGCTACTGAGAATTGGGAAATAGCTACAGAAATTGCCCAAAAATTTACAAATCAGCCTATTGGACGTTTTCTCTATGCACCCCTACGTTTACAAAGAGGTGATGCGGAAACCTTTCGATTAGCGCTAGAGTCAACTGCGGGTGAAGAAATCGCAGGTATGCGGCGGGGAGAAAAACTTTTAGAATCTGTGATTGCTCTCTCCCCACTATTAGGATTGTTGGGTACAGTTTTGGGTTTGATTCAGTCTTTACGTTCAATTCGCATTGGCGATTTGGGTACTGAATCGACAGCTGGCGTAACTACTGGGATTGGAGAATCTCTCATTAGTACCGCAGCAGGGTTAATAGTTGCGATCGCTACTTTGGTATTTTATCGCCTGTTTCAGGGTTTTGTTGTTAACCAAGTCAAAGTTTTTAATAAGGCTGGGAATGATTTAGAGTTACTCTATCGTCAGTTTCCCCCGGATTTTCATCAAAGTACATCAGGAATAGTACGGGAATCTCCACGCGAACGCTTTAATCCACCCCGCAAGCGAGGTAAAAACAAGTTTACAGAAAACCCCGCAACTCATGAAACTCCTCCAGAGGAGACACCCCCAAATTCTCAACCTAACTCGTCACCAGAGCTAGAAAATGAAAGTTAATCTAAATACTCCCATTGAAGAAGTCCAGATTCAAATTATTCCCTTAATTGATGTCGTTTTTTGTATTCTGACATTCTTTTTATTGGCAGCTTTGCAATTTACTCGTCAACAAGCAATTAATGTTGATTTACCTAAGGCCAGCACAGGTACTACCTCTGCTGCTAGTTCACAGAAAAGTAGTAATATCTTACCTGTGACTATTGATGCTGTTGGTCAAATTTACATCGAAAAAGATCCTATCCGACGAGAGGAGTTGGAAGCACGCTTAAAACAATATGTCCAAACCAATCCTGATGGTATCTTGGTGCTGAATGCATCGCGTACAGCAACTTATAACGATGTTATCCAAACATTAGATTTGTTGCGGCAAGTGGGAGGTAATCGTGTGTCTTTGGGAATTATTCCTGGGCCATCTCAATCACTAACTACTCCAGTGATGCCATTTCCTAACACAGTACCAATTCCTGGCAGTGATTTTCCAGGCAATTTTAACCCTTCTCTGCCTCCTGCCCCAAATCAATTACCTGCAACTGGGGAAGGTATCAGTCCTGGTATTTCGCCTATAAGTCCCAATAACACTGTACCCCAAGTTCCTGTAGCACCGGAAAACGGCAATTCTACACCTAAAAGGTGACACAATTTTTGTAAATGTTTATATGTGAAAATCCCCCAAAACCTTTTTGATATTATGGGCTAGGGGGAATTTTATTTTTTACCAATCTCCAGAAAAATTGGATAAACCTAAAGATATCTAAAATAAAATCCAGTAAGAGAAAGAATTACTGCTAATTTATAAATAATTGGTTAAGTTACAACAATTTTTTTCTCAATAGACCAAGTAATTTATCGCCATCGCCATTTACGTTTCAAGGGTTGCGGCAATGAATATTGTGACACTGTTAATTGTTTGGATAGTCACTTCTATCAGCTTGTGGATTATTAGCAAATTGCCTTTTGGGGTTGAAATTGATACTCCAGGGAAAGCCGTCTTTTCCGCTGCAATTCTTGGTATTATTACAGCATTAGTTAGACCAATTCTAGGTGCTGTATTCATTATCCCAAATTTTGCCACATTTGACTTATTATCTGGTATCTTCACATTCATGATTGCTGTGGCTTGTTTTAGTATTGCTGCATGGTTAGTGGAGGGTTTTCGCTTACGTTATGGTGTTTGGAGTGCTGTTTTAGGAGCTTTTGCGCTGACTGTTATTAACAGCGTACTTTACAAATTACTGGGTGTGTAAATAATTCGTAATTCGTAATTACTAATTCGTAATTTAGAATTTACTAGATTGTAAATTTTCTTAGTTGTAAACAAGGTTGCTTTGCATTGACTATTTGATGATCTGCAACCTTTAATTACGAATTACGAATTACGAATTATGGATTATAAATTATTCGTTGTTACTGGGAGGAGCAACTGGTGTGGTAGATTTTTGTTGACGCTGATCGCGTTTTTTTCGATCAGCGGTGAGTATATCTGCCATCACTATCAGCGCTTGTGCCATCTTGTCTAGGTTAGAGCGGTATAAGTCTAAATCTTTGCTAAGTTTATCTTCTGATAAATGCAAACCATTAGCGATCGCTTTTAGTGCCTCATTACGTTGCTTGTCATCTTTGACTAGTTCCGGATCAGCTAATTCCAACAATGAGAATAAACCAATAGCAAACAAGCGACTGTATTTAAAATTAGGATTGTCAGCTATTCCTTGCAGTTGTGCTTGCAAATCGCCATCTACATCCAGGTGAGTGGTTTGACTCAACCAAGCAATTAAGTCCTTAGCTGGCAAACTTTGAGCGACGGCTTGCAATCTGGCTGCATCCTGTCGATAAAGTTGTGGATCTTGCTCTACAGACTTACATAAGGCACTAAAAATCGCTTCTTGATCCCGTTCGGGTTGATAGCCTTGCATGAAGCGGTCAAAAGATGTGACGAAGCCCAAGGCATAAATTGAATTGTAGCTAAAATCGACATTGACCGACAGCAGATGCATTTCTACCATCAACTCTTCCACTACCCGGCGGTAAATAGTGTTGATTGGACGGGTATGAAGACTGTAGAAAGTTCGCTTTGTATCAGAGACAGTACGGACGTTATTCACAAAGAAAATTTTAAGGGCGACGTGTTCTTATTTTCTAGCTTAAAGGCTTCTTTGCCAAGTTATACAATTTTGGATGTTAGATTTCAGATTTTGGATTCTCAAAGACTTACTGTATCAACTTTACCGTTTTCTTTCCATCACCATCATTTTTCTTTCTGGGGATGAGGCAGAAGATGGAGTCCAGGAAGAAAAATTAATAAGTTCCGTAGGTCTAAATCCCTGTTGCAAAACTTAATTACAAATTCTTTTTTTGTCCTCTTCTTGCTGATCAAACTAACTAGGATTTATAATCATTTGTGATTTACGGATATTTTATGAGCTTGTCCCCACAATTAATAACTTTGGGTCAGTACCTAGCTGGTGAATTTGACAATCATGAACAGGCTATGGCCGAACCTGTGTGGTATGTTCACCTGCGTTTATGGCAACGACCAGTTAATCTTTTTCCAGAAGACAGTATCACCCTGTTTGCTGAACAAGCGAATACTCTCAATCTAGACAAACCATACCGCCAAAGAATTATGCGGTTAAGACAAGAGTCTGAGTGTATACAAGTGCAATACTATATGCCTAAAGATCCAACTTCCCTGCAAGGGGCAGGTAGTAACCCTGCTTTACTGAATCATCTGACATCAGAGCAGTTAGATTTACTACCAGGCTGTATTTTGTCAGTGAACCAGGAAACTCTAGAATCGAATCTTTATCGATTTACTGCTTCTGCACCTCCAGGCAGCATTTGCAGTTTTACTTATCTTGGCAACAGGATACAAGTTTCCTTGGGCTTTGAAGCTACCGAAACTAAATTTCTCAGCTACGATAAAGGAATTGATTCCGAGACTGGAAAAGCCACATGGGGAGCAACAGTCGGTCCTTACCGCTACAGAAAAATTAACTGAATATCAACATTTCTTATGAAAGCGTCTTCTTAGTTAAGTTGATTCATCTGCTAATGATTGGACAAAGTGAGCAGAGGACGAGCTTAACCCAGATATAGGAATTGTCTGGTGAGTATTTTGATGTCTCGACTCGAAAAGATGATCATCATTGCTGACTAAGTTGAGCAATAGGGTTTCTAAAGCTTCTGCTTCAGTTTCAAAGATTTCAAATACTGTGTCCATCATTGTCACCTCAAAAACAAGTTTGGCATCTGGGTGGACATTACAAATGCGGAAACTGCCCTTAACTTTATCAGCATCACGCATCCCAGCGACTAAAGATGTGAGACCAGAACTATCAATAAAGTTTACTTGTCCCAGGTTCACAACTACATGACGACTGAGTTTGGAAATACATTCCTGTAATTTCAGCCGAAATTGCCAAGCAGTTGTGATGTCTAGACGATCTGTCGGTTTCAAGACAATTACAGTACTGCCGTCTTCGGTTGTATAGGCTTTTTGGTCTATATTCACTGTACCTCTCCGTGATATGGGCTGAATATCAACTACTTTTGTATATAGACTTAAAATTAGTGAGCCAAAAAACTTACTGTTCTTTTCATCTTTAAATTTCCCCTGCACTGGGATAGTTCTTAGATTTTTAGGAAGTTAGTTGGCTCACCAGACACAGAATCATCCTGAGATGAAATTGGAGATGAGCAAGCTACGACTAAAAAATACGACATTTTTATTAAATGCCTGTATTTAGTAGTTTAACGCACACAAATTAAGTATGACTTGGTGTCCAGTTGATCCAATCTTGAGGCTTGAGAAAGGTTTCATACAACTCAGCTTCGGGTGAATTAGGTTCTGGTTTGTAGCCGTATTCCCACCGTACTAAAGGTGGTAGGGACATGAGAATGGATTCTGTGCGTCCGTTGGTTTGGAGTCCGAAAATTGTCCCCCGGTCGTAAACCAAGTTAAATTCTACGTACCTACCCCGACGGTAGAGCTGAAAATTCCGTTGTCGCTCGCTATATTCTATCCCATGTCTTCTTTGAACAATTGGGACATAAGCTGGTAAAAAGGCTCCACTACATTCTTTCACTAATGCAAACAACTCTTCCCAAGTGCGTGGTGGTAATTTTCCCACTTCGTTACTATAAATAGCCGCCGCTCCATTAGGGTCAGGTCCGCGATATATAGTCCCTTGACCATCTTGGTAATCCAAAAACAAACCACCCACACCACGTGTTTCATCCCGATGTTTAAGATAGAAATATTCATCACACCAACGCTTAAACACCGGATAATATTCTGGGTGATGTTGATCGCAAGCCTGTTTCAGAGTTTGATGGAAATGGGCTGCATCTTCAGCAAAGGGGTAATAAGGTGTCAAATCAGCGCCACCACCAAACCACCATACTGGGCCTGCTTCAAAATAGCGGTAATTTAAATGGACTGTGGGGACATAAGGATTACGGGGATGTAACACCAGGGAAGTTCCTGTGGCATAAAAGCCGTGTCCTTCTGCTTCAGGACGTTGGGCTAAAATTGACGGTGGCAGATGGGAACCCCAAACTTCAGAAAAATTTACACCAGCTTGTTCAAAGATAGCCCCATCACGCAGTACACGCGATCGCCCACCACCCCCTTCTGGACGCTGCCAACTGTCTTCTTGAAACTTACCAACACCATCCAGTTCCTCCAAACCTTGAGTAATTTTATCTTGCAAATTTTGCATAAACTGACTGACTCTAGCCTGAGCGTCAGATGCTGGAAGAAAATTCGATGATTCTGTTGCTAGAGTGGGTGTTTGCGAATTGGTCAACATAGATTCCCGAACCTAAAATTACAATTTCTTTGAAAGCTACAAATTTTCATTTTCAAAATTTGTCGGCAATCAGAGCCACCAAAGCTCAAGAATGCCAAAACTGCCTTTTCTTAGTTGTCAAGCATTTGCGCCATTGATGGGCATAACTAGAGCTATTGTCCCTCAAATGCGTATAGGCTTGTATATTAACCAAGTTTTTTTGCGACTTTTTGCTTGGAACATTCTGGTACGAATACCAGACTCTGACCAATTAGTCTAGAAGGTAGTTTGTTTGTTGGATGACAACTATGGCAAATAGCGGAAGCAAAGAGCTACTACTTAAAATGCCAAAGTTACCAGATCCTGCGTAGGTTTGCTTCTGGAGGAGGATAAGAAAAGTGCAAAGTTGGTTGTCAAAATTCAGCCACCGCAAACGTCTTCGATTTTGTGCTGCTTTGGTGCGGACTTATCGAGAGATCAGCTCTGCTTCTGTAGATGAACTGTGGCAACAAGTGGTTGACTTCACAGATGTTTCTTGGCATCCACTACTCAAAAGTACTAATGTACCATTAGGACTAGTACCTAAACCTGGATTGATTTTCCAGGCTTTCACCCGTTTTTCGCCGATTCCCATCCAGATTTTCGTAGAATGCGTCAATCCCAAAAAAATGCTGAGTATCCGCATCTTGGCAATCCCAGGAATTGAGGAACGAGTGACATATCAAGTGGAGTCAACTGTTTGTGGCAGTTATTTATCTTATTCTGTAACGTTACGCGGTTGGTTATCACCTCTAATTTGGACATTCTCTCGTCCTTATGCAGATCGGGTAGCACGTTCCTTGGTGGAAGCTGTAGAAAAGGCAGCATTATCAGCAGTTTCAGGGAAGAAAAAATCCCTCAATGGTGGGTGTTTGGATTTTTAGGGAGTGGGGAGTGGGGAGTCAGTTGTAGCTGTTTCCAATGTCCAGTGACAAGTGATAACTGAATAACTGCCCCAAGAAAGTTAAGATGCAAGTAGGTAAAATTGACAATCTTTTAAATTTTATTAAGGCGCAACGGTATACACACTATGTATGATGTCTTAGATTCTCACTCAGTCCTAGAAGTTTTACGACCGGTTGAAGATCCAGAGCTTCGCAAAAGTCTGGTAGAACTGAATATGATTCGCAACGTCAAAATTGACGCTGGCAAGGTTAGCTTTACTTTGGTGTTGACAACTCCTGCCTGTCCCTTACGGGAATTTATTGTTGAAGATTGTAAAAAAGCAGTATCCAAGCTCCCTGGTGTGACGGATATCAGCGTAGAAGTAACAGCAGAAACACCACAGCAAAAAAGCTTACCTGACCGTAATGGTGTTCCAGGCGTAAAAAATATTATTGCTGTTTCTAGCGGTAAAGGAGGCGTTGGTAAAAGTACAGTGGCGGTAAATGTGGCAGTGGCTTTAGCACAAACCGGAGCCAAAGTCGGCTTGTTAGATGCTGATATTTACGGGCCTAATGACCCCACCATGCTAGGGTTGGCTGATGCAAAAATTGCGGTTCGCTCTACAGAAACAGGTGAAATCCTGGAACCTGCTTTTAATCATGGTGTCAAGTTAGTCTCAATGGGCTTTTTAATTGACCGAGATCAGCCAGTGATTTGGCGTGGACCAATGCTGAATGGCATAATTCGCCAATTTCTTTATCAGGTGCAATGGGGAGAACTGGACTATTTAATTGTGGATATGCCACCAGGAACCGGAGATGCTCAGTTAACTTTAACCCAAGCAGTACCCATCGCTGGGGCAGTGATTGTCACCACACCGCAAACAGTAGCGCTGTTGGATTCGCGGAAAGGGTTGCGGATGTTCCAGCAGTTGAATATCCCGGTATTGGGAATTGTGGAAAATATGAGCTATTTTATTCCCCCAGATCAACCGGATAAACAATATGATATTTTCGGTTCCGGAGGTGGCTCAAAAACTGCCGCAGAATTAGGAATACCACTGTTGGGATGTGTACCTTTAGAGATTTCTACTAGAATTGGCGGTGATAATGGTGTGCCGATAGTTGTTGCTGAACCAGATTCAGCTTCTGCTCAAGCCCTGAAAGCGATCGCTTTAACTATCGCCGGTAAAGTATCAGTCGCTGCTCTAACATAAGGCAGAAGGCAGAAGGCAGGGGGCAGGGTGCAGGGGGCAGGGGGCAGGGGGCAATAGATAATTATTTCTCCGTGTCCCCGCGTCTCCCCCTCTCCGCGTCTCCCTATCTCCGTGTCTCCCCCTCTCCCTATCTCCGTGTCTCCCCCTCTCCATCATCCTTTAACGCTCAAGTTCCTCTTCGCACAATGTTGTTAAAACCTTCGCTCCCCAAAATCCGCTGGCAATATTGGGTTAAACCCTGGCAGCAAGTAGATTGGCTATTATTTTGTTTACCTGTTGCCCTGAGTTTGTTTGGCGGTCTGATGATTCTAAGTACAGAACTAAAGCAGCCATTAACTGATTGGTGGTGGCACTGGCTTGTAGCTGGTATTGGCTCAATCATCGCCTTGTTTTTGGCTCGTTGCCGCTACGAAAACCTAATTCAGTGGCACTGGATAACCTACGCGCTCACTAATTTTAGTTTGATGATTGTGATGATCGCTGGAACTAGTGCCAAAGGCGCACAGCGATGGATTAGCATTGGTGGCTTTAATGTCCAACCCTCAGAATTTGCCAAAATAGGCGTAATTATCACCCTAGCGGCTTTACTGCACAGACGTACAGCTTCTACCCTTGACAGTGTATTTCGTGTCTTGGCAATCACTGCCATACCTTGGGGATTAATATTTTTACAGCCAGATTTGGCTACATCTCTAGTATTTGGGGCGATAGTTCTAGGAATGCTTTATTGGGCAAATGCCAATCCGGGTTGGTTAATTCTGATGATTTCTCCTGTAGTATCGGCAATTCTGTTTAGCATCTCCTGGCCTTTGTCAGATCCGATCATCTTGCTTAAAGACCTATCTTTTAGCCCTTTGGGTTTAGCCTGGGCAGGTGCAATGGGAATTGTAGGATGGCAGACTTTACCCTGGCGGAGATTTAATGTTGGTGCGTTGCCTTTAGCGAGCGGAGCTATCACTGCTTTCGCTTTTAATATGTTGGGAGGTGAATTAGGGTTTTTCGCTTGGAATCATGTATTAAAAGAATATCAAAAAGATAGGCTGAGTGTATTTATCAATCCTGAACATGATCCTCTTGGTGCGGGTTATCACTTAATCCAATCTCGCATTGCCATTGGTGCCGGAGAAATTTGGGGATGGGGTTTGTTCAAAGGTCCCATGACTCAACTCAATTTTGTACCTGAGCAGCACACAGATTTTATTTTCTCCGCTGTTGGTGAAGAGTTTGGTTTTGCTGGTTGTTTAATAGTATTGTTTGTCTTTTGCTTGATTTGCTTCCGTCTACTACGCGTAGCTCAAACCGCCAAAGATAATTTTGGTTCGTTGTTGGCTATTGGTGTTTTATCGATGATTATGTTTCAAGTCATTGTTAATGTGGGCATGACCGTTGGTTTAGCACCTGTGGCTGGTATACCCTTACCTTGGATGAGTTATGGTCGTTCTGCGATGTTGACTAACTTTATCGCTTTGGGAATAGTAGAATCTGTAGCCAATTTCCGCCAACGCCAGAAGTATTATTAAATCAGGGAACAGAGCTATTAAAAATCAAAAATTAAACATTAAAAATTAAACAACTGCTGTTTTTCCTCTCTTGCCTTTTTTCTCTAACAACTGACAAACAACTAATATTAAGGTATTAACAGAGAATAAACCGAGGGTAAAAACATGATTCTGCCTGGAGCAACTGTTCGCGTCAAAAATCCCGCAGACACATATTATCGCTATGAAGGACTTGTACAACGGGTCAGTGATGGCAAGGTAGCTGTACTTTTTGAAGGTGGTAATTGGGATAAATTAATTACCTTTCGCTTGCCAGAATTAGAACCTGTAGACACTACAGGCAAGAAAAAAGGAAAATAGGTAATAACTGATAGGTAATGGGTGATGGGTGATAGGTAATGAGATGATAATTCTCAACTGTTGACTCATTACTCGTTACTCAGCACTCGTTACTCGGCACTCTCATGCGTCTACCTTTACCACAGTTTGCTACAGGCGATCGCCATCCTGACCATATTGGGGAGGTGATAGAAACAGCGACTACCGAATTTTTGGCACAGTGTTTAGAACCGGAAGACTTGAGTTTTCCACCTATGCCACCTTTTGGGAGTTGGGTTTGTGCTGTGGATGAAGAATCTGGCAATCAAGTCTATGCTGTGGTATATCATGCCACAACTATGCCCATAGATTCTGTACACCGAGCTAGAGCATTGGGGTTGTCCTTGGCAACTTTGCGTGAGGAGCAACCCCAGATATTTGCTATGCTCAAAACTGAATTTCGGGCAGCCATTGTTGGATTTGAGCAGCAGTCTCAAAATCTAAGTTATAACCAAGGAGTATATCAGTATCTCCCACCTCGTCCACCTCAGATTCATCAAGCTGTTTATCGGTGTCAACCAGAAGCAATCGTCAAATTCACCGAAAAACTAGATTTTTTACGGACATTACTTTTGATTAACGGTGCGCCGGTAGAATCCTTGGCTGCATCTGCCATTCGTGAAGTTTACCAGTTACGCAAAGCTGACCGAGAATGGTTAATCAAAGCGGGAAGACACTTGAGTATACTGTTAAAAGACGATTATGATCGCTTGCGGTTTATTTTGAGTCAAATTCACCCATAGGTAGTTAGTTGCTAATCGATTGCCTAGCTGGTGTTAGATTAAGTTTTTTGAATATTTATTCGGGTTAGCTTTTGAAAGTTATATAAATCAGGCGATAGTTCTTCCGATTATCACAGTTTCACCGTTGCCCATTTTAGTCCTACCTATGGAACTCTTATCACAAGTGCTGGCTTCGGAACCAACTTCCCAAGTTCTTGGTAAGGAACCAATTGTTACCTTTGCTATTTTATTGGTAGTGATCTTAGTTGTACCTATCCTTTTTGACCGGCTAAGATTGCCAGGATTAGTGGGTTTGGTTTGCTCTGGGGTAGTACTTGGTCCATCAGGCTGGCGTTTATTGGAGTCAGAATCCCCAATGATCACCTTGCTATCAGACATTGGGTTAGTTTACTTAATGTTTATAGGTGGGTTGGAATTTAATCTCAAAGTTTTTCGTAAACAGAAAATTCGTTCTTTGGTATTTGGTAGCCTGACTTTCAGTCTCCCTCTGATACTCGGGACATTAGTAGGGCGATTTTGTGGTTTTGGCTGGCATACCTCAATCTTAATTGGTGCTTTACTTGCTTCTCACTCTCTTTTGGCATATCCGATTATCAGTCATTTGGGAGTGGTAAACAACGAGGCTATCACCATGACAATGGGAGCCACGATTTTTAATGATCTTGGTACAGTATTGATATTAAGTGTTTGTATAGCAAGCTCTCAGGCTGGGGTATTCAGCGTTGATCAAATAGTGCCAATAGTAGCATTAATAATAAGTTACGCTTTGATAGTGTTAGTAGGGTTTGATTGGGCGGGTAAAGAATTTTTCCGACGGTCTGGAGACGACGAAGGCAACAAGTTTTTATTTGTCTTAATGTCTGTGTTTCTCGCAGCTGTAGTTGCTCAAATGATGGGGTTAGAAAAAATAGTTGGTGTGTTTTTAGCTGGCTTGGCGGTGAATGAAGCTGTAGGAGAAGGGCCAGTTAAAGAAAAATTGGTGTTTATTGGCAGTGTGCTATTCATTCCCATTTTCTTTGTTGATTTGGGTTCAAGGATTGATTTACCTGCTTTTTTTGACGGCAATAGCACAATCAAGTTATTGTTGTTAATTTTCTGCGGTTTGATTACTAGTAAATTTATAGCCGCTTTGTTGGCAAAACTGGTTTACAACTATAACTGGCAGGAAACTCTAACAATTTGGTCACTATCAATTCCTTTGGTAAGTACGACATTAGCAGTGGCATTAGGGGGATATCGGTCTGGGCTATTACCTCCATTGGTATTAAACAGCGTAATTGTTTTAGTGGTGATGACAGCGGCTTTGGGTCCTTGGCTGACAAGTGTTGTGGCTGCGAGTACTACTGGTTTAACTTGTTCATCAGTTCAAGAGGAATCACCAAGCAATATATCTGAACAGCCAAGACAATCAGCACATGAGCATTTGACTATAGTTGTACCTTTGTATAATCCCCATAATCAAAGATATCTAATTGAAATGGCGGCATTATTGGCCTGTCAGTGCAATGGCAAAATTTTACCATTAGCGATCGCTCATGCTACGGCTCAAATGGATACACCACAATTAGAAGTAGCTTGGCAACGGAGTGAGCGGTTATTAGCAAAAGCCATAGTACAGAGTCAATTGTTGGGAGCAAAAGCTGAACCATTACTGCGAATTGATGATGCCTTTGCCCCAGGAATTAGTAGGGCAGCTCGTGAACAAAAGGCAAATTTAATTATCATGGGTTGGGGTAGACGGACTGGCTTGAGGGCGCGTTTATTGGGTAATGTAATTGATAGTGTCCTCTGGGCATCCCATTGTCCAGTTGCTGTAGCACGTCTGGTGGAATCACCAAAAAAAATTCAGCGCATTCTCGTGCCGATAGAAAACTTCATGAATCCCACACTAACACCTGTGAAATTTGCTCAGATGTTAGCAGATGCCAATCAAAGCCACATGACTATCTTGAATGTGTGCGATCGCCGCACCAGTTCCAGTAAAATTGCTGCTAGGCGATCGCATCTCTCTGTATTAGTATCTAAATTGGCTTTGACTAACCCTCCAGAGATTCAAATTATGGCTCATGAAAATGTTGCCCAAGCGATTTTGCAGGCTGCTAGATTATATGATTTAATTGTGTTACCTTTTATCCGTAATCGTACTAGTCCTGGAGGATTAGCTATGAGTGATGTCACAAACCAATTAGTTAGCCAACTCACTTGCTCAATCATTATTCTGGGAGAACCACAACATAATCAAAAATTACTTTTTTCAAAAAATACTCCTAGTAATACAGCTACTCTGTAAAAATACTGTAATAGAAATTGATATTCTTGTTGAAGATTTGATGAACTCTAGCTAAAAATATGACAATTATTAGAAAATGTTAGTTATTTTGCAAATTTAATCATGCAGGTAACAAACACGAAGATCACAATATTTGCACAAATATATCTTTTCGTGATCTTTGCTAGTTATCTATTTTTGTACCCTAGCTGGGTAATCCAACAATCAAGATCATACCCACTGGAAATAACTGTAAAATTACCAAGAAATTTATGAGAATTTTAGTAACGGGCGGTGCTGGGTTTATTGGTTCCCATTTGATCGACCGACTAATGACTAAAGGTCATGAGGTCATATGTTTAGATAATTTCTACACAGGTCATAAACGCAATATCCTCAAATGGTTAAACAACCCTAATTTTGAGATGATCCGTCACGATATCACTGAGGAAATTCGCTTAGAAGTGGATCAAATCTATCATTTAGCTTGCCCTGCGTCCCCGGTACATTATCAGTACAACCCCATTAAAACCGTGAAAACTAACGTAATGGGAACAATGAATATGTTGGGGTTAGCTAAACGAGTAAAAGCTAGGTTTTTGTTAGCTTCTACCAGTGAAGTCTACGGTGATCCAGAAGTTCATCCCCAAACTGAAGATTATCGAGGTAGCGTTAATCCCATTGGGATTCGTTCTTGCTACGACGAAGGTAAAAGAATTGCTGAAACTTTGGCATTTGACTACTACCGAGAAAATAAAGTTGATATTCGGGTAGCCAGAATATTTAACACCTATGGCCCACGAATGTTAGAAAACGATGGTCGAGTAGTGAGCAACTTTATAGTTCAAGCCTTACGTGGTAATCCTTTGACAGTATACGGTGAAGGTACACAAACTCGTAGTTTCTGCTATGTCTCTGACTTAGTTGAAGGACTAATCAGGTTAATGAATGGTGAGTACATTGGTCCGGTCAATCTGGGTAATCCTGATGAATACACAATTTTGGAATTGGCACAAGCTGTGCAGAACTTGATTAATCCAGATGCACAAATTAAGTTTGAACCCTTACCTTCAGATGATCCTCGTCGTCGTCGTCCCGATATCACCAGAGCAAAAACTTGGTTAAATTGGGAACCTACCATTCCTCTACAAGATGGGTTAAAACTGGCAATAGAAGATTTCCGCCAACGTATTGAAAGTAACAATTAGTTAGTTATTAGTTGTCATTAGGCATTTGTGAACCAATGACAACTGAAATAAAGGTAAAAAAGTAAGGAGTTAAAAAATGCGTGTTTGTGTAATCGGGACTGGTTATGTGGGTTTAGTAACAGGGGCTTGTTTGGCTCATATCGGACATGATGTTATTTGCATAGATAACAACGAAGAAAAAGTAAAATTAATGAAGTCTGGGCAGTCGCCAATTTTCGAGCCAGGACTATCGGAAATTATGCAGTCTGCTATTAATACTGGAAATATTCAATTTTCTTCGGATCTGGCTGCTGGAGTGGCTCATGGCGAAATTCTATTTATTGCGGTGGGAACACCTCCCTTACCTACTGGGGAAAGTGATACTCGTTACGTAGAAGCTGTGGCGCGTGGTATTGGAGCAAATCTCAACGGTGGTTATAAGGTAATTGTCAATAAATCTACTGTTCCTATCGGTTCTGGTGACTGGGTTAAGAGAATTGTTTTAGATGGCATTGCTGAACGCCAAACAACATTGCTACCAGGAAGTGAGACAGCAGTTGCAGAAAAATTACCTGAGATTGCCGCTCAGTTTGATGTCGTCAGCAATCCAGAGTTTTTACGGGAAGGTTCAGCAGTTTATGACACATTTAATCCTGACCGAATTGTCTTAGGGGGCAATAGTCAACAAGCAGTCGGGATGATGAAAGAACTATATGCCCCAATTGTGGAACGCAAGTTTGCGGCTGACAAGTCTTTACCCTCTGTCCCAGTGCTGGTTACAGACCTGAGTTCAGCCGAAATGATCAAATATGCTGCTAATGCCTTTTTAGCGACCAAGATTAGTTTTATCAATGAAGTTGCTAATATTTGCGATCGCGTTGGTGCCGATGTTACCCAAGTCGCAAAAGGCATCGGTTTAGATTCCCGCATTGGTAACAAGTTCTTACAAGCTGGTATTGGTTGGGGTGGTTCTTGCTTTCCCAAAGATGTCTCAGCACTAATTCACACAGCCGATGATTATGGCTATGAAGCCCAATTGATGAAAGCCGCTGTGAGTGTAAATGAACGCCAACGTTTGATTGCTTTGGAAAAACTCCAGCAAGTCTTGAAAATCCTTAAAGGTAAAACGGTGGGACTACTTGGCCTGACCTTCAAGCCAGATACCGATGATTTGCGTGATGCACCTGCGCTTAACTTAATTGAGCAACTCAACCGCCTGGGAGCTAAAGTCAAGGCTTATGACCCGATTATTTCCCAAACAGGTATGCGTCATGGTCTTTCTGGTGTCTTGGTGGAAACCGATGCGGAAAGACTAGCTGATGGCTGCGATGCTTTGGTACTTGTTACTGAATGGCAACAGTTCAACACTTTGGACTACACAAAAATGGCAAAATTGATGAGTCACGCTGTGATGATTGATGGTCGCAACTTCCTAGATCCTGAAGCAATGGTGAGGGCTGGGTTCCAATATGTGGGTGTGGGACGATAAGAATTAAAAATTAAAAATTAAAAATTAAAAATTAAAAAATTTATGCAACTTGTGTTTTTTAATTTTTAATGACATCGCCGCCCAAACTAAAATAGGCGGCGTTTAATTTTTTTCCATTTCAAGAACTACGCGGGATACGTTCTATTTCTGCATAACCGCTAAAAATTAACCTTTGACCTTCAGTTTCTAACCGATTAAGTCGCATTTTTACTCCATCAAGGTCAAAGCGATCTAAATCGACCATGTTATCCAAAATTTCTACCAACGCCATACTTAAGGTTTGGGAAATTTCTCGCTGTAATTCTGGAACTTGCTCCAGTTCAATTTTTGGATCTTTGAAAGAAATCCGTCGTCGTCTTTCAATCCCAACACCTATGGTCATACTCAGGGGTATAAGTTGTCCGTTGTTTAAATCGGCTTTAGCTACAAGATGTAATTGATTTCCCGGTAATAGTTGTATTTGGACTTCCGTAAACGAAACTGGTTCCCCACCAGATATAGCTATTAAAGTTGGTTCAGAAAGGTTGAGCAAGCGCTTTTTAACCAGTTCTGCCTTGAAAGCTTCATTAATTCCTGCTTCTGACAATATTACTTGCGCTACTGCTTGGGTAGGTTGTTTGAGGGTGAGTTTGCCACTTAAAACCGAGCTGAAGTCAATGGCAACTGCATCGGTTTCAAAAGTCATTTCCTCAACTGCGAAGTCTTTACGAATGACTAAGCCACGACCGCTCATTTTAAAGCTATCAATGCTGCCTTGCAACAGTTTGCTGGAGGGATAGCAGCGCACAAAGACTTCTACTGACTCGCTCATGCTAAACAGGTGGCGAATCGTTTGGCTGGCGACTGTGTTGAGCATTCGCTCTCCCCAATCGCTGCCTTTAGGATCTGTAAAACCAGTAAGTCCGCCTAACATTAGATTCTGGGTCTCTAGAAGTTCTTTGTACTTTTGTAACAAATTGTCAACAATAGTGCAAGCGATCCCCAGATTTAATCTTCTGATAGATATGTGCAGGATAACTGATGGTTGATAGAATAATATGCTGTCCCAAGAGCCTGCAATCACCAATTATCCTTGATTTATAGTCTGTAGGTTAAATTTTTTAATTGCATGATTGACGCAAAATCATGAATAAACGTATCTCTTACGGCTCCCGTAAGGCATACCGCTGAGAACACCGAGGAATAAGAGTTTGGGAGAGTTTTTGCGTAAGTCCTAAATTGTTAATTATGCCCTACATTACTAGTGCGTTAGAATACTGCTAACGCACCCTACGTGACAAACAAAACATTTCAGTTAAAGGATCATGAACTCAGGACAACAGGCTTTCAAACTATCGATGTTTAACCAAGCCTAGATTCTTTTCTCTTACTATAGTAGTAGCTGTTATAACCACTTAATTTCTTCTTATCCCCGTTAGCAACAACACCTAAGACGTTGATAGGAGAACTTCTGAGCGTATCCTGAAGTTGTATCAGTGCTGATTTATCAGTTTTGTCGATCCTTGCTACCAGTATCATACCATCAGTTTGCGGTGCTAAGAGTCTGGCATCAACTAATCCCAACATTGGAGGGGCATCATAAATCACTAAATCAAAGTTTTTCTTAAAATATTCCATTAGTTGCTTCATCTTATCTGATGAGAGCAACCTGGCAGGATCGGGTGGTGTTGGTCCTGCGGTAATCACAGATAATAGATCCATAGAAGGTATTTGCTGAATTACCTGCTCAACTGGCATATTTGAAGATATTACATTACTCAATCCCGATAGATTATGTAAATTGGATACTTTGTGAACCTGGGGGCGGCGGAGATCCGCATCTATCAATAGTACTCGTTTTCCCAAGGCGGCGGCTATTTGGGCAATATGGAATGAAACGGTAGTTTTTCCATCTCCAGGCATAGCAGAGGAAACAACTAGGGCATGAATCGGTTTATCAGAATTGAGTAATTGAATATTGGAATAAAGAACCTGTAGAGATTCCCAAAATATTCCTTGTCCATAATAGCCATCACTTGAATGGCGACGACGGAAGAGATTAGAAAACCAACCTATATTTTGGGTTATATTTTGGGGTATCTTTTGGGAAAGATTGCCTAACCAATTTTCTTCTTTGGCAACGCCGTTGTTAGGATTAGATAATTGATTCGTAGAAATTTGTTTATCAAGAGGAAGAGATCCTAAGAACGGGAGTTTTATCTTCTCTTTCATACTCTCGACAGTATGGTAGGTATTGTCCATTTTCTCTAAGAGCAAGCCAATACCAATTCCCGCAGCCAAGCTCGTCATTAATCCCAACAATAAACTACGTGGAATATCTGGAGATATAGGGAATTTACCCAGAATTGGTTTTTGTATTAATTCCCAAGGAACTTCTGTCTGTGCTACTCCAATTGAAAGTTCTTGTTCGGTAGTTAAAAACTTATTCAGGGCATCATTTGCGACTTGCAATTCCCGTTGAATTTCACTGTATTGTCTGGTTAGGATTGGTAACTGCTGAAATCTAAATTTTAATTGCTGTTCAACCTTAGCTAGTTCTCGGCTTTCTACCTCTAGTTTCTGAATTTGAGTGGTCGCTTCTGCTACTCTTAGACCTAAAAACCGATTTTCCTCCTCTTGAAGAAGAGGTAGAAGATTTCGTCTTTTCTCCTGTAGTGATTCTACGACTGGGTTGTCAGGTTGAAAACGAACTAATTCTGCAGATATTTGGGTTTCTAATTGGCGTAATTGAACAACTAACTGCCCGTATATAGGTGCATTATTTAATATTGACAGTTTTCCTTCTGGCGTTGATAGACTAATATAAGCAGCACGAGCTGTGGCTAATTGTTGATTAACATCTAGTCGTTGCTGATCCAAAGTTTGCATTTGTTGAGCAACTGAATTAGATTTGCTTTCTGGATCAATAAACTCGTATCTTTGTCGAAAAATTTCCAGTTTTCGTTCTAACTGAGTTACAATATTTTGACGTACGGGGCGTTGTTTTTTTATAAACTCAAGCCCCTGACGTAACTTCGTTTGACGCTTTTTCAAACTGTCAGTTAAATAATATTTAGAAATTGTATCTAAGACAATTTTAATCTCTTCAGGATACTTGCTTTTATAGCTTACTTCTATAACCTTAGTTGGACCCAAACGACGAATAGTTAAATTTTTGATCAGGTAATTATAATCAATTTTTGGATAATCGTTTAGATAGTCATATCTCAACTTGCGTATAACATCTTTATGGTCAGATTTTAATTTATTTATCACGTTTTCCATGACTTCCTGACTTTTAAGAACCTGAATTTGACTTTCATAATCTAATCCAGATTTAGGAACTGCCGAGTCTGGAAGATTGAGTGTTTGTAAAGTATTGTCTCCTGTTACAGGTTCAACTAAAAGCTGAAAATTTCCTTGATATATCTTTTCTTGCTTTAATGTTGAATAAGTAACAGCACCCATAACAGATGCAACAACAACTGTGATCACTAAGGCTCTTCGTCGAAGAATACCCAGTAATTCTCTTGGGTTCCAGTCTTCATCCTCTGTTTCCAAAGGTGAAAAAGGCTGAAATGGCAATAATGTCGGTGCAATATTTACCTTTCCATTCTCATTAGCATTCGAGATTATATTAGAATTCTGATTAATCATGGATTTGTATCGCTGAATTATTTAGGTAAATATTTTATGTTTCTTCGGTATCAGTTGTACAGAACTAATTTTTAAAATGCCAAATGAGCAAACTGACAATTTTGATAATTTCAAAATTACTCAACCTGTAGATGCTTTATTTGTTTTATCTTCTAGTATTTTCACGCAATAGCATTTTTGATCCCCTAGTTAATCTTCCACCGCTTATTATAGTCTTGTGTGAATCGTATCATGCGATCACAAAAAAAGAGTTGCTTACATTTTACACCCTAGTTTCTCAGTTGTGTGTTTTGTTGATGATATGGGAATCCAGTTAGATTACTTAGTTAGATTATAGCTAGGGATGTGTATCTAGAGATACTCATTGAGACTATTGACTTTTATAAGAATACTACTTTTTTCAGTTCAGACCACAATTTGTCCATAGCTTGCTGAGTATGAGCCATATGCTCCCGTCATATCATGTCCAGTTGTTCGCGTAGCGTCTCGTTAGAGATATACTTATCATTTAGACTAACGCTCAAGACACGGAGACGCTCTTACGCGGAGATTTTTTTTTGATAAGTGATTAGGCGGACATGACATCAGAGATACACAAAAATCAAATAAAAATCCTATATAGTTTGGATAATTTTTCAAGATGTAGATTGTGATTTGGGTAGTAACTGTTGATCTTTTGCCAGAATGCTCAATTATGTTTCAGATTTTTGTCATATTTTCCTCTTCTTAATGGGTTGGGCTGGATTACCGGCATAAATCATCATTGACTCTAAAGATTTTCCAGTTACACTACCTAGAGTTAAAACTGCTCCCTGGCCGATTGTCACTCCCGGACCAATTACCGATTTTGCTGCTATCCAACTACTCTCTTCAATATGTATGGGAGCAGGAATCAGTTGAAAATCTAAATGATTCCAATCATGATTACCTGTACATAGATAAACCCCTTGAGACAAACAAACATGATCTTTTATCACTACAGGTGCAAGGTTGTCAATCCAAGTATTTTCCCCAATCCAAACATAGTTACCGATACTCAAACGCCAGGGGAATTTGATTCGCACTCCAGGTTTGATACGAACTCCTGTACCGATATTGGCACCAAAAATCCGGAGAACAGCAATTTTTACTGATGATATTGGTAGTAAATAACTTTCCACTAAAGGTGAACCCAGAAAGTACCACAAAAGTTGTTGAAGGTAGGGCGCACCTGGGGTATACTTGCTAAGTTTGTAATTATCTAGACGCATAAACTGGGGGACGAAAACGAGGGTTGAAGCTGGCTCCGGTACGACCTGATACAATCCATAATAGAGAACGTCCACTATCACGAATAATACGGACAACTGATTCTCTAGGTCGTTTTGAGGGAATAGAAATGGGGGTAAAAGTAATGCCTTGGCTACCTAAAACTAGGGTGGCTATAGTTTTAGCCCTCGGTAGATGGAAATCTGAAGTGATCAGGTAGACGTGCTGGATATGGCGTTGCTGGAAATCGTCAACCAGGGTAGTAAAATTAGTCACTGTGTCAACCGCACGATAGTCAAGATGAATGCGATTGGTGGGAATAGCTACAGCCCCGAAAATTGCCAAAGCTTGGGCTGGAAGTATGCCACTAGAAACCCAAATATCTAGATAGGGATGATTTTGAGCAAATTCGGCGGTAAATTCCTCTCGCTCTGGACCACCACCAAGAGTGAGAATAGCTTGGGGCTGGGGTGCTTGGTAGGATGCGATCGCTATTCTGATCGGAATAACACTTAGAAGCACCAGGATCAAGCCGACTAAACTTAAAACCCAATATTTTTTGAATTGGCGATATAACCGCTTCATGAGTAAAATCAGTGTGTTTTCAGTTAGTTTATTGGGATTGTCTTGCCAAAAGCGTACACAAAGAACATCCACTCGCCCACCCTACTCACATCAGTATCATACAATTTAACAGAGGTTATTGATTAATAATGTTTTGATAGGCAGTAGCTAATTGTTTAGCAATTGTCTGCCATGAATATTGTTCTAAAGCAAATAAACGTCCATTTTGACCCATTTGTTCCCGCATTTGGGGGGAATTTAAAAAATTAGCGATCGCTCCTTGCAAAGCTTCTATTTCTCCTTCTACAATGATTCCAGCTTGAGCTGCAGCGATTTCCGGCGCAATTTGCACACCCGGTGTGGTGATAATTGGTAAACCAGACACCATCGCTTCTGCTAGGGCGATAC
Organism: Anabaena sp. PCC 7108; assembly: GCF_000332135.1. NCBI lineage: Bacteria > Bacillati > Cyanobacteriota > Cyanophyceae > Nostocales > Nostocaceae > Anabaena > Anabaena sp. PCC 7108. The sequence goes on from NZ_KB235896.1 coordinate 5,032,530, forward strand.
CAAAATTTTCGGAATAAGTAGGCAGTACAAATAAATCCGCACCTTGCAACAACAAATCCTTATCATATCCGCTGACAAACCCGACAAATGAAGTTTGCTCTGTGAGATTAAGGGATGCCACTATTTGCTGTAAAGATTTAACATATAAATCTTCTCCAGAACCGGCAATGAGTAAGTGAAACTTCTGCTCCTGTTTTACCAACCCACCTAATGATTGAATCAACAATTCAGGACGTTTCTTATAGTGTAAACGGGAAAGAAATAGAACAATGGGAACTTCACTAGAGATATTATACTGATGTCGCAATTTAGATTTAGCATCACGAATTAATAAAGGTGGATTAACTCCTAAAGGCAAAACTATTTTAGGTGGCGTAACTTCAAACCGTAATGCATCTTCCATCTCACCCACAGATGTACAGTGGATAGCCGCAGCATTATTTAAATTACGTCGTTCAATTACAGTGCTATAAATTTGTTTTTTTAACTGGCTTTGTGCCAATGCCCAAGGTGTTAATTGTCCCATGATTCTCACCGTATATGGAACTTGTTGCCACTGGGCAAAAATAGCAGCACAGCTAGGAAGATATGAAAATAAATAGTGATTATCTAAAATGTCGTAATTTTTGATATTTTTCCATAGCCACTGCGTAAATCTTGGTGAAGGTAGAAATGCTTTGATGCGAGCAGCAGGGGGAAAGAACCAAACTGGTAATCCTTGATATTCTACACGCTCAAATAATGGAACATCCAGCAGCATTCCCTCATCATCATTAGTAGTTGCAATCTCTGCATCTATTCCTTCTGCGCGTAAAGCCCGTACCAAATTGAGAACTACCTGAGTCGGACCTCCTAGCTTGGGGCTGATTGAGGGAATTACGTGTAAAACTTTCATTTATATATCTCTCAGTGTAATTAACTTCGCGGATACTGGCGACGTAAGCGTTTAATTCCCAATAAACCAGGAAAAGTTTTAGCAAAGAAAATTAACCCCAAAATTGGCAACATTGAAGTTGTAAAGATAATCAGACTCCGCATAGAAACTGCTGCTGTAAAAAAGCCTAAAGCATTGACTACTATACCATAACCAGTAGTATGAAATGCGGCTGTCCGAGACCACCAAGTGGCTAATATACCTAGGCACACAGATATTAATAACACTGCCAACATACCCCCCATCATGTAGCTTTCACCTACATAAGTTGAGGCTACTGTCCAACCATCAGCACCCACGACTTCCTCAATGGATATACTTAGACCTTCGGGTTTATCAGGCCACAAAACTCTTGGTATGGGTTTGGTTGCAAATACAAACAGTAATTCTAGTCCCAAAAAATCATGTTTATTCGGGAAAGCATCGACTAATAAACCAATGGTATGTAGGTTGTAGTCAACTGATAGGGTTCCTTGCACTTTCTGACTGGCGTAGGCTGCGGTTTCTAAATATCGGCTAATGCCCATCTCTCTAAACCCCAGCATATGACGGGTGGCAAACACCATTGCATATCCCATCACAGCAATGGGAGCAGTGACATTTAATAGATTAGGGCGTTGTATTGTGAGTAAATAGCCACCTAAAAATGTGGCAATATATGCACCAAATATGTTGCGTGTTCCTCCGGCAAATCCATCAAAAAAAGTGAACGCAAAGATGATAAATACCACAAATATCTGCCAACTGCGAAAAGATTGACGACGATTCCAGATAATACCTGCTAGGGGGGGTATGGCGTAAGAAAATAGCTTTAGTTCCGACAAAAATACTCGCCAGTCACCTAAACGCCCTCGTCCCCACGGCACAGCAAATCGAGGTCCGAGTTCAGCTTCAATTAACTTGATAGGATTGAATTCAACTGTTATAAAAACATAAAAGTATGCGAGAAAGGCTGATATCAAAAAAATCCTAAACAGCGCGTTGTCAGGAATATTACTAAAGTCTAAGAAACTGGGAGGTACTGGCTTAAACAAGGTTATATGGCGACCAATTGCTATTCCAGCAAACCCCACCAACAGAACGTAGAGAGCATAGGCAGTTTGCTCAGAAGTTAAAAGTTGATCAAACTTTGTCTGTGGATATAGAAACTCAATCAGTGTTAAAAAATATAGAGCTACGATACTAGCTAAATCGGCTCGAAACAAATTTCGCAACCCGCGAGTACTGTCACTCCAAATACTGAGAGCTATGCCTACTAATACGGAAATAGCTACCTGATTAGCCATCAGGCTAGGAGTTTGATCTAGACTAATGTTTACGAATGCTACGATTAAGCTAGAGATAAAGACAACTGTTCCCAAAAATGTGGCTTTGGCGATGTTTTTTTTGAAGACAGGTGGCTTTTGCTGTGGATAATAGGGATTGCTGGAGATGTTCATGAGATTGATATCATTTCCCATAAAAAACTGCGAATCTGCGAACTAATAAACGTTGATCCAACATCACTAGATTATGTGTGATTTACCCGATACGTTAAGAATGAGCTTTTGATAGAGAGATTCATAAGTATCTACCATATTTGCTAAAGAAAATCGCTTTTTTATGAGTTGAGAACCAGCAATAGCCACGGAGTTCCGTAAACTGAGATTGACAAAAGCCTCTAACCCGGTCAAGTTATCTTTTCCAGAAGCGACAAAACAAACTTCTGGAGGAAACTTTAGCTCATCTGCTAGAGATGAACTAATCATACATGGCAAAGACCAAGCCATTGCCTCCAACAAAGCAAATGGCAATCCCTCAAACTGAGCCGGATGAAAAAATCCATCTGCTGCTGCTAAAAATGGTGTTACGTCATTTTGCCAACCCAAGCGTTGGATGTATCCTTGGGCATTATATTCGATAACCCATTGATCCCACATGGGTGTTAAACGCCCATCTCCAACCCATAAAAAACGTGCAGTGGGAAGGTTATGCTTGAGGTTAGTTGCCCATTGTAAAAATAGCAGCGGTTGCTTTTGTGTTTCCATTCTTCCCACTGCTACTATTAGTAACTCATCTGCATGGATTCCTAATTCCGAACGAGTAGCTTGACGCTTTGTTAAACGTTCTGTATCTTCAGGAATGCAAACTCCATTTTCAATAACTTTTATTTGCTGATCAAAAGAAGGAAGAAACTTTTTTAACTCTCGACCACGATTTTCGGAAATGGCTAGAAGTGAACCGCTAAAACTCTTTAATGCTCTTTTGGCTATTTTGTCCCGCCATGTGCCTAAAAATGCTCCTAAACTAGCCTGAGTTTGGGTAATATGGATGGTTGCCAATGTCGGTATTTGTAGAGAATCAGACCATGTTAATAAATCCAACCCATCTTCTAAGTTTTGCTTGTTGAGATGAATAATATCAGGTTGGAAAGCTTGCCAATCTGAGATACAAGCATGATGAGAGCGAGGGAAAACATCGGAAAAAGAACGCAGTTTACGATTATATGTATTAACGTAGGGCGATCGCATTACTTCTCCAAACCTAGCAAATGAACTTGCTAATTCATCCATGATCGGATGTTGAGAACACCATAATCCCACAGAATAGCCCCGATTTGCTAATTCTTGCCCCAGATAAATTAAATAGAGTTCACCTCCACCTCGTGACCCAGAACTGCTGCTTACAAATAAGATCCGCATGAAATTATGATAATTAATTTTTCAACAATCTCTAATCCCAATTCTATGAGGTTGCCCTATATTCACCCTCAGAATAGAATTCTGGGGCTACACAAACAAAGTCCACCTGCGTGGGCTAATTGCTAATTAAGCGCACCTGCATCCAAAAATTGTATAACGTCTAGTAAACATAAAAACACTATCGAGCAACTTTTTGAAACACTTCAATCCAACTTTCTGCACCTGCTTTTAGGGAAAAATTAATTGCTTTTTTTAGTGATTCTTCGCTGGCCGCTGCAATTGTTTCTGGATTGTTTAAATAATTTACTAAAATTTTAATTAGACTAACAACATCTCCTGATGGAAATATAAAGCCATTTTTACCTGGTTCAACTAAATCATAAGCAGCACCAACTGTATCAGCACAAATAATAGGTAATCCAGCCCCAAGAGCTTGATTAACAACTACTCCCCAGCCATCATATCGACTAGGTAAGACAAATATATCAGCTTGTCGAAAAAAATCAGGCAATTTTTCAGGAGCTTGAAATCCTGCATATTCAATTTTTTGCCGAGTCATAATGGGTAACACTTCTAACAATTGAGGAAGTTCTGCTTCTCTTCCCACTAGCAATAAACGAGCATTTAAATCAGCTTGAATCAGATGATCAAATGCTTGAATCAGAACATCGACTCCTTTGCGGGCAATCATCTGACCACAAAATAGAATAGTAATGGGATTGCGTGGACGCTGGGGTAAATCTTGGCTAAAAGTAGTTAAATCACAATAGTAAGGAATGTTAAAAATAGGTTTATCAGGAAACCGTTGTTGATAGTCTTGTTGTGCTTTAGTGCCAATGGCTGCGATCGCTCGACAATATTTTAAACTATCGGCTAGGTATTTTTGTAATTTTCCTTTAATTCCCTGTGAACTACCCACCATTTTTTCACCCCAAAAAATACAAGGAACTTTTTGAGCTTGCAATCTGAGTAACAATTGAGTAGTTACATTCATATAACCATTTAGCACCACCACATCAGCTTTAGTGGTTGATGGAAAATGCCAGTTAAAATGAAATCGAGATAAACCCCAAGCTAAATGAAACCCTGGTAATACGTGTTCATACGGTTGTAAAGGTTTTTCAGGCCAAGGAGAATCGGCACAAGCTGGTTCTAGATAATATACAGTCAGGTCTACTTGTGAACACCGAGAAATTTCTAAGAATAAGTCTCTTTGATAAGGAGATGGCAGTATAGAATAGAAAATGACACTAATTTTTTGAACACGATCATATTTCATACTTACAAAAGAAGGGAACAGGGAACAGGGAACAGGGAACGGTGAACAGGGAACAAATAAAAAACTAAAGTTTAAGAGTTTAAAGCTCAGTCAAAAAAAAGGATGTTTTTACAAGGAGAGTGACACGAAAAAAACAGTGTCATTATTTCAATCTCATGTTTTTAAACATGAGTTTTTTCTGTTAAGAGTTGCTTCCTGTTCCCTCTGAAATTCTTCTATTTAAGAAAGTCTGGATATGGCGACTAGAAGTTGCGGCTAAACAGACCAAACCCGCCTGGGTTGAAAAGATTGATTTTTCGTTAGTCCACGCAGGTGGACTTTGCTTGTGTATGTAGTAGCTTATCCATTACGGGAGCCGTAGGCTCTATTATATTCGCCCAATACTTTCAAAACATCCTCTTAGAGAATGGAAGTTTTTAATGACTGAAATAAATTTTCAAGACTAAACTTCGATAGTGAAGCTAAACCGTTAGACAAATATCGTAATTGCGCTGTATCTCGCAAAATAGACTCTATCAAATCAGCAATTTTATTACCACTAACTTCCTCCAAAATCCAACCATTCACACCATCTACAACCACTTCACCACAGGAACGAGAAGCAATAATAGGTAATTTCCAAGCTTGTGCTTCTAGTTGAGTTAATCCAAACCCATCGGAAATAGTCGGGAACAAAAACACATCTGCCATCTGGTAATATTGTGCTGTTTCACTCCTGTTAACATGACCTAACCAACGAATTTGCGGATGGTTTTGGAAATGAGATGGAATCTCAATTTGTACAGAGCCGACAATCCAGAACTCAACAGGATATCCGTCAAGATGTTGGATAGCATCTAATACAGCCGCAATTCCTTTTCGCAAAATTACCTGTCCCAAAAATAATACCCTTAAAGGACGCTCTTGAGAAAATAATTCTGGAGAAGTGCGGACAAAGTTACTAGCTGCCTCTGGTGGAGTATATACTAAGGGAATGATATGGATTTTTTTAGGCTCAACACCTGTTTTTTCTAAGAGTTGACGCGACCAATTAGAATTGACCACAATAGCATCCGCTAGAGTACATTCTTCTCTCCAGCTTTGCCAATATTCAGGAGGTGCGGGTTGCCAATCTGCACGATATTGGGGGTATTGTTCATACTCTTGTGTGACCATTTTTTCTTCCCACAAACCTGGGTCAATTTGGCCTAGTATTGTATACCATCCCTGTTGTTTTGCAAATCGAAAAATGTCTAAAGCCGCATAGCTGTAAGAAAATAGTATGGGAGGAGTTGTAATCTGGTCAGATAGCCTTGTTAAGGTCTTGATTGTCTGTTGTTGAAACCATTGATTACGAGCAATAACTCGTTCCCAGCCTGTCCTTTTTTGCAGACGTTGAGTTAATTCAAATCTAATTAAAGAACTATTGAAAGCGTGAACAGATGCTTGATCTAAATCTGGGTGGTATCTTTCCCGTAAATTAGCTAAGAAAGATTTGGGTAAAAAATTGAGTGGAGATTGAGGTGATACCCAAGCATCTGTAATCAAGTGAGCAAGCTGTCCCTGCTGTTGTAAAGCTCTAGGTATGGTGTAATGCTCACGCGCTCCAATCTGGCAGGAGATCCAATTATAAGGTTTTGTAGGCATGGATGAGGAATATCTTTCTAATACTAAAATGAGATCCTCCACTTCTTTAAGAAGTCGAGGATCTAAAAACTGAATATTAAATTTTACTTTTGAAAGATGCTTAACTATAAGTCAAGCATGGCTGTTAAGCGATGAGTGATATATCTGTCGCGGCTAGTACGGTACCAGACCCCAATTGAGCGAAGACCCCACCTGCTCCAGTACCAAAAGCCGATAGATTTTCATTGTAGAATAAGTCTCCGGTTCCTTGATTGTAAACAAAGTAAGCATTTTGACTGTCAAGACCAGAGTTGTTAGCTTGGTTAACTGAGATAAAACCATTAGCAACTGCTGATAAATCTGACCCCACAGAACCTGCTACAGCTTGAAAGGTGCTAACATCTAAAGCAATTTTATCTGTTCCCGATGCGAAGCCCACAATTGTATCCTTACCGACAGTAGTAGTTGTAGCCCCAGAGAAGCCTAAAGTTGTCCCTGTTTCCCCTAAAAACCCTGTGACTGGTTCTACAGCTAGAGCTTGACCACCAAATGCATAAGTATCAGCGCCACTAAAACCTCTGAGAGTGTCATTACCAGCCTTTCCGTTAAGGAAATCGTTACCCCCGGAAGATCTGAGAATATTAGCACCAGAGTTTCCAATGATAGTGGTATCAACATCGTTGGTCTGTCTGACATTGGCAACATTGGTGCCAGCGATATTAATTAACTCAACCTCTGCACTCGTAACCCAAGTATTGCCAGTACCAAGAACAGTAACGTCAACAGTATCAGTGCCTTCACCAGCAGCCTCTAGTACATCATCAAGAGAGTCAACGATGTAAATATCATTTTCTGTTCCCCCAGCCAAGGTATCTGCACCTGTTCCAGCAATTAAGATGTCATTTCCTTGATTACCGAGTAATTGATCATTATCGGCACCACCATTAATTGTATCGTTACCAAAACCGCCATAAATCGTATCAGCACCAGCTAATCCACTTAAAATATTGTCGAGGCCGTTGCCAGTAATAACATTGGCTAAGTTATTGCCTTCTCCGGCTACAGCGCCTCCACCAAGAGTCAGGTTCTCAATCTGAGTTCCACTTATCAATGTGATTCCAGTGGAACCAGTTGACAAAGAAAAGTCACGGGTAGAAAAAACGGTATCGTTTCCACCACCTGTTTCGTTGATATTCAACCCTGTATAGGGAATAGAATCATAAACCTCATAATAGTCGTCTCCCGAACCGCCTATGTAGACACCAGAAGGACCAACAAGATTAAAAGTATCATTGCCTGCTTCTCCTTCGAGTCTTGCACCGTCTGCTCCATTTAAAACATCATCTCCTGCTCCTGCTTTAACCTTGGTGTTAGTGGTAAAACTGGCAAACAGATCGTTACTGCCTGTACCGATTACCGTTGCATTGCTAGGATTAGACACTACAGTACCATCGACAGTGTAATATCCGTCAAAAATATTGAATATTGCCATATTCGGAAGAATCTCTGTGTTATCTAGGTTTAAAACTTAATTCGACTTTGGTACTCTTGCTCAGGATGAAAAATTATCCCTAGCTTAATTTGAATTTCAAGTACTGATTAGAGTACTAATTTGGTTTTACCTAGAAAAGCTTACCATATTTGATATTTAACAAGTTTAAATAGTTAAAGTCCGTGACTACAAGTAGCGACTACATAGGCGTGATTAGTATATGCGGGCTGGAAACCTTTGATTTTTAGTACTCCGCGCCGGAAAAATACCCTTTTTCTTGGGATATGCGGCATCAGCCGTAAGTTGTCATACATGGTTACATATCAGCAAAATTATACGAGCTTAGAATTTAATTATTTTAAATATAAATTTATTACATGCGCTTAATATTTTTGATGCGCCTTCTAAGTATTTGGAAAATTTTCATTTTATTGACCATACCATAACTTTTACTTATAAAAATACTTTGTCTATTGTTATACCAATTCTACGTGAAGCTACGCCAAATTTATTTGGTAGAGACGTTCTATGGGTAGGGATTATCGGCTTTACAACAACGGATAAATTGTATCTTCATCAAGAGAGGGTATTACAATCAAGAGTTTATTTAAAAATAATATCCCCAACTTCTTAAAGAAATCGAGGATATGAATAGTAAAAATCAAATTTTATTTTTGAGAAATGCTTAACTATAAGTCAAGCATGGCTATTAAGCGATGAGTGATATGTCTGTTGCAGCTAATGCGGTACCAGCTACCAAGTTAGCGAAGATTCCGCCTCCACCAGAACCGAACCCAGACAAGTTGACATTGTAGAACAAGTCTCCGGTTCCTTGATTATAAACAAAGTAGAAATTTTGAGTATCAAGACCACTATTAGTAGCTTGGTTTACTGAGACAAAACCATTCGCAACCGCTGATAAATCTGACCCTACAGAACCAGCTACGGCGGTAAAGGTACTAACATCCAGAGTAATCTGATCTAGTCCAGAAAAGAAGTCCGTAATTGTATCCTTACCGATGGTATTAGTTGCTGCACCTGTTAACCCTAAAGTTGTCCCTGTTTCGGTTAAAAATCCTGTGACAGGATCTACTGCTAAAGCATTACCACCAAATTCAAAAGTGTTAACAACACCTAAACCACCTGAGAGAGTATCATTACCAGCTTTTCCTTTCAGGGTGTCACTACCATTCCCAGCGATGAGAATGTTAGCAGCCGAGTTGCCAATTATAGTAGTATCAACACCGTTGGTTTGTGTAACATTAGCAGCGTTAGTTCCACCAATATTGATGAATTCAACCTCTGCACTCGTAACCCAAGTATTGCCAGTGCCAAGAACGGTAACGTCAACAGTATCAGTCCCTTCGCCCGCAGCCTCTACGACAGTATCAAGAGAATCGATAATGTACTTATCATCACCAACTCCACCAGTCACGGTATCTGTGCCTGTTCCAGCAATTAAGATGTCATTATCTTGATTACCGAATAATTGATCATTACCGGCACCACCACTAATTGTATCGTTGCCAAAACTGCCATAAATGGTATCGTCACCAGCTAATCCACTTAAGATATTGTCATTGCGGTTGCCGATAATCTGGTTGTTGAGGTTATTACCTTCACCTACAATCGCTGCACTAAAAGCATCAAAAGTCAGGTTCTCGATCTCGCTATTGCTTGTAAGTGTAATTCCGGTTGCACCGGTTGACAAAGAAAAGTCCTGCTGTGAAAAAATAGTATCTGTTCCACCACCTGTTTCGGTGATACCTAAGGCTGTGTAGGCAAAATCATAAACTTTATAAAAATCATTTCCTGCACCGCCTATATAAACACCTGAAGTAGCAGTGAGATCAAAAGTGTCATTACCGGCTTCTCCGTCGAGTCTGCCACCAGTTGTTCCTTTTAAAATGTCATCTCCAGCGCCAGCTTTGATCTTGACGTTAGTGACAGCGGGAGTAGAAGTAACGAACAGATCGTTAGCGCCTGTACCGTTAATCGTTGCATTGGTAGGATTAGAAACTACAACTCCATCTATAGTGTAGTAGCCGTTATAGATAATGAAATTTGCCATATTCGAGAGACTCCTTTTGTTATCCAGGTATGGAAATTAACTCAATTTTGCTACTTTTGGTCAGGATTTATAAAAATATCCTCACCTGATTTTTAACTTGTGAGCTAAGACTCATTCAGTATAAACTACACATTGGCGAAGTTGCAAAAAATCTACCAATGTCTACTTAAAATACTGACTTTGTTGATTGAGTATAGCGTATGATTATTAAAATTCATTGAAATTAATTGAGCCAATAATTTCACGATGGTAAAATCTTATCTAATGATACAGGAAGAGTATTTCTACGTAAATAGAGATAAGAAAGTAATGATTTGGCAGAAATTGGTTGACGTTGTTGATGATATTGTGTAATCAGTTTAGGGATCAGCAATAAACCTTCCACAATGCCAGATGTTCTTCCGTGCCTGATTAACCAAAAAATACGGCTTACGCACTGTCCAAGTCCTAACCAATAAAAGAGGATAGGATACCTCAAATAAGCTAATAAAATTTGATTAGCGATGCTTGCAGCCGTAATACGTGGGTTGTTGTGGTGTTTTAATTGAGTGTTATGAAATACTCTCAGCCATGAACTTTCAAGAATACTCCATCCCATATGATGAAGCCGCAGAGATAAATCAACTTCTTCCATTCCATAAGCAACTGGCAAATTAACATATCCAGTAGTTTGTTGAAATACTTCTTTTCGATAAGCACATCCACAGCCTATAAAATTAGACCCCCATGTACCAGTTAATTGTGCTGGTGTAATTGTCTCATTAATATGGAATATATTAGCTGCTATGACAGCTGCTGTGGGAAAAGAATTAAAAAGATTTATTAAGCGTTCAAAGTAGTCTGTATCTAGAGGATAAGAATCATCATCAAAACTGGCTACAATTGGGTTGTTTGCATGAGCAATAGCTATATTTCTCCCACCACCTGGACCAACTTGAACAGAACTCTTAATAATTTTGATAGACGGGGAATTGATATTTTTGAGTCCTGCCTCAGTTGTTGTATCATTGCCATCAATATGAATAATGATTTCATTTGGACAAGGATTGCATTCTAAAATTTTCTCCAAGGCTTCTAAGAGTTTGGATAATCGATTATATGTGGGAATTATTGCAGTAACTTTACAAGTTTTCATTACCTTAATCGTTAATCATTTATGACAAAAATCCTGTCACGAGTTTAAAATTGGCATTAGCTATTTCTTTTACGGACGTAACTCATTTTTGATAGTAAAAACAGCCATAAAAACCCGATTAAATAACGAAAACGCCCTAACCAAATATGCCATAAAAATGTTTGTTTATATAAATTCCAACCTTTTTCAATTTCAATTTCACGTAGACACCCTAAACTAACAGGTCTAATATGCCTTGTCAATATTTCTAGTCTCTCTCTCTCTCTTATTTTACCACCCGGATATTGACTAATTTTTTCTTGTTGTATTAAGTAGCAAGTTCCTTCATAAGTTTTATTGGTAATAGCAATTGCACTATTAGAATGTTGACGATAGGCTAACACGAAAGGAGAGTTAATGTAAATAAATCCCGTTGCTGTTCCTAATCTCAACCACAAATCATTATCTTCAGAATTGATCCATTTATCTGTAAAACCACCTACTTCTTGTAGAATATCTCGACGAACGGTAACGGAACTAGTGAGAAATGAATTGGCATTTTTATTTGATAACAGTAAATCTTTGTAAGCAGTATAGTTTAGTTGTGAACCTTGAACAACATTTAACTCATTTTCATCACTGAAAAAAATAGCTTTACCTGCCAAAAAAGCAGGTTTATTAGTTTCTCTAATGACTGCTGCATAAACTTCTAAAGTCCAGGGAAACCATATATCATCGCTATCAAGAAAGGCAATATATTCTCCTTGAGCAATTTGAATAGCCATATTTCTGGCTTTTCCGGGACCTTGGTTTTTCTGTTGCAGAATTTTTATATTGTTTCCATACTGTGCTAAGGCATCAATTGTATGGTCTGTTGAACCATCATCGACAACAATCACTTCATAGTTATCAAAATTTTGATTAAATATGGAGTCAATTGTTGATTTGATCATATCAACTCTATTGAAAACAGGAATAACAACGGAAAAAAATACCATATTTAATTAATTTTGATATTAATTACTTAAATTTCCCAGCTTTTAAGTCTTGTTTAAACAGATCCATTTTTTCATATAATTGATCTAATTTATTCTCCATAATATTATCTTTACTTAACTGAAACTGAGATTGGTTCACCAGTTGTCGAATATAAGAAGTCATGCGTTTGATTTCCAAAAATTTTAATCCAGGAATTTTCTGACTAATACTATTAAATCGATAAAACCGATTGAGTTTGTATTCAAGACTTAATGATTGACAGAAGTCAGTCCATTTAAAATCAGGGATACCCGCATTAGATTTTAGAGAAATCCAAGGTACACGTAATGCGTCAGCAACTATTGCACCATGCATGGCAGCACTAACAACAAGTTCGGATTTGCTAATTTCCTGAAGAACTTTTTCCACCTCCCAGCGTGGATCAATACAAATGTAATCTAATTGGCGACAAACTTCTAAAAATATTTCTGGGCTACTTTCCATCTCCCATGCATAGGGAATGAAAGCCAATTTATACTTTTTCTTCGTATCAATAGGACGATAAACTCGGTTGACTAAAATAGCCGTATCAGCAATTCCAAACTCTGGTGGAATGTTTAAAGCAGCAGCAGTTAGAGGTCCTCTGACGCAATATATTGTCCATGTATTATCTATCTGGGGAAGATTACCAAATCCATGGCCTGTACCAAAAATAATAGTTTGCTTGAATTTAGGCAAATTTTCATTTAGTAACGTGCCAAATCCGACAAATGCTGTCTCAGAAGCACTATCATTAAAGACTCCTGGTAAAAGTTGTGGCCAAAGCCAGCCATTAAGATCATCTCCAAAGTTAGCAAAGGGAACATAACTTCTGGTTTTGTTTGCATAGTATAATTTCATTTTTATTCCTCAGTTATAAATTTTAAAATGATAACTAAGTCCAGATACCAACACCATGCATAAATCTTTTCATGATTCTGCGAGGTAAAGATTCTAAATGATTAGGGAGATTATCTGTATTGATCACATAATTTCCATCTAGAGCATCGTAATTTAATTGTTCAGGATTGGCAATTTTTTCTCGCCAATCTTGTTCTACAGCATGATCCCATCCAGGAAAACCTCGTTCTCTAGCTAGACGACGAGTATCTAGTCTTTTCTGAATTTGTGCAGGAGTTCTGTATTTGTAGTGTTTATATAAAATCCGTTCTTTATTAACTACTCCCATGTGGTGTGGCCAGGAACCAGTATCCCAAATCAATCCATCACGATGCCGGAAAAATCTTGGTTCAGAATTTACTATTTGATAAAACTTTAGGGATGATAAGATTTCCGATATAGGTTGATTAAAATCTATTAAATCTATATCTTTATTTGTTAGATAGTATTCGATAGGAATTCCCCAGACAACGTGATTAAACTGACTAATTTTTGAGAGAAATTCACGCGGAGATGGACTATAAAATTCATCAGCATCGAGATGACACCACCAATCACCTGGTTTGGCTTGATGCTTAAAGGCATTGAATACTTCACCTCGTAGAGATTCCTGGAACACTTTACCATCTTGTTTCCAGGGTATAATTTTCTCGCTTTGCATAGACAGAACTTTCTCCCAAGTACCGTCTGTACTTGCACCATCATAAACGTAGATATAATCAGACCATTGAGAAGCTTGTTCTAAACAGTATCCAATAATATCGACTTCATTTTTAACTAAACAAATTGAGTGAATTTTAAATTCATTATTTAACATAACTTCTCCTTTAAATCACAGTTATTTCTTATGTGATAGATTTGATTTGAAATCTTCTTTTCCAAGCTGCTATTTCTTCGGCTATGGAAAAGCCAAAAATTTTGTAAGTTAACCTATAAGTTTGAGGAGCGTAATTACCTTGAGGTATAAAGTTTTTTTGCTTCATCTTAATTTGGTGAATAAGTTTATTTGCCCAATCTGGATTAGATAACCAGATAATTCGAGCGCATTCAAACCTGGCTTGATTAATTGCTAATTGTCTTGACTCTGTTAATTCACCCATAGATTCTAGAAATTCTTCTAGTTTATCTGTAATGTCTAAGCGTTCACGGTAATTTTTTGATTTATCTTTTTTGCAAACTGTTGACTCACTCCATTGTCTGTAAACTGACCCAGATTCTGCAAAATACTCAAATTGTTTCCCTGCTTTTAACAGTCGTAAATACAATTCATGTTCTTGACAGCAAGATTGACTAGCTTTCCAAGCTCCCACATCTAAAAGAGCCTGCTTTCTCCAAAGGGGACTACCTGTTTGAGGTAAGTACCAACGAGCTAGTAAAATCCAGGGATCGTGAGGTTCAGGAATAGGTAAAATTTCTTGTCTAGATATATCTTTTTGCCAATATTCAAAAATACTGGGACTGTAAATTATATCTGCACTGGGAACCTGAGCTAAAAATTTGGCTTGTTGTTCAATCTTAGTGGGAAGTAAATAATCATCTGCGTCTAAATATTGCAACCATTCCCCTGTACTTAGTTCTAATAACCGATTACGAGCAACGTTCCCCCCGCGATTTTCTCCTGTTTCCCATTGGATAGAATTACCAAAACTTTTAATTTTTTCTAAACTTCTGTCTGTAGATCCATCATCAACAACAATTACTTCTTTGTCAGGATAGCTCTGGTTTAAACAGCTTTCTATAGCTTGTGTAATCCATTGTTCTGAATTGTAGCAAGGAATTAAAATACTAATTTTTGGTAACATGATTTTATATATTAAATTTGGTTTTTGAGTTAAATAAAAAATTTATTTATTTTTTAGCTATTAATCAATTAAGTTCTGATATAATTTGTGAGTTTTTTTGCCTATCAAATCCCAACTCAATAT
Organism: Anabaena sp. PCC 7108; assembly: GCF_000332135.1. NCBI lineage: Bacteria > Bacillati > Cyanobacteriota > Cyanophyceae > Nostocales > Nostocaceae > Anabaena > Anabaena sp. PCC 7108. The sequence continues at coordinate 5,047,548 of NZ_KB235896.1, forward strand.
ATCGCATGACTCCTGAACTAAATCACTTAATTTTTGTAAATCAAGCTGAGTACTCACTTTTAAAGCTTGTAATAATCCCTGCTCATCTTCTGGATCATACAGCAACCAATCGGCTCCATCCAATGTTTCCATAATACTTTTACTGCGAGGAGCAATAATCGGTTTATTGTATGACATTGCCAGAATCAGACTACCTGAAGTTAAAATACTTTTAAAAGGCAGAACTACGACATCGGCTGCACTAAAAAAAAGATGTATTTTGCTATCTTCTACAAACTGATCATGAAGGAAAACTCCCTGTATTTTAGCAGCTTTCTGTTTGAGTTTTTGACCATAGGCTTGATCTAATGGTTTTCCGGCTATTAATAGAATACTTTCTTTTAGAAATTCCTGATTTCCCTCGAAAACTTTTAGTAAGGCTTCAATTCCTTTATAAGGACGTAACATACCCAAGTTAAGATAAACACGTCCAGATAGTGGGATTTCTAAAGCTTTTCTGGCTTGAACTTGAGAAATTGCTCTACTATAAACTTCTCGATAGTGTCCGTGAGGAATCACCTCAAATTTGCCACTTTCTACCTTATAGGTTTGCCCAATATCTTGAACAGATGAAGCATGGTGAACAATAATTTTATCTGCTAGTTTGAGCAAGTTTTGTTTAAGCCACTGTTCTAGAATTGGGAACTGAGAATCATGAGCGATGTGATCATGATTTGTCCAAACTACTTTCACACCTGCTAATTTAGTTAACAAAATGTCAACTAATAATTTGATTGTATAGAACAATCTAATGATGAGATTTTTTCCTTTGGTATAAGGAGTTGTCCAGTGTAAGTGTAAAATATCTATTTTATTTGTACTAGCTTTAATTTCTCTGTATATCGGAAATACTCGACGATAACCACAAGGAAATAAAACTTCTACTCCTTGATTCTCCAAGGCTTGAGATAAAAGTGTTTGATAGGGGTTAATAATGCGGTAATCTGGCATCATTAAAACCCCCAAAGTTTTATCTGACGAATTACCAAAATTCATCGCTGTAACTCCTTGAGGAATCCATTCTGCACTAAATGGCGAATTCCTTCGCTATACATTAAGTGTCGAATTTTGCCGACATAGTGACGAGATGGAGAACCGTTGATACTTCCTTCTAAATGTACGTCATAAGCAGGTGGTAAAAGTTCTACTCCAAACCGAGAACTACACAAAGCATAGATAGTTTGCTCAATCCGCCAGAAATGTCCAATAATATTTGGTAGTGCCAGAAATTCTTCTATCCAATCGAAATTAAGCGATCGCTTGTGAATTAGTCCCAATCCTGAATTTACTCGCTCGGACAAATCAAAGCCCAGATGATTTTTTACCACATCTGCTGCAACTGTGTAGGAACTCTCTACATCAGCGTTGAGTGTATTTAGTTGATAATCTGGATTGTCGATGCGGTTCAGAAGTTCTGTAGGTGCTTTAAAAAACAGGATATCGCTATCTAAAAGTAATAAGCGATCGCACTGCAAATATAGAGCAAAGTCAAACACTTTCGGGGAGAGAAGATTTGTTTTGCGAAACTCCAAACAGCGAGGATAGGATGCTAGAGATGCTAAAACCTTTTCATCAGCCTGTTTTCTGTCAATAATGCGAGCATTGGGAAAATGATGCCGCAAAGTTGCTAGATTTTCATCAGTCAGAGTTCCATCATTATGAATACACAAAGCATAATGACGCTGAGAAAAATGATAGAAAGACTTTAATGCCCAGACTAAATTTAGCCAATCATTGGCAGAAGTAAAAACATGAATTTCACAACTAGTATCCGATGTATTAGTAATCGCTTGGGAACCCAATATTTTTTTTCTAACTGTATCCCTGTAGTAAGCTGTTTCTAGACCATGCTCATACTTTTTGCGGATTTGATAAATTATTGAACCAATAGACATAACTTTCTCAACTCCTCATCAGAATTTTTTTGATGCTTGCCTTAAAAGTAGCAAATGAATTACTTTCCCTTTTTTCTTGATGTGCAAGATGATTTTGAATAGCTTGTTTTAAGTATATTGATCGTTCTTGTTGTAAAGCTGTAAATGCATTTATTTTGTTCTTAATTTCTCCCTTATTTTCACGGATAAAATTGATTTTTTCTACTAAAATATCATATTCTGTTGTTTCTAAGCAACATTCTGAAAGATTACTTTCTTTTAGTAATCTTTCTACTTTATCATCATAATTGATAGCTAGAAAAGGTTTTCCCATTTGCATAGCGAAAATGATAGCATGAAATCTACAAGCAACGAGTATCTCACTATCTATTAGTGGTTGCAATGAAAATTCTTGAAAAGGGATTTTCCCTAAGTATTTTTCCAGTAGATCAAAATCTCTATCCACATTAAAATTCAAAGGAAAAGGATTAAGTTGAAATTGAGATAATACTTTAATCCACATTTCTGGCTCAAAATCTTTCCAGTGACATGGTGCTAAATTGATAGCAATTTTATTGCTGCTACTAGAGATATTTGGTTCAACTGGTGGAAAAGGAAAACACCAAGTTAAATCTGGATGCACTTCTACTTTAGGATGATCGTTGAGCAATGACTTACTTATTTCATCTCGCACATAAAAAAAATCAGCTTTTTCGATTAAATCCAACAATTCTGGCAGTAAATCTTGAGAAACTCGATTAACTCCTAAACCAAAGACACCAATTTTAGCCTTACATCTTGTAATCCATTGTTTTATATTAACCCATATTCCTACTCTTTCAAAGACCAGTCCACCTCCACCAATTAATATCCAATCAAAGCTTTGTAGGTATTCTTGTGGTGGAGATAGATAATGAGGTAGAAAAACAATATTGTTACCTTGAAGTAATTTAGTAATGCAGTACTGAATGCGGTCATCTCCAGCATTTAGGGCATTATAATATCCAAAAATCGCAATTTTCATGACTTATAAAACAATTTTAAAAATGGAGAAATTAGCATTGAATTATTTTTTAATAAAATTCTTCACAACCGAGCGCAATATTTGATTAGTTTTAGATAGTAAGGGGATTTTTGATTCAGTTTTAAACTCGAAATCTGGACGAAGTGTGATTTTTTGTTTTGCGCTACCAGTTAACTGACTACAAAGTTCAGCTAACATAGGAAATAAATTATAACGATATAGTACCTGATGACGAGCCTCAATAATTGCGGGCAGAGACTTTTCATACAAATTATTATTAATTGCTTGTTCAATTGTATGAATTGTCCAATCAATCCTTTCCGTATCAATAGGCAAAAATGCATCTGGAGAGAAGTAATCAGTTAAGTTGGGACAGCCATAGTACAGAGGCAAAGCATATCCCAAATATGTATCTGTCAATTTTTCCGTCCAGTAATGTGGTACACTGCCATTCTCTAATACAATATTGTATTTATAAGGAAAAATAGCATCCCATTTATCTTCAATTGGTCTAATTGGTCTGCCGAAAAAGTCTAGTTCTTTAAAATGGTTCTTGAGTGCCTCCAGTAGTTTGAGTCTCGCACGATGACCAGAAGTAAAAGTTTTGTTAGAACAAATAACAGATAATAATTTCTGCTTCTGTGGAGGTTCTATGTTGACCAATTTATCAAAGGAATGGCTGTCACCAAGATGCCAAGTTTGACCATGCTGAGAAATAATTTTATGATGATGTTTGATATCAGCATGACAAGTAACTACAACATTGAACTGTTTAATATAGTTGGTTGCCCATGACATCATTTCAGGTGGTTCACGGGTAATCAGAATTAGATTCTCTGATGGACAAAGTGTAGTTTCTTGCTTAAGCAATCCTTTTGTACTTTGCAATACCACCCAAGCATCGCAGGAATCACATTCTTGATTAATGATAAATTCGCAGTCTCCCCAAATTCCCTGAGAATTAGGTGTCTGACGTATTCCTATCCAATTTGGATAACCAATAGTTACTTTTACACGCATGGAGTAATAAATTTACTTTATGAACTTGAGTTTTTAATTGTTTCTAGATTTAAACTTACAGGATATTTCCCTCCCAGCAAACGTTCTGATGTTTAATTATTAATAAATTTTGGATAATCAATATTTCTATACCCAAGATGCAAATTAATTTATTTTTTAAATACGAAAAATTTTGTCATACTAAATTGCCTTTTATTTTTCATTTTGACACGGTACTAAATTGACAGTGACTGTATATTTATTCATGTTTTTGAAAGCTTTTTAAGCTTGAATATATTTTTGGGAAAAAAGTTGAAAATGTTAGTTGCGGATGAATCATATGGCGATGTTGTATTAAAGAAAGAGGTAACTGAAATAGTGTTAATGGGTATTGTTTAATTGTAGGTTGATGAATCAAAAAAGGAGGCTTTGTTTCTAATTCTTTAGCAAACTTGCCGTACATATTGTTAAGACGATCAATAGTATTTTCTGAAAGCTGATTTAAACTAGAGTTGCGTTTCCTTCGAGGAGGAAAATCCTTAATATGCTTTTGTTCAATTTCTAAAAAATCAAAAATTTCTGGGAGAAAATCCCATATTTTTTCATATTTTAAAAATAAAATAGGATAGTGCCTTGAAGTATCAAACCATTTATGAAAATGGGCTTCCATTTTAAATTTATCTTCTCCCAAATCTAGATAACTTTCAAGAGTTTCATTTTTTAAAATAGGTTGAATTTTTGGATAATTGCAAAGCATATATTGTGAATGTAAGCCATGATATTTACGCATAAAAATAGAGACAACAGCCTCTATGGGATCACCATAAATATAAATAGCTTTAAATTTTAGCTTGTGTGTAAGTGGAGGAGTATCAGTATGTTTAATTGAATCTACATTGTGTGAGCAGTTTAGGCGTATATATTTTTCAAAAAAATTCATGAAAAAAGAAGTTCCCACTCCACCAAAGGAACTAACTGTGGCATCAAAGTTTATAGTAATAGGAATTGGAGAAGCGTAAGTTTTATACATTTTTTCCAAATTGTGTGAACCAGTGCTTGAATCTTGATTGAAAAGATGAAGCTAGTAATATTTGTGGGAATTGTATAACAGTTATAGTGGTTTTTAACCAACGAATTAATTTTTTGTCACAACTCATAACTGACTGTTCAACTTGATGTAAGAACTTGACTTGGTACAGCCATTTACCTTGAAGACTTAATCTATCTTTAAAGAGTATTGGCACAGTTTTATCCCAAAGAATAGGACGGACTAACTCTAGAAGCTCATTGGCAACTTTTTGACTCTGATTAGATTTTTGATTACTAGTAAATCTAAAGCAAGATAATTCACTATTAATTTTGCCAACGACACCATTTTCTTGCAAAATTCTACACCAGTATTCATAATCCATCACATAATTTAGGTCTTCTTTAAAGCAGCCTACTTTTTCGGTAATGCGTCTTGTCCAGAAAACTTCCGGCTGTACAAACTGGCGTTTTTTCCACCAGACATCCCATAAATCTAAAATCTCTGCTAGAGTTTGGATATTGGCAAATTGTTCACCAATTTTTTCCCCTTCTTCATTTACATAACGACAAATTCCATGCAGTAAGTCAGTGTTAGGAAATTGGCGAAAATGTTCAGCAACTTTAAACAGTGTTCCTGGTAAATAATAGTCATCACTGTTTAGATAAGCTATGATTTCACCAGTTGCTTTGGTAATGCCTTTATTAATAGCATGAGTCTGACCATTATCTGGCTCACTTACCCAATAGGATATCCAGGGTTCATATTGTTTGATAATCTCTACTGTATTATCTGTGCTACCACCGTCAATAATTATATATTCTAAATTGGTATACCCTTGTAATAATATTGAGCGGATAGTTTGTTCAATAAAATGGCCTTGATTATAACTGGGTGTAATAATACTAATTCGCGGTAATTCAGCAAGACTAAATCTTTGTGCTGATAAGGAATATTCTTTTTCATCCCAATCCAAACCTAATTGATTAGATATAGGTGGAGGTAGCTCTGTTAAATTTGGTTGCATTCTTTGCTATCTCGATACTTGTAGTGTTTTGCAGGACTACCAAAAACTATGGAATATGGTTCAATATCTTTGGTAACTACAGAATTAGCTCCTATCACAGCGCCTTTACCAATGTTGACACCAGGTAAAATTACAGAATGTGTACCAATCCAAACATCATCTTCTATAACTACTGGTTTTAGAATCGTGTTCTTTCGCATATCTTCTTGATTATAATCATGAGTAACTGAAGTGATTGCTGTATGAGATCCAATTAATACGCGGTTCCCAATCTTGACTCCACCTTGACACCACATATGTACATAAGTCCCAATTGAAACTGCGTTACCAATTTCCAAATTACTAGGTTTATTGATATACAATGGAACATAAAAATGGCATTCATCACCGTAGCTTTTCAATTGCTGCATTAGAGTATATCTTTGGCTTTCCAGGAGATATTCATTAATTTTCTGGAAAAATTTGACTCTAATTGGTATGATCAACTCCCTAATCTTTTTACTCAGCATACCAAGTGCCTTGAATACTCATTTTACCTAAACGCTGATCGTATTTGTTCCCATTGATAAAAGCTGGTTCTACATAAAATGATTCAGCAAATTCTACCCAATCGACAAAGCGTTTATTTTTATCAAAAATACCAGCAGATATTGTATATTTGCCTGGCATTAAAGGGTTGATAAATTCAACATTTATTCTGTCTGTATCAGATGAGGGCTGAATATGATTAGCCAACTCAAAATCTCTCTGAAATAAACTAGCTTGTACTTCCCCTTCGTCTAGGTTATAGATAAGTACAAAAAAATCTAATTCAGTTATTGGCTCATTAATTTTATATTCAATAGAAATTTTAATTTTTTCAAAAATAGATACTACTATATCTGAGTTGTTAATATCATTTACTATAATTTTTTGAATTTCTGCCCTAGCGTCACCTTTGATATGTCTATATGTTTTTATAGAAGAAGAAGAAGGTTCTTCTTGAGTCATTTTTTGCATATACTTAGTTATGGTTTCAGTCGGATTTCCTTGAAAAACTAATGTACCTTGAAATAATAACAATGCCCGAGTACATAGTTGTTTTACAGTAGCCATATTATGGCTAACAAATAAAACTGTTCTACCTTGCTGTCCCACTTCTTCCATTTTTCCTAGACACTTTTGCTGAAAGGCAGAATCTCCAACAGCAAGTACTTCATCTATGATTAATATTTCTGGTTCTAAATGTGCAGCTACCGCAAAGGCCAGTCTGACATACATCCCTGAAGAATAACGCTTGACGGGAGTATCTAAAAACTTTTCTACTTCTGCAAAATCGACAATTTCATCAAATTTACGTTTAATTTCTACCCTGCTCATTCCCAAAATTGCACCATTGAGAAAGATATTTTCTCTACCTGTTAATTCTGGGTGAAATCCAGTACCAACCTCTAATAAACTAGCAACTCTTCCCTTAATTTTAATGCTTCCTTGGGTGGGTTCAGTAATTCGGCTTAAAATCTTTAATAGTGTTGATTTTCCAGCCCCATTTCGACCAATAATCCCAACTCTATCACCCTGCTTGACTTCAAATGAAATATCATTTAGCGCCCAAAAATCTTCAAATTCAGGGTTTTCGGTTTTTGATTTGCGATTAATTAAACTACTAACAGACTTAACCTGATTAGCGATTACATCCCGCAAGGCGGTATGGCGCTCTTGCTTCTGGTGTCCAATAATATATTTTTTACTGAGGTTTTCAATGCGAATAACGGTATCAGACATTTTTAATGTAGTTGTAATCTAGTTTTTAATATTTTAAAAGTTTTAACACTATAACAGGTCTAGTTGAAAAACTAAAATTTTATGGGAGTAATTATTCAGGATTTTTCATTTAATCTAAATTACATCAGCGAACTTTCTTTCCATCTTGCGGAAATACCAAATACCAGTAAATAATAGTACTATTACTAGTGCAAAGGATAGAAAAAATCCTGGTAAATATAAATGTGACTCACCGCCTAAAATTGCCCAGCGGAAACCATCAATTACCCCCACCATTGGGTTTAATGAGTAGATAAATCGCCATTGTTCGGGAACAAGACTGCTACTAAAACCAACCGGTGATATATATAGACCAAACTGCACAATAAACGGCACTATATAACGAAAATCTCGATATTGAACATTCAAAGAAGCCAACCATAAGCCTGCTCCCATGGAAGCGGCAAAAGCAATACTAATAAACAAGGGTAGGGTCAAAATACGCCAACTAGGGACGAAGTTGTACCATGCCATTAGCGCTAATAAGATCATTCCTGATATTAAAAAATCTACAAAGCTGACTACTACTGCACTTGTCGGCACTATCAAGCGAGGAAAATAGACTTTAGAGATGAGATTGGAATTGCTAATTAAACTATTACTGCACTCTGAGAGGGAATTACCGAAAAACTGCCAGGGTAACATGGCTGAAAAGACCAGGATAGGATAAGGTACACCCTGTGATGGCAATTTTGCTAACTGTCCAAACACGACTGTAAACACCACCATTGTCAGAAACGGACGAATTAAAGCCCAAGCTATGCCGATTGCGGTTTGCTTGTACCTTACTAAAATATCTCGCCATGCTAGGAAATAAAACAGTTCCCGATAGCGCCAGATATCTTTCCAATATTGTTGTTCTGCACGTCCGGCTTCAATAAGCAATTCTGGCTGGGAAATGATGTCTTTCATGTTGAAAATTTAGGCTCATCTAAATACACAGATACAAATGCTCCTGAAAATGACCTCAGGTGATTACCCAAAAGTCCTTGATACTGTTACCACCAATGACATGGGACTGCCTAAAGGTGAACTCTCCTACTGAAGGATTTCTATGCGGATTAATTACTCCTGTTGCTTGCTGCCAAAGTTCTGCTGGTGCTAAGGACAATTCATATACTGATTCAAGTTTACGGACATGATACCAATTCGTTTCTTGGCAATGATCACACCAAAAAGCTTCTAACCACTCTCCTTGTATGGCCACTGTGGTTTTTGCTGCTACTAACATCAGCGCTTCTCTTCGTCTCATCCCTCTTTGCTGTAGTTGTCCGGCTCGTTCAGCAAACAACCCATATTTTTGACTCATGCTATTCATATAGCAACTATGTACTGGACAGTAGATAGCTCTCCGCTTAGAACGATTCCGATTTCGGTCACACCTTTTCTGCACTTTGGCCTCCCGCATCAGTTTGATACAAAAATATCACAAGAAGGTTGCATTAGAGGGACTGAGATCAAAAAGACCATCAAAGCCCCATTCCTAATTTAAAAGTTGAGTTATGTAATTTGAAAAGCTACGGTTTGTTAGTGCGACATATTAGCACATTGACGATGATTACGTAAGTGTGGCCAACAAACTATAAATTAGACTGTTGAAGGACGCTGAGATATTGTTGAGCAATGATTTGCGGCGTAAAGTTTGACTGCAAGTACTGCCGAGATGCTTTTCCCATGCGTTCTGCTAGTTTGCGATCGCTATTCAGCCGACGAATAAAGTTTGCTAAAGCCAAACTATCTCCATTCTCAACAGCTGTACCACATTTTCCATCAGCAATTAGTTGCCGCAAATAAGAATACTTTGAACAAATCACGGCTACTGGTCTTCCAGCGGCTAAGGCTGGGTAAAGCTTGCTAGGGGCAACCAGGCTTTCCATCCCGGCTTCAACACTTACTAGAGATAAATCGCAAGCTGTCAGCGAATAAGGTAGTACTTGCTTATCCTGATAGGGTAAAAATAGGAAATTGGTTAGTCCTAATTGATTGACTTCTTGGATAAAACGTTCTCGTTTTGCTCCGCTGCCAATACAAACAAATTGAATTGGTTCATCTTGTAATTGTCTGGCTGTTTCTAAAATAGTGTCTATGTCGTGACACCTGCCCATGTTACCAGAATAGAGGACGGTGAATTTATTGACTAAATTATGTTTTTTGGCAAACCAATTATTTTCTTTTTCTATTGGCACAATCAAGTCAGGATCTCCCCAACTATGAATCACTGATACTTTATCTGCTACCTCTGGACAGATTGCTATGACTCTCTCTTTCATATCAGGACTGAGAACCACAATCCCTTTCGATTGTCGCCAAATTTTGCGGTTCAGTTCTCGCCAAAATCCTGTGAGAGGGTGATTTTTAGATACTACTCCTAGTGCGATCGCAATATCTGGATAAAGATCATAGAGTAAGCAAACGTAAGACACTCTAAAACACAGGTGAGCTAGATATCCAGCAATAGGTAAAAAAGGAGGTGCTGAAGTCAGTAGAAATACATTGTGTCTGCGGAAATTTTTGACCAAATGCAGAAAAGCACGTAAGGTGAAGAGAATACCATTAACTGCTTTACCACGAATTCTTCCAGACCAGACTTGGGTAGAGCGTGATCTTTGAATACGGATACCACCTAATTGTTCAACTGCGGGAGCTTTATCAGTTGAAAATGCATATCCTGGCTGTCCTGTAAATACTTCAATATCTGCACCCTGCTGTTCTAATTGTTTTACCAGTTCTTCAATCAGCTGTCCGGTAGCAGCATAGTCAGGTGGAAAAAACTCAGAAGTTACAGATATTTTAAGTAATTTATCATACAAGTTTTCCCTGATTTCCGTAGGCTCAGATAATTCTGCTGAAGATAATGCTGATGTCGTCACAATTTTGTCTTTGTAAAGTTGCTTGATGTCAATATATGCTTTCTTTTTGGTTAGTATATCTCCATTATTTTTAAAATTTTGATTGTGGGATGTTTTGTGATCAGAGGTGGTTGACTTTTTCGGCCAGAATGCCATGAGTGTAGTTTCCCGTAGAAAATTTTTATGCTCACAGATAAGTAGGCTTTAAAAAACCAAACTATGTAAAGGTATGTAAACTAGATTTCAGCCTTTATCATGTACAAGCCTAAGCAAGTTTATGCAAATCACTAAACATAGATGGATGCCGCCTACCTCCTGAAGATTGAGAGTGATGATTCAGAAAAAAAATTTTGAAATCCTGAGTGATTGTTTATTGAATCTTTATTGTCTGTTATCAAACGCTTACATTATAAATGACAACAGGGTAAATATTCTTATGGAAATTATTTTTGTATTTAAAGTCGTCAGCAAAAAATTAAGTACTGTACTACATGGAAGTTTCCTTTTTAATCAGGTGTAATTGATTTAAACTATTACAACATAGCGGAAATAACTATCTAGTTGAAAAGCTTATACAGTAAGCTTTATTAATTTTTTGATCTTGGCTGCTTGCTGCTGTATTGCAATAGTATGGTCAGTCAAATACATAAGAGGTAATGATAAAAAAATACTGGACAAATAAACGGATCTGAAAAAAATCTTCATCTAATCTTCATAAATCCGTGATTCTATATATACAAGAACTCAAATCTATATAAAAGTTCCCGCGTATTATTTGTGCATCGTCTAACTCCTCAAACAAATTATCTGTAGGATTCACCCAATATGGAACTAGAACTTATTCGCACACTTTAAAGCCCTAAAAATTCCCCTACCTTGTCAACAACTTGCGTCGTAAATTATCCAACGCTGCATTTGCACTTACATGACGAATTAAAGACCGACCACGAATAGTTCCCAACCGATACTCAAAACTTTTCACCTCGGAGTCTGGTCCGGCTAAACCTACATACACCAAACCCACAGGCTTATCATCAGTTCCTCCAGTTGGACCGGCAATTCCGGTAATACTTAAACCCCAAGTAGTACCCAAGCGATTTTTTACCCCAATCGCCATTTGTTCTGCTACAGTTGCACTCACCGCCCCAAATTTATCTAAATCTGCGGAGTTAACCCCCAAAAGCCGAACCTTAACCGAATTATCATAAGAAATTACCCCACCCCAAAAGTAATCAGAACTACCGGAAATATCGGTCAACATTTGTCCTAATCCCCCACCTGTGCAAGATTCAGCTACCGAGAGAGTTTCCCCAGACTCCCGCAATAACTTACCCACCACAGAAGCCAAGTTATCATCATCAGCACCATAATAATCTAAGCCAGCAATCTCTATCAGTTGATGCTCAATTGGTGCAATCAAAGCTTCAGCAGCAGCTTCTGAACTGGCTTTTGCGGAAACTCGTAATCTTACCTCTCCCTTACCTGCATAGGTTGCTACTGTCGGGTTAAATAAATTTAGGTAGTCCGAGACTTTTTCCGCTAAAGTCGATTCTCCAATTCCCCAAAATCTTAAACTGCGGCTGTAAATAACTTCTGTACCCCAACCCTGACTTTTGAGAACAGGTACAGCAGTTTCTTGCCACATTGGGTAAAGTTCACTAGGAACACCGGGAAAAGTGAAAATAGTTAACCCTGGGCGGGGTTGCCAAATAATACCAGGTGCTGTACCTGTGGGATTGGGTAAAACTTTTGCACCTTGGGGAATTAAAGCTTGTTTGCGGTTGCTTGGAGACATCACCCGGCCACGTTGGGCAAATTTCTCAGTTATGTCTTCAATAATTTTTGGATCTTCTACTAAGGGAACACCAAAAAAATCAGCGATAGTTTCACAAGTCAGGTCATCAGGTGTGGGGCCAAGTCCACCGGTGAAAATCAGAATTTGCACCCGTGATGATGCTATTTCTATCACTTGCTTGAGTCTTTCTGGATTATCCCCAACTACGGTTTGATAATAATGGGGAATACCTAATTTTGCTAACTGCTGGGCTAGGTACTGAGCATTGCTGTTGAGGATATCACCTAGCAATAATTCAGTACCAACACAAATAATTTCTGCACTCATGGAATTTTAGATTTTAGATTTTAGATTTTAACCCAAGTTGCTAATAATGTAGTTGAAGTAGGAAAAAGATAATTGGTAAAGTTGCTAATTCAACTCTGTTGTCTTCCTGTCAAGAGTCATCCCTGACGGCAAGGAGAAGCGCCTACATGGGGGAAACCACAAGGGAATGGCTCCCCCTGCGCTGACTCACCTTTTCCCTAACTAACAACGGCGTTGCTGAATAAGGGGATGATTGAGGCTGACGCGGGGACACGGAAGGAGACGCGGTGATTATATATTGATGCAGATTCTCAAATCATCCCGCAATTATGCAACGCCCTAACAACTTACGTTTTTAGATGAAAATCCAAAATTTAAAATCATTTAGGCTAGAACTGGGACGGGAATTTCTAGATTTGGATACAATGGGAAGCGATCGCACAAGGCTGCTACCCGTTGCCGACATTCTACAGTCACTGTATCGGCATCTGGAGACAATAAGCGATCGCTAATAATGTTGCCAATTTCCGTAAATTCTGCCACACCTAATCCCCTTGTAGTCATCGCCGGAGATCCTAATCTTAAACCACTGGTAACGAAAGGTGACTGTGGATCAAAAGGAACTGTATTTTTGTTAGCAGTAATATTCACGGTGCTAACTAGTTGATCTGCTTTTTTACCTGTCATGCCGATAGACTGTAAATCTACTAACATTAAATGATTATCTGTGCCATTAGATACTAATTTAAATCCTCGTTTTTGTAATTGATTAGCCAAAGCACTAGCATTTTCAATTACTTGACCAGAATAGGTTGTAAACTCTGGCTTCAGTGCTTCACCAAAAGCTACTGCTTTACCAGCAATTACGTGTTCTAATGGTCCGCCTTGAGTTCCTGGAAAAACTGATTTATCGAGTTTCTTACCAAGTTCTGCATCACGGGTTAAAATTAAACCACCTCTTGGACCACGCAAAGTTTTGTGTGTTGTAGTTGTGACTACATCACAATAAGGTAAGGGATTAGGATGATGACCAGTGGCAACTAAACCAGCAATGTGAGCAATATCTGCTAATAGGTAAGCCCCAACTTCATCAGCAATGCTGCGGAATTTCTCAAAATCAATCACGCGGGGATAGGCAGAATAACCACAAATTAGCAGTTTAGGACGTTCTTTCAAAGCCAAGTCGCGGATTTGGTCGTAATCTAATTGTTCTGTTTGTTGACTCACGCCATAGTGACGGACTTGGAACCACTTACCCGACACATTCACTGGTGAACCGTGGGTGAGATGTCCCCCGTGAGATAAATCCATGCCCATGATTGTGTCTCCTGGTTCTAGTAGAGTCAGGAAAACTGCAAAATTGGCTTGTGCGCCAGAATGGGGTTGTACATTGGCATGAGCAGCACCAAATAGCTGTTTGGCACGGTCAATTGCTATTTGTTCAATTTTGTCAACAAACTCACAACCGCCATAATAACGCTTACCTGGCAAGCCTTCAGCATATTTATTTGTCAATACAGAACCTTGAGCCGCTAATACAGCCGCAGAGGTAAAGTTTTCACTGGCTATTAACTCTAAGTGGTCACGTTGACGCTGGAGTTCTTGATTAATTAATTCGCTAATTGTCGAATCTGAGAGTTTAAGCAAGTCTGAGTTGGTCTTATTCACGTTAAATATCCTTGTGCAGATGTGTGAAATTGTAGGTTTTGGTTGATAGCAGCATTGAAGTAACAGTCTGAATATAGCAATCCTAAATCATTTGGCATGAATCAAGGTTGATATTAGAATTGGTGTATTACTTTTCACTAAAAAACTAAATCTCTAGGATAGATAATATACAATAAAGTAGGGTGCAGTGAGCAAGTTTTTGCTATTATCCATATCAATGTTGTGCCTAAAAGATCGATTTAGGTGTCTTTCTTAGGGTTTTCTGCTAGAGAAAATCATGAGCGTGCAAAATATTTAGACCTTGGCTAGTCCATTGCATATTATCGTTGGATGTGTCTACTAAGTTTATCCTCCCCGAAGTTAAAAGTGGGTAGCAATGAGGATTTACAGGAGTGATAAGATGTTAGTAATTTTAATGGATGAACAAATACTTGCCCCTGAGCAGATTTGCCAGTCTTGTTTGCTTGCTAATGGCAGTGGTCAACCTCGATGGTATGGGGGTCAACTGCGTTGTGGTCAAGCGATTCGCCAATGTACTGAACAGCAACCAGAGCAGTATGAGTGTGTAATGGGTTTTAGGATTGCCAACATAAAATAATCTAAATTATCGAGTAAGATCAAGCAACTGCGTTATCCTAGGCTCAAATAGCTCTGAAAATTTAAGCACAGGAGAACGGAATATGTCTTTACGCGGTTCGACAACGGTTCCCGACCGAATTTTCGCTTCTTTACCTTATTTACTACCTCTGATTGAAAGTCTCATATTTGGCAGCTTTTTATTAAGACAGTTTCCAGTCCTAAATGTGCTATTATTACCGCTTATACCAATCAGGTTAGTTTACAACGGCTTAGGGCAAATAGGTCAAATCATAGTCTTTTTTGCTTTGTTCATATTGGTGGTGAGAAACGAAAAAATCAATCACTTCATTCGTTTCAACACAATGCAAGCAATACTTTTGGATATTGTGATATTTTTGTGTTCAATCCTATTCCAAATCCTTCAGCCGATTCCTGGTACTGGGTTTGCTATAGAAACATTAGCTAACACTATCTTTTTAGGTATAGTTGCATCTGTTGTTTATTCTGTATTCCAGTCTTTAAATGGCCGTTATGCAGAAATTCCAGCTATTTCTGATGCTGTTTATATGCAAGTGCGTTAGGAATTATCGGGTTACAACTGTATTTTCTAAGCGACCAATACCTTCTATTTCTACACGAATGCGATCGCCTATTTTTAAGGGGCCGACCCCAAAAGGCGTACCTGTTAGCACAACATCCCCAGGTAAGAGTGTCATTACTTGACTGATATAAGACACTAAAAAATCTGGGGAAAAAACCATCTGATCAATACAGGCAGATTGGACTGGATGAGGATTATCATTCAAAAACGTCTGTAATTTAGCGCCGGGGTTTAATTCGCGGACAATCCAAGGACCAAGAGGACAAAAAGTATCAAAACCTTTGGCTCTTGTCCATTGGGCATCTTTTTTTTGTAAATCCCTAGCTGTGACATCATTGGCGATGGTGTAACCCCAAATCTTAGTTTGGGCTTGTTCTGGTGTACAGTCACAAATGCGATCGCCAATCACTAACGCCAATTCGCCTTCATAGTCTACCTGTTGTGACTGATGAGGATACTTAATTTCGACTTCCGAACCGATGATAGATGTAGGCGGCTTGAGGAAAATCAGCGGTTCAACCGGTACGGGAGTTCCCATTTCGGCTGCATGATCTGCATAATTTTTGCCTACTGCCACAATTTTTGAAGGCGCACAGGGAGCCAGGATTTGGAATTTGTCCGGTTCCAAGATTAAATCCGTGGGTTGACCATCCAACCAAGGTGGAGCGTCTAGAACTTCCACATTGAAGGACAATTGCAGCAACCCATAATAAATTTGTCCTTCTTGACTTTTAACTCGCACATAGCGCTGCGCCATAACCTTGATTATTATCCTTAAAGATCCAAAAGTTGGCAGATTTGGCTAATGATTTAAATTGAAAACTGGTAAGATTATAGTTCCTTGTTGCTTATGTTTATTTTTATCAGTAGCATTTTATTATGTTTGTATAAAAATATCATAGCGGCCTTTTTGTCCATAAGGTGACTAAAAATATATGACCACAGTTTACGAAACAATGTACATCCTGCGTCCTGATTTGGGAGATGAGCAGGTAGATCAAGCAGTTACTAAATACCAGAATTTGCTGACTGAGCAAGGTGCTGAGAAGATCGAAATTCAAAACCGTGGGAAGCGCCGTCTTGCTTATGAAATCAACAGGCATCGTGATGGTATCTACATCCAATTTAACTACACAGCCCCTGCAACTGCGATCGCGCCTATGGAACGCGCTATGCGATTGAGTGAAGAAGTTATTCGCTATCTAACTATTAAGCAGGATGTCAAGGAAGAGGAACCTGAAACAGAGGCGGTAGCAGCTTAAACTTCTGCCTGGGGATTGAGTCTTTAAGGATTTTCCCCACAAAACGCTAAAGAATAAATATTCTTTGTAGGACAGGTATTTTGCCTGTCCTATCGCGTAATTCACTTTTAGGGAAATTTGTGTATTTTAACAGTTGTCAATTTCTCTTAAGTGCGATATGTTTTTCGTAAATTAATGCGGAAACTGTTTCTCCCATAGATACAAACTATAGAGTAGTATTATCGCAGTTATACCTAAGAGATGTAAGCCACTGTGAGCCAATCTGACACACCCAACAACCAAGTTTTATCTACTGAAGTATCGCAGTTGCGTCAAGAGTTGCAACTTCGAGATCAGTTAGTGCAACAGCTATCTCAAGAACTATTCCGACTAGTAAAGGGTAATACCAATTTTATCCCTCAACGGTCTGAGTCTGAGTGCGATTTGAGTCAATTAGAAGCCTTACGGGAGCAACTCCAAGCTGTTGAACAGCAAGTGACGTTCTACCAGGATGAAATTACATCTCGTGATGCCGAAATATACCAATTGCGACAGTCAGTCCAAGAACTAACTGATCGTAGTCGAATGTTGGAGCAAGTTGTGCAAGAACTGCCCCAAATTTATCGGCGTAAATTTGAGGAACGCATGACTCCAGTTAGAGATAAGGTGGCAATTCTCCAACGAGAAAATAGGCAACTACAGGCAGAACTACAAAGTGTGAGTTATCGGTTAGCACTAAAAACTCGTCACGCCAGTCACAGTGGTATTGATTTACCAAATTTCTCTACTACTATATCTGAACCAAGTAATATCTCCGCTCCCCAAAATGCTTAATATATTCTCTTTAACACCATCGCAGTCATACCAAATTAATCTGAAGCTGCATTGAATAAAGTTTTAAGGACAAATACCATAGATGCACACAGACAAATACACATAAGTTAATGGGTTTCATGATTCTGTGCAACCTGAGATTAAATTGGTATGAACAACGAAAAATAATCTCCGTGGCTTTAGCCCGGAGAGTGTTAAAATTTACTATTTTTTTCTGAAGAAAATTGAGATTGAGCTAGATAATACCAGATTTAAACCTTGACGCTAGAGAATATATCTTCGTAACTGCTAAATATCTCAAACACTGAATCTAAGTGCGTGAGTTCTAAAATCAATCTGACAGGGGCTTGCACGTTGCAAAGTACTAAGCGACAACCACTTTCACGCACTGCTTTCAGTCCTTGTACCAGGGGGACTAACCCAGAACTATCCATGAAATCAACTGCTGATAGATCGATAACCCACAGTTGTTGAGGCTGGGGATTAATTCTAGCCATTTGTTCGCTTAATGCCGTACCGCCGTCTAAATCTATGCTTCCTTGGGGTTTAAACAAAATAACTTGATGTTCTTGTGTAAGAGTCATGAATTTAAGTGTGTAGTTGAAACGCTATGAAAAAATTAGTTTTCATTAATACTGTTTTTAGTCAACAGTATATTTACTGACTTGATCCGATGGTTCGGGACTTACCGCAATTATAGTTGATCTAAATTGATCCAGTGTTTTTGTCGTATAATTTGTGATAGATTATCTCAATATAAGCATAAGAGCCTAGTAATTTCGGTAGCAAATTTATCTGTTACGAAATTTTTATAAAAAGTAAGAATTGTTATAATTTTTTGATAACCTAACGGAAAAAATATTTTTGAAGCAGCGTTTTGATTGACACCCTAACCAAAAACAAGCAAAGATATAGTAAAAGTAAAAATTTGTAAAGTCGGCGGTGTTGGATGTCTCTTGAGCTAATTTCACTAGAAAACATCCAAGAAATTGCCCGTAATTACGGTTATTGGGCAATTTTTTTAGGAATTTTGCTAGAGAATTTGGGCATTCCTCTTCCTGGTGAAACCGTGACTTTAGTAGGCGGTTTTCTGGCTGGCAGTGATGAACTAAATTACTGGCTGGTTCTCGGTGACGCTGTTGCAGGTGCTGTCATTGGCGGTAACTGCGGCTATTGGATTGGTAGAGTTGGTGGTTGGCCTTTCTTGCTACAAGTAGGAAAAATATTCCGCATATCTGAAGCACGACTACTGAGTATTAAAGAACAATTTAGTGAAAACGCTGCTAAAGCTGTATTTTTTGGGCGATTTTTTGCATTGCTAAGAATTTTTGCTGCACCACTTGCTGGTATTGCCGAAATGTCCTTTGGGAAGTTCTTGGTATACAACTTGGCCGGGGCATCTGCCTGGGCTAGTGTGATGGTGACTTTAGCTTTCTTTGCAGGCAAAATTATTTCCTTAGAACAATTAGTGACTTGGGTCAGCAAATTTGCAATTTTGGCGCTATTAATCTTAGTTGTTGTGATTGTTGTGCCTATTTGGTGGGAATCTCGCCAAATCAAACAGGAAACTGGGGAATAGGTAATTGGTGATAGGTAATTGGTAATGGGTAATTGGGGATTGGGGATTGGGGATTGGGGATTGGGGATTGGGGATTGGGGATTGGGAAGAGGTTATAAATAATTCTCTCCCCTGCACCCTGCACCCTGCACCCTGCACCCTGCACCCTGCACCCTGCACCCTGCACCCTGCACCCTGCACCCTGCACCCTGCACCCTGCACTGGTTAATTGTGAGTTTACTGATTCCTGGTGTGCTGCGCCCAAATGCGAGTTGGGAGTCCCCAGACGTAAATAAAGCCTTCTGCGGCTTTGTGATCAAATTGGTCTTCAGCGCCGTAGGTGGCTAAGTCTGGTGTGTAGAGGGAATTATCACTCCAACGGCCAACTATGGTGGCGTTACCTTTGAAAAGTTTTAACCGCACCACACCAGAAACTCGTTCTTGTGTTTGTTGAATAAAGGCATCTAATGCGGCTTTAAGTGGGCTGTACCAAAGTCCGTTGTATACCAATTTGGTGTAGGTATCTTCAATACCCCGCTTGTATTGACTGACATCGGCAGTTAAAGTGAGACTTTCTAAGTCACGGTGGGCGTTAATAAGAACTACCATTGCGGGTGATTCGTAAATTTCCCGGGATTTGATGCCTACTAAGCGGTTTTCAATCATGTCAATCCGCCCAATCCCATGATTACCAACGATTTTATTGAGTTGTTCAATTAACTCAACTGGGTTTTTGGATGTACCATTGATTGTAGTAGGAAGCCCTTTTTGGAAGCCAATTTCTAGATATTCCGGCTCGTTAGGAGTATCAGCTATAGCTTTGGTCATTTCATAGATTTCTTCTGGTGGTTCGTTGGCTGGATCTTCCAACGTACCAGCCTCAATACTACGACCAAGCAAGTTTTTATCTATACTGTAGGGGGAAGATTTTTTGACTGGTGTAGGAATTCCAAATTGCTCACCATAGGCGATGGTTTCTTCCCGACTCATTCCCCATTCTCTAGCTGGTGCTAGTATCTTTAGATTGGGATTTAGGGCTGTACAGGAAACATCAAAGCGTACTTGGTCATTACCTTTGCCAGTACAACCGTGAGCGATCGCATCCGCACCATATTTTGCTGCCGCTTCTACTAAGATTTTAGCAATCAACGGCCGAGCTAGTGCTGTTCCTAAAGGATAACGATTTTCATAGAGGGCGTTGGCTTGAATCGCGGGAAATGCGTAATCTTTAATGAAGATATCTTTAACATCTGCTACCAGCGATTCACTTGCACCCGATTTCAGGGCTTTTTCTCGAACTGGTTCTAATTCATCTCCCTGGCCTAAATCTGCTGCTAGGGTAATTACCTCTTCTACTCCCCACTCTTGCTTTAAGTAGGGAATGCAAACTGAAGTATCTACTCCACCAGAATATGCCAGAACAACCTTTTTGGCGCGACCCATTAGTTTCTCCACTTAGGAAAACAAAGAATGAGTCATTATTATATCTGACTTGCCTAGCGTATATTTTCTTATGCAACGGTAATCTAATTAAAAATTAAAAATTAAAAATTAAAAATCCTGACCCCATAAGCTGTTTATTGATTTAAAGAATAGATTATCCGTACAAATATGGTATCTTACAATTCAGATCAGGTCACTTAAACAGGTGTTTTTTTCAGAAACCGTGACTTTGTTATATTTGTCTTATTCTAAATATGGGCAATAGTGTTTTGGGCAAAACTGTGTTTTTTAGTATTGTAATTCCAACTTATAATCGCTTGCCAATTTTGCAAAAGTGTCTCCGTGCTTTGGAAATGCAGAAGTTAAGCAACGAAAATCATATCCAAGGTTATGAGGTTGTGTTGGTAGATGATGGTTCTACTGATGGTACTTTGGAGTGGTTAGCAGTACACAAAGATGAGTTTCCTCATGTGCGCTGTTTTGAACAAGATCATGCTGGGGCTGCTGCTGCGCGAAATTTGGGGGTTGAAAAAGCAGAAGGTGACACAATTATTTTTATTGATAGTGATTTAGTGGTTTTGCCTAAGTTTTTACAAGCTCATACAAATGCTTTAGTACAGGGAAGGGAGAAATTAGGAAACGACAGTTTTTTTACTTACGGTGCTGTAATTAATACTTGTAATTTTGAAAATCCTACTGCTGAACCTTATAAAATCACAGATTTTTCTGCTGCTTTTTTTGCTACGGGTAATGTGGCTATTCCCAAACATTGGTTAGAAGCAGCGGGTTTATTTGATAATAGTTTTCAACTTTATGGTTGGGAAGATTTAGAATTAGGCGTAAGGTTAAAAAAATTAGGTTTGCAATTAATTAAATGTCCTGAAGCCGTTGGTTATCATTGGCATCCACCTTTTAGTTTACAGCAAATTCCTAAATTAATTGATCAGGAAATTCAAAGAGGAAGGATGGGCGTTTTGTTTTATCAAAAGCATCCCACATGGGAAGTAAAGATGATGATTCAAATGACTTGGTTTCATCGGTTACTATGGGGAATTCTTTCTGTAAATGGGTTTTTAAATGAAAGAACTATGGCTCCGTTTTTGCAATGGTTGATTAATATTGGTAAGCCACAGTTGGCTTTGGAAATTGCGCGGATTTTCTTGAATTGGTATAATGTGAAGGGTGTTTATGCTGCTTATGAGGAGATGCAGGATAATTCGTAATGCTCCCTTCGGGAGAGCTACGCTAACGTAATTCGTAATTAAATCAGTGATAGTTTTCTCACGCAAAGGAGCATGGGAGATTTAAAATAATCATATACATCTGTGAATCCTGATTCTGACAATAATTACGAATTCATTTCTAACAACACTTTTAAAACCCCTTTGGTTTTGGCTTTTTCAAAAGCCTCTAAACCTTGAGAAAGGGGATAATGGGCATGAATTAAAGATTGAATATCTACCTTTCCTGTCGCTAACAATTCCAACGCTGGAATAAAGGGACCGCAACGAGAACCAATTAGAGTAATTTCATCTACCACCAAAGCAGAAGCATCTAAACTGAGATTTCCCGAATATGTACTTTTTAAGATTAATGTCCCACGAGGACGTAAAGCCCGACGAGCAGTAGTAAAACCTTCGGGATTTCCTGTACAATCAACGGAGATATCAAAATATTTATCGGTTACAGCATCAGCTAAACCGGTTTTAATTCCTCTCGCTGCTAAATTTACTAATTTATCTTTATGTCTTCCTACTACTAATAACTCACAACCTGTTAAAGCTAAAGTTTGAGCTATTAATTGTCCTAATTTACCATCTCCTACTACTAAAACTCGGTCATCTTTACATATTTGCACTTGTTGTTGAATTTCCAAAGCTGCGGCTATAGGTTCGGTAAAAGTTGCAGCTTCTGTGGAAACATTTTCCGGGACAAGATGCAAATTTTTAATAGGTAAAGATAAATATTCTGCAAAAGCACCATGACGATTAACAATACCTAAAACTGTGCGATTTTCGCAATGAGTTGATTGTCCCCGACGACAAAATCGACAATAACCACAAGCAGCGTTAATTTCACCTACGACTCTTTGATTAATTAAATTATCTGCACCTTTTTCCACAACACCAACAAATTCATGGCCGATAATGCCAGTATAGGGATAATAACCTTTAATTAATTCTAAGTCAGTATTACAAATCCCCGCCCGCAAAACCCGCACTAAAGCCTCTCCCGGTGGTGGTTTGGGAATGGGAATATCGGTGCGTAATTGTAATTGATTATTTTCTAGCCAAAGTCCTTTCATAATTTTGTCAGTAGTCAGTTGTTAAAATTTCACACCTTCTAAAAATGGTGTAAATATTGGAATTACATCTGAATTACTGACAACCATGGTCGGAAAAGAGCGATCGCTATAATCCATTCCGGGCGATAATGGAAAAGGCTCAGAATTCAGAGATACCCACGTACCTCCAGCAGCTTGCACAATTACCCAAGCACCTGCAATATCCCATACCTTTGGTGTAGCTTCAACTCCTCCCAAAACCGCACCAGTAGCGACTGTGAGAAAGTTATAACTAGCAACCCCTAACATCCGCAGTTTACAGGGAAAGCCGGGTTGAATAATGGCGGTACTGCGAGAACAAAGGTTAAAGAAGTGGTTTTTGCTCGGAGCATCATTACTTGTATGAATGGGATGATTATTTAAAAATGCTCCCGTTGGCGTTGTTAAGCCTGATGAACCCGCCCAAAATCCGTGAAAGGCTTGATTTAATGGTGGCGCGTAAACATAGCCAAAAATGGGCGTTCCTCGATAAAGCAGACCCAGAGAAATCGACCAAATCGGAATTCCTCTAGTAAAATTGGTTGTACCATCCAAAGGATCAATTACCCAACACCATTCTTTATCAGGAAAAGTTAGATCACTTTCTTCGCTCAAAATGCCATAACCTGAGAAAGTAGAAACAATGGCATCTCGAATTTCTTGATCTGCCCATTTATCTGATTTTGTTACTAAACTACCATCAGCTTTTTGAGAAGCTTGAACTTTCCCAAATTCCTGCATTAATTGCTTTCCCACTCTAGTCGTAGTGGTTTCTGCAAAGTCTAAAATTGTATCCCAAAAATCGTTCATTTTTATTAGTTAGGGAATAGGGAATAGGGAATAGGGAACAGGGAACAGGGAACAGGGAATAGGGAACAGGAAAAATCACCAATCACCAATTACCAATCACCAATCACCAATCACCAATCATCGATTAATCTAAATCACTTTCTAAAACAGAAGCTAAAGCTTGTTTGGTGTTGGTTTGAAACTCTGTCACATTAACACGATTCAAAAACCAAATTGATACCAACATTCCCGCAGCTTCTAACGCAAATACCAACCCATAAGCTAATACTAAGTTATCTGGTAACAATCTGCGCCCCACATCTAAAACAGTACCACCAATTACAGTTGCGATTCCTCTAGATATAGACTGAGCCAGTCCCCAAGCGCCAATAAATGTACCTGCGGCTTCGGCAATTGTTAAATCTAGCATTAAACTCACTGCTGCGGTGGTGACAAAACCAGTAGCTAAACCAAATAAAACTAAAGTTGATTTCAGCACAGATGGATTCGCCGAAAATCCTGAAAAACCTAGTAATAAAGCGGCAAATGCTACTAAAATACAACCTAATTTTATTGTTCTCCTTTTACCCAAACGGGGGACAATAAAAAAACCTGTAATCCCATAGGAAATTAGAATACCTGTTCCATAAAAAACATTGAGTTTGGTACTTTCCGCTAAGGGCATTTTAAAGACTTGTCCCGCATAAGGTTCTAAAATGGGATCTTGCATAAACAAGCTAATAGTCATCACTAATAAAAAGGTGAAAAATAAACCTGTTTGCGGACTAGCTGTTAAGATTTTCCACGCACCACTTAAAGTAATACTATCTTCCCGGTTTCCTGGAGTGGAACGGTTGAAAAAACGAGAATATTTTTTTTCTACACCTACAGTTGCGACAATTGCTAAACAAAAAACTATTCCCGGAACAATCTGAAATAATCTATTTATTGCCGCTTGTAAAGTTTCTATGGGTGCGTCTGTGGTTAATTGCTGCAATAAGCTAGAACTAATAATTGCCCCAACTATAATCCCTACCATCAACATTGACCAAACAATACCGACAACTTGGGAACGGTTGTCTTCTTCGGAAATATCAACTAATAAAGCTGCAAAAGCTGTACCACTAGCGCAAATGGCCAGTCCATAAACTGCGAAAACTAAACCTAGAACCGCTGTCCAACCGATTGTTTGGGTAGTCCATACCCACTTATCACCAATATTAGCGGCATTTAACTGCCACATTACTTGTACCGCTAAAAAAGCTGCGATCGCAAATATTCCTGCTCCTACCCATACATAAGCCGTGCGATGATAACCTAACAACGGTTTAGAATCGGACATTTGACCAAACAAAATCCGCGTTGGTGCGACAAATGAAGGTAATGCTAACACCAAAGCCACCAATGTGGCCGGAATTGCGATTTCCTGAATCATGACTCGGTTGAGTACCCCCAGAGTCAAGATAGCCATCATACTCAACCCCATTTGAAATAATCCTAGCCGGAACATGGTCAAAATGTTGACCTTTGGTAGAGCTAGGGGTTGATTTGGGGTATCAAAAGTATCACCAATTGCCATAGCTACTTTTTGTATTGTTGACAAGATATTGATATTATCGCTTCTAATCAAAATCTTAAGGTATAGTGGCCATGAGAATCACAACCTTTATCTCTCGCAGTTGAAGTGAAGCGAGGTAGGTTAGGTATAGGAAAATTACCACTTTCTCTATTTTTAATCTAAAATATAGAATCTAAAATTGAATCATGGAAAATTGGGCGTTGCTGAATTAAGGGATAAAAGTCAACAATTCCATTTCCCAAATTTTTACTCTTTGAGACTCTGCGTGATCAAAATATATAATTTTATTCACATATATAATTTTATTCACCAACGCCGGAAATTGACTGATGATGAATTTGGCGAGCTACAAAAAATTATCCACCCTTGAGACAATTTTAGATTTTAGATTGGCGATTTTAGATGAGGAAAAATCATTAATCCCTAGATTTTTAATCCAAAATCTAAAATCCAAAATCCAAAATTGAACTAATCGGTCTATTCTCTACCTGTTGGTGAACCTAGCTTCTGATTGTTAGGGGTAGGTGAGGATTCACGACGGCCTCGTAACTTGGGCTTAACACTACCACGTCTATCTTCATCACCGTTGTTGTCTGATTTAGACCAAGATGAACGGTTGCGATTGCCTCCAGAATTGCGCTCTGAGGAATCACCATCACGACGCTTGTTGAGCTTGGGTTTGGGGGCTGGGCCTTCCTCTACGGGGAGATCCACTTCTGTTTGCAACCAAGCAGGACGGGTTTGATCGTAAGCAATTTGTAAAGCAGCAGCAGCGATCGCTTGAGCATCATATTTTTCAATCAATTCGCTGATAATTGGTAAAAATGAAGCTAGGCGTTCACCTGTTAAAGCGTCTGCTACCTGTTCTTGCAATTTCTTGATGTGTCTGGCTTCAATTTGCGCTCTTGTCGGAATCGTCAGCACCTGCCACTGTTGGCGGTTATGACGTTCAAATGCTTGTTGCTTACGCCGTTCAAAGCTTTGTACTAAGGAGATTGCTGTTCCTTCTTTACCTGCACGACCAGTTCGACCAATCCGGTGAACGTAGGTTTCGACGCTATCAGGTAAATCAAAGTTAATTACGTGAGAAAGCAAATCAACATCTAATCCCCGTGCAGCGATGTCAGTAGCTACCACCCAGCGGACTTGACGATTGCGGAAGCGGATCAACAATCTTTCCCGGGCTTGTTGGGACAAGTCACCATGATATTCATCTACACTGTGACCAGCAGCTTGTAATTGATTGGTTAATTCAGCGGCTGTGCGTCTGGTGCGAACAAAGATTAACGCTGTTTCCGGATCTTCCATTTCCAGAATTGGCTGTAAAGCTTTGGCTTTTGTCCAGTGACGGGGGATCAAGTAAGCTACTTGATTGATTTTATTAGGTGCTGCTTTTGGCTGCTCAACGGTAACTGTTACCGGAGAGTTCAAAAACTTGTTGACCAATTGACGAATCGATGGCGGCATAGTCGCCGAAAATAAAGCTGTTTGCCGTTCTTTGGGAGCTTGGGAAAGGATTTTGATGACATCATCAATAAAGCCCATGCTTAACATTTCATCGGCTTCATCTAAGACAAACCATTTCACTTGGTCAAGCTTTAAACAGCCTCTGTCTAACAAGTCGATTACCCGTCCAGGAGTACCGACAACCATGTGAACTCCACGTTTGAGTTGCATCATTTGGCGGTCAATTGATTGACCACCGTAAATTGCCAACACCCGCAGCCCATCATCACCCATAAATTGGGAAATGGCATCGTGAACTTGCATTGCTAATTCACGAGTAGGAGTTAACACCAAGGCTTGTACGGCTCTTTTACTGACATCTAGCTTTTCTAAGATTGGTAGCGAAAAGGCTGCGGTTTTACCAGTCCCTGTTTGGGATTGACCGACCACATCACGACCTGCTAACAGTTGGGGAATTGCTTGAGCTTGAATATTAGTAGGTTCGGTAAAACCAATTTTTTCTATTTTGTCAACACGTTCTTGGGAAATGCCTAGTTCTTGAAAGGAAAGATTCATTAATTCTCCTAAATTTTATTGTGAGTTTTGGACTTGTAAACCGATACTTATTTGTAAATTAGGTTTTGGGTAATTGGTAATTGGTCATGGGTAATTGGTAATTGGTAATAAATTATTCCCTATTCCCTGTTGACTGTTCCCTATTCCCCTTCGGGTTCACCAGTCGCTCATGGGGAGCCACTGCGTTGGACGGGTTCCCCGGCTTAAAGCAAGTGGCGTGGAAACCCCCAAGATCGCGCTGGTTCACCTATTCCCTGAACTGACGATTTGACCATAGAGGTCGTAGGCATCGGCACTTTGGATTTGTACTGGCACGATGGTTCCTAGCCTAGACTCGCCTTTAATATAGACTTGACCATCGACTTCTGGGGAAAATCTACCGGAACGGCCGATTAATTCTCCACTTTCGGGGTTTTCTT
Source organism: Anabaena sp. PCC 7108 (assembly GCF_000332135.1). Taxonomy (NCBI): domain Bacteria; kingdom Bacillati; phylum Cyanobacteriota; class Cyanophyceae; order Nostocales; family Nostocaceae; genus Anabaena; species Anabaena sp. PCC 7108. Next base: position 5,075,347 of record NZ_KB235896.1, read on the forward strand.
GCTCAATCAGGACATCGACGGTTTTGCCTACTTCCTGCTGATTTTTCTTGAGAGAAATTGGTTGCTGGAGTTCCATGATTCTGTCACGGCGCTCTTCCATCACTTCTGAAGGAACTTGATTGGGTAAACTGTAGGCTGGGGTTTCCTCTTCTGGCGAAAAGGTGAAGACACCCACATGATCAAATTCGTGTCGTTCTGTGAACTCTAGCAAATGCTCAAAATGCTCTTGAGTTTCTCCAGGAAAGCCAACGATAAAGGTTGTTCGCAGCACTGACGATGGTAACGCTGTTTTGATGCGATCAATAATTCCATCATTTACCCGTCCTTGCCAGGGACGGTTCATGGCACGAAGAATCTCTGGATGAGAATGTTGCAAGGGCAAATCTAAGTAAGGCAGAACATTGGGTGTTTCTTGAATCGCCGCTATTACGTCTGGGGTGAGTCCGGTGGGATAGGCATAGTGCATTCTGATCCACGGTACATCTACTTTCCCTAAAGCGCGGAGCAGTTCCGCTAACTTTGGCTTTCCGTAAATATCCAAACCATAATTTGTAGTGATTTGGGAAATCAGAATAATTTCTTTTACCCCTTGATTAGCCAATTGCTTGGCTTCAGCGACTATAGATTCAATAGTACGCGATCGCTGGTTCCCTCTTAAATAGGGAATAATACAAAATGCACAACGATAATCGCATCCTTCAGCAACTCGCAGGTAAGCTACTCCTTCTGTTGTTGTCCGGTAGCGTGGTGTGGTTTCATCGGCTATGTAGGTTGGTTCGGCGCTAATTTGTTTAACTCGTTCCCCTTGTTCTACCCGCTCTATGACATTGACAATTTTGTGATAATCGCCTGTGCCAACTACGGCTACTGCTTCTGGCAACTCTTCCAATAATTGTTCTTGAAAGTGTTGCGCCATGCAACCAGTAATCACGACTTTTTTATTCGCTTCTGCCAGTTCTACTAAAGTTCTGACCGATTCTTCTCTGGCGGCTTCAATAAAACTACAGGTATTGACGATTACATAATCAGCTAATTCTTCATTTGTATCTACACCGTAGCCTGCTTCTACAAGCAGTCCTAACATATGTTCTGTATCAATTCGATTTTTCTCGCAGCCCAGGTGAGAAATGGCAATTGTTGGCTTATCACCCATATTTTGAAAAAATCTCTGTTTTTTTTCTCATCGCTTAAACATTCAAATCAATTCATTCAAACAATATTTAGGCGCTTTTTCCCGCACCGTGATTAATTCACAACAGTGACAGATTTCCACTGCTATTGGCTGTCTGTGGGCGTATGACCCTAATCAATTATGAATATAGAGGTCATGCTATGATATTTTTATTAATCTGTTTCCCAGGATAAATTAAAGTGTCTTTATTTACTTATGACACTCGTGATATTGTTTAACGATTCGCCTAATGGTATTTTAAACTACCGAAGCGTGTGCGTTGTTAATTTACCCATCGGGAAGCCGCCCAAAGGGCTGTTTGTGAGAAGTCGCTACCCTCAGGGAAATCGCAATTGCGACTACGCCTATCAAGCAGTAATGCTAACCTAAATTTTAGGCTTGGTCTACGACGATACGCGGACAATATGCCTAAACCATGGAAAGCTGCCTTGCGTTTTGTGAGTGGCAAACTCCTCTTGTAGCCAGGTTCTATCTTAACATATCTTATGGGAGGTTGAACGACAATTTCCACCTTCAGAAGGAGGCAATAGAATTAAAAATTCAAACTAGCCTCACGGAAAGGTTTGCGCCTCCAAAATTCAAAAAGTTGATGATAGGAGCTTTTAAATGATTTTAAATGAAAAGTAAAGAGTTAAGTAGATTGGCGCAAAAAAACCAAACTAAGTAAAGAAATATGAACTAGGCTAAAACCCTCTTTCCCTCTGCCCCCAGCAAGCGCAGCCCCCTGCTTGATCCCAACGACAAATATTTACGCCAGATTACTTAAGTGAAGCCTAAAGTTATAAAATATGCAAGCTGCAAGCATCCCAATGACAAGGGGTTAAAATTTAATGGACTTCTTGTAGAAGTCTGGAAAAGGAGAAGATGCGTCAGAACGTATTATTATACGTAATATTTTTGAAGAAAAAATATTATCCGTAAACTAATGCTATGTACCCAATTATTCTTGTCTTTAGTCAAAAAATTCTCAACTCTGGACAATGCCTTAGCAAATTAAAGACGTGGAATTATATCAGTTATTCAAAACTCAAACCCCAATCATTGGCGTAGTTCACTTGCTACCCCTGCCTACCTCACCTCGTTGGGGAGGTAGCCTGAAAGCGGTGATTGACCGTGCAGAACAAGAAGCAACAGCCCTGGCCAGTGGAGGGGTAGACGGCATCATTGTAGAAAATTTTTTCGACGCACCGTTTACCAAAAACCAAGTTGATCCAGCAGTTGTGAGTGCCATGACTGTAGTGGTACAACGAATACAGAATTTAGTGACTTTGCCTATAGGTCTAAATGTTTTACGGAATGATGGCAAAAGTGCCATGGCGATCGCTAGTTGTGTCAAAGCCCAATTTATCCGCGTCAACGTTCTCACGGGTGTGATGGCGACTGACCAAGGATTAATTGAGGGAGAAGCCTATCAATTACTCCGCTATCGGCGAGAGCTAGGATCGGATGTGAAAATCTTTGCTGATGTTTTAGTCAAACACGCCCGTCCTTTAAGTTCACCTAATCTGACGGTGGCGGTGAAAGACACAATTGAAAGAGGATTGGCCGATGCCGTAATTTTATCTGGTTGGGCAACTGGTAGTCCTCCTGATTTAGAAGATTTAGAATTGGCTTGTGAGGCTGCTGCTGGTACACCAGTATTTATTGGCAGCGGAGCTAATTGGGAAAATATTGATACTCTAATGCAGGCAGCAAATGGTGTAATTGTTTCCAGTTCTCTCAAACGTCACGGGAGAATTGAGCAACCCATTGACCCGATTCGCGTCAGCCAGTTTGTAGAATCAGCCCATAGGAGTTGGAACTCTAAAGGTGAAAGTAAGCCAAGTTCTTCAGTTAAATTACATTCAAAATAGGTAATGGGAAATAGTTTTCCCCAATTACCAATCACCCATCACCAATCACCAATAATGATTCGCCGTCGTTCTACTCCTTGGATTCATAAAAAGTCGCGGATATTAATCGCAGCGATCGCGGGATGTGGTTCCTTAATCACAGGCTATCTCACCTTTGAAAAACTAACAGGCGGCAGTACCGCTTGTGTGGCAGAAGCTGGTGTTAAGGGCTGTAATGATGTTCTTTCTAGCCCTTGGGCAACGGTTTTTGGTCAGCCATTAGCTTTGTTTGGGTTGTTGGCATACATCAGTATGCTGATATTTGCTCTAGCTCCTTTGGCATTAAACTCAGAGGAAAGTCACAAAAACAGCAAACAACTGGAAAATTTGACTTGGTGGTTGCTGTTGGTGGGAGCGATCGCTATGTCGGTGTTCAGTGGTTACTTAATGTACATCTTGGCAACCCAAATCAAAGCCTTTTGTCCTTACTGCATTGGCTCGGCTTTGTTTTCCCTGAGTATGTTAGTACTGACAATTATCGGTCGTGACTGGCAAGATATCGGACAAATATTCTTTACTGCCTTGATTGTGGCAATGGTAACGCTGATTGGCACTTTAGGGATTTATGCTGGGGTCAATTCTTCGGGTAGTACCATAGGTGGAACTCCGGGAAAACCTGAGCAAATTAGCTTTATTCCCAAAGTAGAGCCTAACCCAAAATTTGGCTGGGAAATTACCACCACATCGGGTGCAGCAGAAATAGCTTTAGCAGAGCATCTTGTCAAAGTGGGAGCCAAGGAATATGTTGCTTATTGGTGTCCTCACTGTCATGAACAGAAGCTCATCTTTGGTAAAGAAGCTTACAAAATCATTAGCGATAACAACGTTAAGGTTGAGTGCGCTAATGACAGTCCTCAAGCTAAACCAGAATTGTGTCAAGCCGCTAAAATTGAAAGCTTCCCCACTTGGATTATCAATGGTAAAACCTACAGCGGCGTACAGAACTTGTCAGAACTAGCGAAGATTACTGGTTATACAGGTTCTCAAGATTTCAAATTTTTTAGGTAAAGTAGCAGGGAAATCTGGCGTTGCTGAATAAGGGGATGATTGAGGCTGACGCGGGGACACTCCAGACGCGGTGATTATATATTGATGCAGATTCTCAAATCATTCCGCAATTATGCAACGCCGGAAATTTTATATAGGAAACAAAAAACTTCCACCAGCTAAGTTAGTCAATCAGCCGGTGGAAGTTCTGATCGATTTACGCCAGTGATCATATTGGATAATTGTGTGAACTTGCCAATCTGGGTCGGTTTGAGGATAATCTAGACGGTAGTGTCCGCCTCTGCTTTCAGTTCTAAAAGCAGCGCTTTTGAGAATTAAGTAAGCTACATCTAATAAATTGCGGGTTTCTGCCCAAAGTCGCAACTGCTGTTCAATATCAGGTAGGTTGAAACTAGCGGGTTCTGTAGGATGCAAACTTTGCAAGAATCGACTTAAAGGTAAATTAGCGAAATCTTGTTGCCAAGATTCAATTGTAGCGATCGCACTTTTTAAGCCTAATTCTTGCCGACAAATACCAGCACTTTGCCAGACTAAACGGGGTAGTTTTTCGCGTATATCTTTTAGTTGAGCGTGTTGATTGTGCCACTCATCTTCAGATAAGACAAAGTTTGAAGAATTGGAGAGGAATTCTGATTTTTGCAGTTGATCCTTTTGTAAGGCTTCATCGTCTAAATCAGCCATCTGCGCCCCAAACACGATACATTCCAACAGAGAATTACTGGCTAGGCGATTAGCGCCATGCACTCCTGTACTCGCAGTTTCTCCTACAGCATACAAACCTGGAATATTGGTGCGATTCTGCAAATCTGTGAGAATACCACCCATCCAGTAATGAGCAGCGGGGGCTACGGGAACCAATTCATTGAAGACATCAATACCCGAATGCTGACAAACTTGAATAATATTGGGAAAGCGATGACGAATTTTGTCAGCGGGGATGGGGCGCATATCTAACCAGACATGGGCAGTAGCCAAATCGGCGGAGGTACGTTGTAAATGACTAAAAATAGCTCTACTTACCACATCTCGCGGTGCAAGTTCACCTGCTGGATGGTAGTCAAAAGCAAAACGTCGCCCTTGATTATCAACAAGATGCGCCCCTTCACCACGTACAGCTTCGCTGATGAGAAAGCGTCCTGGTTTAGTGAGGGCGGTGGGATGAAATTGGACAAATTCTAAATCACGGAGGATAGCCCCAGCCCGCCAAGCGATCGCCACACCATCCCCTGTACTTACCGCTGGGTTAGTGGTTTGGGCAAATACTTGACCACCGCCACCTGTGGCTAGAATTACAGCACCAGCCCTAATCCACGTGACTTTACCTTGATGAAACAGGCTGATGCCTTGACAGTAACCTGTTTCTGGTTCTATCCACAAACTTAAAGCTAAAGCTTGCTGGATGATTTGTATATTTTGGCGGCGCAATACTTGGGCTGTGAGAGTAGTGGTTACTTCTCTACCTGTGGTATCGGCGGCGTGAAGAACGCGGGGGCGAGAATGGGCAGCTTCTAGGGTGAAAGCCAAGTTATGATCATGCCTGTCGAAGGCTACACCCAAATTAATTAAAGATTGAATACAGCTAGGGGCTTGTTCAGCTAAAAATTCTACAGCTTTTGGATCACACAAACCCGCCCCTGCCTTTAAAGTGTCTTCAATGTGCAGCTTTGGCGAATCTTCTGGGGAGACAGCGGCGGCAATCCCACCTTGCGCCCAGTCACTGGCGGATAATGCAACTGTTTCTTTAGTAATTAAGCCGACTCGGAGGGAGTCTGGTAGACATAGTGCTGTGTAGAGTCCAGCAGCACCTGCACCGACTACTAAAACATCAAATTGGCTAGGAATGTCTGAGAAATTCAAAATTGACAATTACGGGTAATGGGTAATGGGTGATGGGTGATGGGTAATCAGTAATAGTTTTCCTTGCCCAAATACCTATTACCCATCACCTATTTCCCAATTAGTAATTTGGGTTATCTATAGATACCGTTATTAATGCGATCGTCTCCCTCGTTAAAGTTTGGCTCGTATTCAGTCACGGTAAAGTTATCGAAGTTAGCTTGCAGTTTGGATTTTTGGCGATCGCTTAATCCTGGTAGATTCAATATATCTTCTACCTTTTCATAAGGAGCATTCTGAATGATTTTCTTAGCCAGTGTGGGATACAGTCCTGGATACTGTTGGAAAGCGGCAATGTTGGTATTGTTCAAATCAATTTTTTTACCAAATTCCGTTCCTAGTTTGGCATCTGCCCGATTCTGACGTGCGATCGCCAAAACTGGTACTTGAGATAAACTAACGTTGCTGAAACTTGCAGCTTGGGCGATCTGAGTAGTTCCCAGTAATCCCCAGCTACCTAGCAACAGACTAAACACTGTTAATAAACGTACTAATCCTTTCACAATTTTCTACCTCTTTCCATTAAACAGAAATCAACGCTTTTATAGCAGGAGTCAGGAGTCAGGTGTAAAACCCTTTTTTAGCCTGAGTTTTATCATTAATTGATGTCCTAATTACCCTGTCCATTGCTATAACTAAAAGCTTTCAACGGTGAGCTTGAAGTTAGAAGTACTGAGTATAAGTACGACCCTGGTGATTGCTCTGAGGGCTGATAAAGTACTTGTTCCTTCCGACTTCATACTTTGGTTGATAGCTGGTAGCTGAATCAACACGCAGCAGTCATCAGAAACTAATATACAGCTTATTAATATCCACAATATTTACTGCTATTGGGTTCGACTTTACTTTTGCCAAAATTTCTCTCTAATGGTGATCTTGCACGTTTCTCAGGGCAGATCATTCAGTGGCTGATAAATTTAGGCAATAACTGCCGCTAACAAAAACAAACTATCTACTAGAATTGTACTCAAAACTGCGCCACTAAAGGCGTACCAATGCTTTTCCTTTTTACCTAAAGAGATGATCCCAACTGTTAACAGGACTAAGGCCAGAATGATTGCCCAAGCTTCTCCCCAAGGGGTTTGGACTTGTGCTAAGGCATTTTTTAAGATTTGTGAAGCTCCATTTATGTCTGTTCTCATAATCTGCCGCCAATAGGGCATCAAATCTACAAGATAAAAGTATATGTCGGTTAAAACTGTTCCTAATAAAGAACCTAGATAAAACCAGTTACCGACTTTGCCCCAATTTCGCCACAAACACCAGATCGCAAAGGGTAGCCCAATGGATTCTATCGGTAAGTGCCATAGGGGTTCCCAACGTAACCAACCCCAGTAAATCGCTCCTGTTAACCAACTCCAGCTAAATCCTAAGAGTAAATCTCCCCAGAGATAGGTTTGTGGACGTGACATTAGTGTCAAACTCAGCCAAATCCAAAATCCGGTCATGGCTAAACTGAGACTGGGTAGCGATCGCACTAACGGCGCTTCTACAAATACTGGTACAGATACTAACAATACAGCCGCCGCAAACACTAACCAAGTTTGTCTCCAAGTTATTGCTATAGGTAGAGACAGACTCGAATCTAGTTCTTTGATTCCTCTATGCTTAGTTTCTAAGGAATGCAAGTTATTATCAATAGCGGAATCGGACGCTGTGTAAGAGGAAAGTGTATTATTAATCAATGTTTTTAATATATGTTACTAAACTTTACTTATCTTAAGATATCATACTTTAAAATCCCCCCTAGGGGCATTTTAATTATACTAGAAGTTTTTGCTCCCTCAAAGATGTTGCCCGGAATAACTGACTATAAGCAGGTAAAGTTGGATAATTTTCTCAGGTTATTGATCCAATATAGGAGCATGGTTAATGGTGACAATATTTGTAGCAAGTGGTATGGACTGGTTATTTCCTATTTGGGGACAGATTTCACAAGTAGAAATACCTACCGAAGCTACAACTGGTGGAGTGAATCTCATGGCTGAATTAATTCAGGCATTTATTTTGGGAATTGTCCAAGGTATTACCGAATTTTTGCCTATCAGTAGCACAGCACATTTACTAATTGTGACAAAAGTATTTGGTTGGAAGGAACTAGGTTCTAAAGATTTTGTTGATGCAATTCAATTTGGCAGCGTTATTGCAATTTTGTTTTATTTTTGGTCACTGATTTCTAGTATTCTTAAAGGTGCAATCAAAGCACTCAAGGATAAAAATTGGGAACAGGAAGAATGGAAAATTACCGTAGGGATTGCAGTAGGAACCTTACCTGCATTAATTTTTGGCTTTCTTTTGAAAGACGTTTTACCTGAGAATGCATTAATCATTGCTATCATGTCAATTATCATGGCAATTTTGCTAGGTTTAGCAGAAAAAATTGGCACTCGTAAACGAGATTTTAATTCATTACAAATTCGGGATGGTATTTTAGTCGGATTAGGACAAACGCTGGCTTTAATTCCCGGTGTTTCCCGCTCTGGTTCAACATTGACAACGGCCTTATTTCTAGGACTAGAACGTGATACAGCCGCTAAGTTTTCATTTTTGTTAGGTTTTCCAACTCTTACCATTGCCACTCTATACAAAAGTCTGAAAATATTCAAACAGTTTCAAGCTCACGAGTTGCCAGATAACATTGTTTTACTGTTAATTGTTGGGATTATTTCTGCCTTTATCTTTTCCTACCTATCAATTGCCTTTTTGATTCGGTACTTACAAACCAAAAATACTTTAGTCTTTGTTTGGTACAGATTAGCATTTGGCAGTGCAATACTATTAGCAATTGCCAGTGGTTGGCAAGATTAATTGTTGAAAGAAGCAAGATGCAGGGGGGCAGAGTAGAATAACTTTACTTTCTATCTATTCCCCAATTAAGAATTAAGAATTACGAATTACGAATTTTCTATGACTATTCATCCTGCCAAAATTACCAAGGTGCTTCCCAACTCAATTGCTGCCGAAATTGGCTTTGATGCAGGGGATGCGATTGTCGCTATTAATGGGATAAGTCCTCGTGATTTAATTGACTATCAGTTTTTATGCGCTGATGAAGTTTTGCAACTAGAAGTTTTAGATGCAACTGGAAAAACTCATCATCTTGAAATTGAAAAAGATTATGATGACGACTTGGGGCTAGAATTTGAAACTGCATTATTTGATGGATTAATTCAGTGTAATAATCGTTGTCCATTTTGCTTTATTGATCAACAACCACCAGGTAAACGTTCTAGCTTGTACTTCAAAGACGACGATTACCGTTTGAGCTTTTTGTATGGTTCTTATCTAACTCTGACAAATTTACCGGAGAAAGAATGGCAAAGAATTGAACAAATGCGGTTATCTCCCTTATATGTTTCTGTTCATGCAACAGAACCAGAAGTGAGAATTAGACTTTTGAAAAATAACCGTGCAGGACAGATATTACAACAACTTAAATGGTTTCAAGAAAGACGATTACAAATTCATGCTCAAGTAGTAGTTTGTCCAGAAATAAATGATGGAAAACATCTAGAACAAACATTACGAGATTTAACATCTTTTCATACTGGAGAAATACCTGCTGTGGCATCAATAGCCGTGGTTCCAGTTGGTTTGACCCGTTTCCGTCCCCAAGAAGATGAACTAATCCCAGTGAGTCAGCAAAAGGCTCAGGAAGTGATTTCTCAAGTTAAATTACTTGCTCAAGAATTTCGGCAAAAATTCGGTTCTAGTGTGGCTTGGTTAGCTGATGAATGGTTTTTAATTGCTGGTGAAGAATTACCTAGCGAAGCGGAATATGAAGAATATCCGCAAATTGATAATGGTGTCGGTTCTATTCGCTTATTTGTGAAGCAATTTACCCATGCTGCTCAGGAATTATTACCGCCAAAAGTATCTCCTCAAAGAAAACTAACTTGGGTTGTAGGTAATGCTGTTGAAAAAGCATTTCAACCCATCGTTAAACAGTTAAATGCTGTAGCAGGTTTAAAAGTAAATATGCAAGCTTTATATAGCGATTATTGGGGACAAAATATTAGTGTGACAGGATTAATCACGGGACATGATTTACTTTTTCACTTAAAAGGGCAAGATATAGGAGAGGGAATTTTATTACCTAGTGTCATGCTCAAAAATGGGGAATTGGTCTTTTTAGATGATATGACTGTGGAGGAAGTTGCTCGTCAACTTAATACAGAAATATTACCAATATCAGGCGTTGAGGATTTAATCAATACCTGCGTAAAGTAATTTGTAATTAAGAATTTTGTAGGTTGGGTTAAGCAATAGCGCAACCCAACAAATGCTTACAAGTGTTGAGTTTCTTTCCGATTGCTCCGCGAACGTTCACGTTCCACAACCCAACCTACATAATTTAATTTTTTGAGCTTAATCAACAAGTATTGGACTGAAACCCATACTTGATATTTGATGTTTTCTGTCAATGCGTAAGTCCTAGTTAATATCTATTCTCACCATTTATCTCTGTTATTATCTATAATTTGTGAGGAATAAATCGTGAAAAATTACGAAGAAAAAGTTAAAAATAACATCAAATTAAAAATTACAACAATAGGCTTATTTTTTTTAAACTTTAATTTTTTAACTTTGAATTTAGGGAAGATGCTGCCGGCTCAAGCAGTGACAGAAGCAGCTGTATTAAGCGTAGTCAAAAGCCAAGATAATGCCAATCAATGGATAGGGATTACCAAACGCTTAGAAACTGTGGGAGTAAAATATTGTGTAATTCCTTTAAGTAGTGTGAACAATGTGGCGGATTTAGGACAGCCACAGGTGTTGTTATTGCCAAATATAGAGACATTAACGACAGTACAAGCGATCGCTCTCAAAGAATGGATGAATCGAGGTGGACGCTTAATTGCCAGTGGACCAGTAGCCCGTTTATCCACACCTGGAGTGCGCCATTTATTGCGAACTTTGCTAGGAGGTTATTGGGGATTTAACTTAAATACTGCCCAAGAATTACAGCCAGCAAAAACTAATCCTCAGGAATGGGCAACTACTAAAGAACTTTTTGGTCAAGCTGTCGGTGCTGTCATGATTCCTGATCACCTTAATACTCAAATTGCTGCTGTTTGGAATTCCCCAGATCATCCAGCCGCAGTACTAACAACTGAGCAGTCCACGTTTCTAGGTTGGCGCTTGGGAACAGATACAGCTTCAACCGCAGATTTAGATACTATTTGGTTAAAAGCTGCATTAAATCGTTATCTAAAATTGTCAACTACAAATGTTCCCACAAATGCGCCAAACTGTTTTTCTACTTCCATAAATCAATCAACAACTCAAACCTCACAATTGAGCAATACTAATCCACCTAAACGAGTAATTACTCCCAAAAAAACCAATCTTGCTAATTCCAGAACGAAACCCAAACCCAAACCCAAACCCAAACAAGTAATTACTCCCAAAAAACCTCATCCGTCTGCACGGGTAAAACCTAAAAACCCAAAATCAATAGCCATAACCCCCCAACCCCAAAATTTCCTAGAGGCCATTGAACAACTGCAAGAAGCAGTGCGTTTAGATGTCATACCCAATTCTAATCAGCCAATTAATAGTCAAGATGCATTGGCTCTCCAACAAGAATTAGAAAATTTAATTGGTCGAGTGGAAAGCGCCCATTTAGCAGCTTTAGTTAATGGCACAAATAGAGTCAGTAACACCCAATCATTGAAAGTAGAAAGTGAAAAATCTGCATCTACCCAAGCAGAAACAAAAGACCTCAGTTTAGAGCAAACCTTAGCTCAAGCCAGAGAAATTGCCAAAAATATACCTGTATTAATTGCCCAAAAGAACTATACCTTGGCACGTCAGCAGTGGTTAAAGACAAAGACGACTTTATGGCAGCAATTTCCTCTCAATCAGCGAGTTGCTCAACCAGAAATCCGCTCCGTATGGTTAGATCGAGGGACAATTGTTAACGCTGGGAATGAAGCGGGACTAGTAAAAATCTTTGACCGACTGTCCCAAGCCGGAATTAACACCATATTTTTTGAAACCGTCAATGCTGGTTATACAATTTATCCCAGTCAGGTTGCACCACAGCAAAACCCATTAATTCAAGGTTGGGACCCCCTAGAAGCCGCCGTAAAATTAGCCCATGCAAGAGGTATGGAGTTACACGCTTGGGTTTGGACTTTTGCAGCTGGTAATCGCCGCCACAATGAGATTATTAACGTTAGTCCTGATTATCCGGGTCCTCTGTTGGCAGCTAATCCCAATTGGGCAAATTATGATCAAAGTGGCAACATCATTCCCGTTGGTCAGACAAAGCCGTTTTTAGACCCAGCAAATCCCGAAGTTCGGCAGTATTTATTAAAGCTATACGCAGAAATTATTAGTCGCTATCAGGTAGATGGCATACACCTAGATTATATTCGCTATCCTTTTCAAGACCCCTTCGCAGGTAGAACTTACGGTTATGGTAAAGCTTCCAGAGAACAGTTTCAGCAACAAACAGGTGTAGATCCTCTGAATGTTACTCCTAGTCAGCGGGATTTGTGGCAAAAGTGGACAACATTTCGCACTGAGCAAGTTGATAGTTTTGTGTCTGAAGTTTCGCAGATATTAAAACAAAAACGCACAAATTTAATTTTATCTGTGGCTGTATTTCCGCTTCCAGAATATGAACGAGTTCAAAAAATTCAACAGCATTGGGAAGTTTGGGCAAGACGGGGAGATATAGATTTAATTGTGCCGATGACTTATGCTGTTGATACTCCTCGTTTCCAACGTCTAGCACAACCTTGGATTAACTCTACTCAATTAGGTGCTACTTTATTAGTTCCCGGAATTCGGTTACTTTCTTTGTCTACAGTAGGAGCATTTGACCAACTGCAATTGCTTAGAGATTTACCCGTTAGTGGTTATGCACTTTTTGCAGCTGAGAATTTTAATACCGAGTTTGATGAACTATTTAGTAATACTCAAGGTAAGGTACAACGCTCCAAAAATGAACCTATTCCTCAGCGTCAGCCATTTCGCACGGCGGCTTTCCGCTATGCAACTCTACAAAAAGAATGGCAATTTCTGAGAGAAAATAATCAATTACCAATATCTACAAATAAAATAGCTGATTTTAATAACCAGTCCCAAGAATTACAAAATGCTTTAAATCAGCTTGCGGTTTTACCTTCTGCTAGTAATTTAATCAAAGCCAGAAATGTTCTAAATCGCTTCAAGTTTAAATTTAGGACTTGGATGAATGTGGAAATTCAGGAAAATTCTTATCAAATTAAAGCCTGGGAAAATCGACTGGTAACTATTGAAAGACTTTTACGTTTTGGTGAGAGAAAAGTGTTGAATAATTCGTAATTAGACATCTCCAGCCATAAAATAGGCTTGATCCTATTTACTCCACTCTGTGGGTAGTATGAAGATATGGAATGGAAATAGATATAGCAGGTGACTCTTAACAGGTGACAGGTGACAGTCTGAAAAGTCTTTTGGTGTCTAGGTTTTATAATCAGTTGGTGTCCTAACCGTCCTGTCCGTTGCTATATGTGTCTCTGTGTCAGAATTTATAAAAGTTTCATAGCTTCACTGATAGTGTTTTTCGGTAAAACATAAAGTAGTAATTTTTGACCATAGCATTTACCGTGTTTATACTCGTGATAATCTTACTGGTTTCGCGTCAAAATGTTTGTGAGGTTAGGTAAATAAATCAGCAGTTTTGGATCACGATACAGAAAATTGCCAGTGGCAGGAGGTATAAAATTTCAGGACAAAGCCTGATGGTAATGGACTTTCAAGTCTGTTAACTGCTGTAAATATCAAGCATCTGTCAATTCTGGCTTTTGAATTCTGCTGTATGTTTGGTAGTAGATACCCAACTAAAGTATGCAAGCATCACCTCATCATTTCTTATTACAAAGCTTAGAGTCAGTGATTGACTTGTCACCGCTGACGGTTGCACTAGAAACACCTATACTAGATGCGATCGCTCTGATGGCGGCAAAATCTCAAGGTGTGTTGGTAAAATCAGCCTCAGATGTGGTTGGATGCTTGACACAACAAGATATAGTCAGGCTCGTAGCGACAGGGACTGATTTGAAAACAGCCCAAGTTGCGGAAGTGATGCAGAAATCAGTTATAAAACTCAATATCCACACAATTAAGACTTTAGATTCAGTAATATCATGGTTATGTCAGCCTCAGTTTCAGCTCATAGCAGTTGTAGATGAGGATGGTGAAATTATCGGCACTATCACCCCTGAAAGTATTTGTTTAGCTCTTTCTGTAGTAGAAGCAGAAATTAGTAATCCCAGATTTGTCTCTTCTTGCCCAATAGTCGAACATCAACTCCTGCAATCCCCTCAAATATTGCAGTTAATCATTGATACCATTCCCCATAGTATTTTCTGGAAAGATATAAATTCGGTCTTTTTGGGTTGTAATCGCAACTTTGCAAAAATGGTTGATTTTGACAATCCAGAAAATATCATCGGTAAAACAGATTACGATTTGCTTTCCAACCATGAAGAAGCTCAATTCTACTGCGTTAGTGACGCGGAGATTATGAGAACTAATCAGCCGCAATATCAAACTATCACACCTAAACAGCAAGCTGATGGTAGCCAAATGTGGCTAGAGACGAACAAAGTCCCTTTGTATAATACTAAAGGTGAGGTGGTAGGTATATTTGGTACATTAGAAAATATCACCGAGCGCAAACAAGCACAAGATGCTTTAAAAATCAGTGAAGAACGTTTTCGTAACTTAGTGGAAACTAGCAGTGATTGGATATGGGAAGTTGATGAAAACTGCATTTATACTTATGTCAGTCCTAAAGTCCGCGATATTTTGGGCTACGAACCGCAAGAGGTATTAGGAAAAACTCCTTTTGAATTAATGCCACCAGCAGAAGCAGAACGTGTGATGCAGATTTTTGCACCGATAGCTGCTGAACGACAATCATTTAAATGTCTGGAGAATACAAATTGTCATCAAGATGGTCATCTGGTAGTTCTGGAAACTAACGGATTGCCCATCTTTGATGTTGAGGGTAGATTCCGTGGGTATCGTGGTATTGATCGAGACATCACTGCTCGCAAGCAGGAAGCAGCGGCTTTATGGGAAACTCAACAGCAGCTACACGCAATTTTAGATAATTTACCAGCAGTGATGTATTTATTAGACACTGAGAATAAATACTTGCTAGTTAACCGCCAATATGAAAAGCTATTCAAGACTACTCAAGATCAGGTAGTGGGCAAGAGTGTGTATGATATCTGGTCTGATGATATTGCTAAGGCATTTGCCGTGAGCAACTCTCAGGTAATTGCAGGTGGTATACCTTTAGAAAGCGAAGAAGTTGTTCCCCATGAAGATGGTTTGCATACTTATTGGTCGGTTAAGTTTCCTTTAAAAGATGCCAATGGAGTCTCTTATGCTATTTGTGGTATCTCTACAGATATTACAGACCGCAAAAGAACCCAAGAAGAACTTTATAAAAGTGAAGAAAGCTTCCGTTTATTAGTAGAAGGTGTTAAAGACTACGCAATTTATATGCTTGACCAGGAGGGACTAGTCAGGAGTTGGAATTCTGGAGCTGAATGTATTACTGGATATCAGGCAGCAGAAATTATCGGGCAGAATTTTTCTTGTTTTTTTCCACCGGAAGATGTTGTTAACTCTCTACCAAAGCAACAATTAGATATAGCAGCGGGGAATGGTCGGTGTGAATGTGAAAGTGTTTTTGTTCGCAAAGATGGTTCCTATTTCTGGGCAAATTGTATTTTAACCGCATTACGTGATCAAACTGGTCAGCTACGAGGTTTTTCTAAAGTTACCCGTGACATTACGGAACGTAAATTAGCAGAGAAGTCTTTGTTGCGGTTGCTTAAAGCCATAGAAAGCACAAGTGATGCTGTTAGCATTGCGGACATATCTGGTCAGTTAAGTTATGTAAATTCTGCATTTATAGATATATTTGATTATACTGAAAGTCAATTAAATGCAGATGAGGGACTCTCAACTAATTTTCACACCAAGGAAGTATTTAAACGAGTAATTGAGACAGTCCACAGAGGTGAATCTTGGCGTGGTGAAGTGATCATGCAAAGTCGTAGTGGGGAAAGTGTACATATAGACTTACGAACTGATGCGATTAAAGATGATACTGGTATGATCGTCTCTGTAGTTAGTATATATACTGATATTACCCAGCGCAAGTTGATAGAGGAAGGGTTAAGACTGCGCGATCGCGCCATCGCTGCCAGTAGTAATGGTATTGTGATTGCGGATGTCACCAGCCCTGATAGTTCAATTATCTACGTCAATCCGGCTTTTGAACGTCTAACTGGTTACTCAGCAGATGAAGTCATAGGGCAGAATTTTCTTTTGATCCAAAGTTCTGATATTAATCAACCAGGATTGCAAGAACTCAGCAATGCTATGCAATTAGGACAAGATTGTACTGTAATTTTACGTAACTCTTGTCAAGATGGTAGCATATTTTGGCATGAGTTAAATATTTCCCCTGTTTATGATGCTGATGGTTATCTCACTCACTATATTGGCATTCAAACAGATATTACTGAGCGTCAACAAACAGAAACTGCATTACTTGTCAGTCAAGAGCGGTTACAGTATTTACTAACTTGCAGCCCAGCAGTTATCTATGCTTCTAAAGCATATGAAGATTTCGGCGCTATCTTTATTAGCGAAAATGTTCAAGCTATGATAGGCTATGAAGCGCGGGAATTTACACAAAGTTCTGATTTTTGGTTTAGTCATATTCACCCAGAAGACGCGCCAAAAGTAATTGCCGAACTTTCAAGGGTATTAGGTCAAACCGAGTACACGTTAGAATATCGCTTTTTACATCAAGACGGCATCTATCGTTGGGTATATGATCAAGGTAAAGTCGTCTGGGATGAAGCGGGTAATCCTCTGGAACTAGTTGGCTACTGGGCAGATATTACCACTCGCAAGCAATTAGAACAAGAACTAAGAGTAGCATTAGAGACAGAGAAAGAACTCAATGAACTTAAATCCCGCTTTATTTCCATGACTTCTCACGAATTCCGCACACCCTTGAGTACTATCCTTTCTTCTTCTGAGTTGCTAGAACACTATAGCCACAAATGGACACATGAAAAACAACTTACTCATCTGCACCGCATTCAAGCGGCTGTAAACCGGATGACAGAAATGTTAAACGATATTTTGGTGATTGGCAAAGGAGAAGCAGGAAAACTAGAATACAGACCATTATTATTTGATTTAGTCAAATACTGCCGTCAGCTAGTGGAAGAAGTAAGTTTGAATTTAAAAAGCCAACATTTAGTATATTTTAGTAGTCCATATGAATCTGTATGTTGCTATATGGATGAAAAATTACTAGGGCATATTCTTAATAACTTACTCTCCAATGCGCTCAAATATTCCCCAGATGGCAGTTTGGTGAATTTCACTCTCACTTGTCAAGACGGGCAAGCAGTATTTGAAATTAAAGACCAGGGAATTGGCATTCCCGAAGAGGATATGCCCCGATTATTTGAATCTTTTCATCGCGCTAGAAATGTCGGTAATATTTTAGGAACTGGATTAGGACTAGCAATTGTTAAAAAGTGTGTAGATATTCACCAAGGTACAATTTATGTTAATACTCTACCAGGAGTTGGCAGCAGTTTTACTGTTACTTTACCATTAAAACAATATCATATGAGGTAAATTATGCCTAAAATTTTAATAATTGAAGATGAAGAATCCGTTCGTGAAAATATTTTAGATTTATTAGAAGCTGAGAATTTCCAAACGATTGCTGCTGCTAATGGCAAAATCGGATTAAATTTAGCTACATCCGAAATACCAGATTTAATTTTATGTGACATGATGATGCCAGAATTGGATGGCTATGGTGTATTAACAGCTTTACGAAAAGAGTCATTAACTGCGGCAATTCCCTTTATTTTTTTGACTGCCAAATCTGCCAAATCTGACTTTCGTCAAGGTATGGATATGGGTGCAGATGACTATCTAACTAAGCCATTCACCCGGTCTGAATTATTGAATGCTATTATCACTAAATTAGAAAAGTATGCAAATTTAAAAAAATCTTTATCAACTCAGGATAAAGTTCATAAATTAACTGAGAGAATGCAATTTCTAGAACCAAAATTACGTTGGGCAATCGAACAAGATAATTTTCAAGAATTTGAAATTTATTATCAACCAATTATTGATATATCTACTGGTGAAATAATCGGTGCTGAAAGCTTGTTACGTTGGCATAGTAGGGAAATTGGTTCAATATCACCTAACGAATTTATTCGTTTAGCCGAATACAATGGTTTGATTGTCAATATTGATAAATGGGTATTGAAGAAAGTTTGTCAACAACTTAAAATTTGGCAGGATTCGGGAATTAATTATTTAACTATAGCTGTCAATTTATCGGCAATTGAATTTAATCAACCAGATTTGATTACCACAATCGTTGACTTAATCGAGTCGAATAATTTGGAAAATCCTGGACTAGAAATTGAATTGACAGAAACCATGGTTATGCAAGATGTTAATAGTGCAATCGCTACCATGAATCAATTACGCTCATTGGGCATCAAAATTGCCGTTGATGATTTTGGGACTGGACAGGCTTCATTAAGCTATATAAGTCATTTTCCTATGAATACACTCAAGATTGACCGTTCTTTTATTCAAAATATCACTTATGATTATCACAAATCAGCTATTACTAAATTCTTGATTAAAATGGGACATGAACTAAATCTTAAGATAGTTGCTGAAGGTGTAGAAACAGAAGCAGAATTATCCTTTCTCCGCCAAGAAAAATGTGATGCTATCCAAGGTTTTATATTCAGTCAGGCATTACCTGTATTAGAATTTGAAAAACTGTTATTTTCTAAAAAATGCTTTTATGTCTAATAAAATCTCCGCCGTTTTTGGTAAATTGGGTTTTACTCCTCTCAACCCAAACTACAAGTTCAGGCTTTTTTAAAATTTGGCGAAGGTATTGATCTAAAAAATATAATAATCTTCAAAATCTAAAATTGTCTAAAATGGAGAAACTAGCTATGAACCAACATCAAAATCAGCTTGAATCCGACATAAATCCAATTTCTTCCCATTCAGGTGAACGCTACTGGGGTAATGTAGAAGTTATAGAAGAGGGCGAAAATTATAGAATTAGTCGGGTAGAAATTAAGGCTAGACACGGCATTAAACCACAAATTCATTATCATCGTCATGAACATTGGGTTGTCGTTTCTGGTGTAGCTAAGGTAACTTGTGATAATAAAGAAACATTGCTGAATTGCAACCAGTCAACCTATGTACCGGCAGCAACATTACATCAGGTAGAAAATCCTGGATCTATTCCTCTAGTAATTCTAGAAATTCAAAATGGTGAGTATTTGGGTGAAGATGATACAGAGCGTCCTTTTGAACTACCTTCAGTTTAATGCAAAATATCCAACTTCCTAGTTCTTGGCAATCTGTTCTATCTGAAGAATTGCATAAATCTTATTTTGGTAAACTCCAAAATTTTTTGACAGAAGATAGGCTATCTTATGATATTTATCCACCTGAAGAAGATGTTTTTTCTGCCTTTGATTTAACACCCTATGAACAAGTGAATGTCTTGTTGTTAGGGCAAGATCCCTATCATAATCAAAATCAGGCACATGGATTATGCTTTTCCGTCAAACCTGGTATCAAACCACCCCCATCTCTGGTGAATATTTTTAAAGAACTCAAAGCAGATTTAGGTTTTGATATCCCCAATCATGGTTATCTGGTGCAGTGGGCTAAACAGGGTATGCTGATGCTGAATGCGGTGCTGACTGTGAGGGCGCATACGCCAAATTCTCACAAAAATCAAGGTTGGGAAATATTTACAGATGCGGTGATTAGTAAAGTTAACCAGAAAAAAGATCCTGTTGTCTTTGTGCTTTGGGGTGGATATGCACACAAGAAATTGAAATTGATTGATACTAATAAACATAAAGTTATACAGTCAGCCCATCCTTCACCACTTTCTGCACGGAACGGATTTTTTGGTAGTAAGCCATTTTCAACTATTAATTCAACTTTGGCTGATTGGGGTAAACCGGAGATTGATTGGGAAGTTGGTGATTGGTAATTGGTGATTGGTGATTGGTGATTGGTGATTGGTGATTGGTGATTGGTGATTGGTGATTGGTGATTGGTGATTGGTGATTGGTGATTGGTGATTGGTAAAAATTTTCACCCTATTTCCTGTTCCCTGTTAAGAGTTCCCTCGTTTTAGTTAAAACCAGCCTTCTTGTTCGAGAGTTTCAATTAACTGCAAACCACGAGGATCACCCACACCCAAAAGTGATGCTTTTGCATCTTCTCGTACTCCTAAATCTTTGTCTTCGGCAAAGGCTTGAATTAAGGAATCAATGGCTGTGGCATAAACTACATTAGAAGGCAGTTCTTTGCACAGTTGACCAATTGTCCAGGCGCTGTTGCTTCGCACTGCGGCGGTGGGGTCTTGAACTAGGGCTTCAATGAGGGGGGGAATTGCACCTACAACCGCCTCATAACCCACTCCTGCCATCTGTGCTAGGGCGCTTGCTGCCCAAAGACGCACGGCGGAAATATCGGTTCTGAGCGCGTTGGCCAGGGGGATTAAGGAACGGCGATCGCGGCAATTTCCTAAAGCCCAAACTACACCTTTGCGGACATAGCCATTAAAATCACGGTTCAGTTGAGTAATTAATGGCTCCACTGCATCCTGGCTAGGATTACGTCCGATGGCATAGGAGGCACTGACTCGCACGAGAGGACAGCTATCAGTTAGTAAGTGAATTAAATGAGGAATTGCTCGTTGATCTTGAATATCGCAGAAAGCACGCGCAGCTAACATTCGTTGCTGGGACTGGGGATTTTCCAGAAGTTCCAGCATTAATTCAGGATCAGGTTTTACCACTTCTGATTCAGCAGTAAGTGGCTGTATGTGGTCTAGGGGGCTTTCTAGCTCCACCCCGACATCCAGTAGGCTTAGGTCGTCTTCGTCGTACATGATTGTTCAATTTCTCTCCCCGCTAGGGATCAACTGATAACCGTTGATTCACCCTTTATACCAGCCAGAAAAACCCTGATAGATATTAAGTTATATTATTTTACAGGCTAACGAAGAGATTTTACCATCCACAGGGATTGTGTTTGATAACCAAGTTGATGATAAAGCTGTAATGCTGGTGTGTTGGACTGGAATACTTGTAGTCCGATTTGGCGATAGCTCTGCTCGCCGAGGGCATCGCCCTTTTGTTTTACCCAATTTTCTACATAGTTCATTAAGGTTGAACCAATACCTCTACGGCGATGTTCTGGGGCTACATAGAGGAGAAAAATGTGAGCATGGCGATCGCCATGTAGTTGATCTATGGCGTTACCAACCCAGACGCAGGCTACGGGGGCAGAGTAAGCAGGAGGCAGAGGTGAAAATTGCTCTGACCCACTCCCCGATCCCTGCTCTCTTGCTTCTTCTACCCACCATACAGGGGTATTGGCGGAGAAATATTGTTCAACTGTGAGGGCTAGGTGGGAAAAATCTTGATTGGGGAACATCTCCTCGTAAGTCCGCTGCATAAACTTGACGAGGAGGGCGCGATCTACGGTGGAGCCTCGGCGAATGTTGTAGCCGGGTAGTAAGGAATTCAAAATTCAAAAAGTGGTAGAAAGGTGATGTGCTGGGAAGAAAATTACCTCTTCCCTAATTAAGAATTACCTACGGGATTGTTGGCATAGCTGTTAGCTAAACTCTCCCACAGGGAGCAAGAGGCATTAAAAATTGCGAATTACCATACCGATTGGTGCGGGTGCAGCCATATCGGAGGGTAAAAAGATGCGAGCGCTGACTGCCACTAAAGCAAAGGTAAATATCAGCACTGCGAGCAAAGGGGCGATGTATTGACGAAATATAGCCATATTTGGGTTTTAGTTAGCTAGGGATTTTCTGAAAAAAAATTATTTGAGTAAAACACTCGGTACTCGGTACTCGGCACTTACCGCTGATCACGGTCTAAATCATCTAGCACCCTTTCACAATACCAATTTTCTGGCATCCCAGGATAATTCTGCTTGGCTTGTTCAATTAATCTTTCAGCAGCGGCGACATCACCAGATAATCTAGCAATCAGTCTGTTTTTTAAATAGTTACCGGTGCTTTCTTCGTCTACTTGGTTGGGTATGCTGCCTTTAAATGGCTGTGATGGCTCTCGCCGCAACTGCCAAAATAAGACGTAATACAGTGTGCCAAAAATTAAAATCAGGCTGATTGTGCCTAGGAGTGTGAGGAGGTTAAACCCCAGAAATCCTAGAACTAACTGGGAGAGTACGTAGCCCAGTAATAAACCTGTGACTATGAGGACGAATGTACCGACAAGAATGACTACTTGGTTCCCCATATATCCTCTTCTTCTTCTAGTCCTGGTCTGGTTGCTGCCATTGGTTTGGGATTCCAGGGGGCAAACAATGGTAACAGGAGAAGTCCTGGTACAGCAGCAAAGATACTAATTACGAAAAATAATGGCCAACCTGTACTTTTTGCTAAGGAACCTGCTGGCGCAACTAGAATATCACGACTTACGGCCATAAAACTAGAAAGTAAAGCATACTGAGTGGCGGAATAACGCGGATTACACATATTCATCAAAAAGGCAACGAAGGCGGCTGTTCCTAACCCAGCACAAAAGTTTTCTATATTAATTGTCAGTACGAGAACCTGATAATTTTTCCCCACTTGTGCAAGTACAAGATAAGCTAAGTTGCTAACTGCTTGCAAAGCACCAAATACCCAAAGTGAACGATTCAGTCCAATTTTACTCAAAAATGCTCCACCTGCAAGTGTGCCGACTATTGTGGCTATGAGTCCCATTCCGCCTTGAATTGCTCCAATGTCGGTTTGTGTGAAGCCTGTTTGCAGTAAAAACGGCGTGGACATATTGTTGACAAAGGAATCGCCGAGTTTATAAAGGACGATAAATAACAGAGTGAGTATGGCTTGAACTACGCCTTGACGTTGAATAAATTCCCCAAATGGCAGGATCACAGCGTCGGTTAATGACGCTGGTGGATTTATTTCTTTTGGTTCTGGTGCAAATAGGGTGGCAATAATGCCTATTCCCATGCCTACTGACATTAATAAGTATACTGATGACCAGGAAATTCTATCGGCAAGGATTAGGGCTAATGATCCTGTGAGTAGTAGGGCGATGCGATAACCTAGGACGAATACTGCTGCACCTGCACCCATTTCTAGTGGTTCGAGAACGTCGGTGCGGTAAGCATCTGCGGCAATGTCTTGGGTGGCACTCAGGAAGGCGATCGCAACGGCGTTGATGGCTAACAGTTGTAGGGCTTGTTTGGGCTGTTGTAATGCCATGCAAGCGATCGCTATCAATAACCCAATTTGGATTATTATTAACCAACCCCGTCGTCTGCCTAAAAATGGCAACGTAAACCAGTCTAACAGAGGCGACCAGAGAAATTTTAAGGAGTATGGCACGCCTACAAGGCTAAATAAGCCGATGGCGGTTAAATCTACGTTTTCCACTGTCATCCAAGCTTGTAAGGTCTTGCTGGTTAAAAACAGGGGCAAACCAGATGAAAATCCTAGTAGTATCAAAGCCGCCATTTTCCGGCTACCGAACACTTGCAGTAGGGATTTGACTGGATTCATTAGTTTAAATTTCCTTCTCACTGAAGAGAGTTGCAGTTATCTTGCCATATTGGCTATGTGTTTTCCTGCCTACACGCCAATTGACATTGCAAAATCAGGATTGTACTTTGTTTGTGGCGATCGCAATTAAATCTTCAATTTTCTTGATATTCTGATCGCCGGCTAGATAGCCAATTCCCCGATGTAAATGTAGGCGAAATTGCGTAATTAGGGTTTCTCTATCTGTATCGAATCCGTCGTTGTAGCAGCGTTGTTTGAGGGCTAAAAGCAAAATATCAGATATTTCTCCACCGAAAACGCGCCATGTCATTTCGACGTTGCTATCTTGGGGGATGGGTACGGGTGAGGGTGGGGTTATTTCTGCAAGGGAACGACAAAATGCCCACCGACATAATATGTTCCATTGGTCGATTTTTGTACTGCGTTTAAGTTTGAGAAGTTGTTCTTTGGCTGTTTGGGAGAGTTTAATTCTTTCTATTGGTGATTCCATGTTTTTTTGATTAACGAACCGCAAAGACGCGAAGAGCGCGAAGGTAAGAAAAAATAAGGAAGATGTAGAAAAATTTGGTGCTATTTTACCAAGAGAGGATATTTTTATTTTCAAAAAGATTACAAACTACACGATTTATAAAACTGAGATAATCATCTATTTCTTCATAACTATCTAATTCTTTTTCTTCTTCTGGTGTAAGTTGAGAATCTTGTTGTTGTAAAAGTAATTTTTCAATCCGATTCTGAACATTACTAGAAGCACGAAATATAGGTGTTTCTTCTTGTAACTCGATGCTGATAGCACCTTCTAAGGGTAAGGTAGCAGGTAAATTATGTAAAGTTGGTAGTAAGGGAATAGTCATATTTAACTCTGTGAAATACTAAATGATATTTTACCAAAAATAACCGTGTTTTATTGTGGTTTCTCTTTTGCTGGAGTTGTATTGGAGGAGGTATTCGCGGGCTATTGCTTCGGTTTCTTTGAGGTTTTGATATTCTTTTTTCCCGATTTCGGTGTCGGTGGAAAGGAGGATGACTTGATGGCTGGCTGAGGGAAAGTATCTTTCTACTAGGTTGTTACGGTGGGAGGAGTCTAGTCTTCCTAGGGGGGTGTCTATGGCTACGGGTAAGCGTCTTCCTGATACTTTGGCTAGTCCCCATAAAAATGCGATCGCTAATAATTGTTTTTCACCCGCAGAAAGTCGGTGTTTGGGGACTGGTTTTCCGTTTAAATCATATAATGATAATCCGAAGGTTTTGCTATCAATAGCAATGCGGTGTACTAAGTCTGATTTATGTAATAAATATAGAAAACAGTTTTTTACTTCTTCTTCTAATTTGTTCAATTTTCTCAGGGTTAATCTTTCTCGAAATACCTTTAATGTTTGTTGAACTTTTAAGGCAGAATCAATAATGTGTTCACTATTTTGATATTTGAGATTTTCTACTGTATATTCATTTAGTTCTTGTCTCAATTTTTTAGTTTCTGTCTCTAATTCTATCAATTTTTGAGTCATTATTTCTGACTGAGATTTAATTCTATTAAATTGAGTTTGTGCTTCTTTTACTGCTTTTTGCAATTTTGTATATTCTTCGGGTGCAGCCGCAGTTTGTACTTGTCTTTCTAAGGTGAGTATTTCTTCTTCATAATTAGTTAATTCATCTAACTGTTTTTGGGCGGTATTTTGGGAAATTTGTAAACGATAAGTTATATTGTCAAGTAAACTTAAACTTTCTTCATCTCCATTTAACCAAGTATTTTCTGTTGATAAGTTATTGGTATATAAGTTATTGATATCTTCAGCTAAAAAAGATTGAATATTAGTAAGTTTATTATTTTCTAGATTTAATTGTTGTAGCCAATTTAGTAATCTTTCATCTCTGGCTATTAAGACATCTTTCGCTAATTGGATTTGTTGAGTTTTCAGTTCTTTTTCTCCCTGTCTTTGGACTTGCGATAATAAAGGACTAATTAAAGCCAACGGTAAAACATCAGCGGCTAGTTCACATAAAGATTCACGGACTTTATTAGCAACTTTGATTTTATCTTCTTTTTCTCTTTCTAATTGGCTACGTTCAGCAGCAATTTTACCACCTTCATTAACAAATCTATCTAAAGCTTCTTCATGAATTTTTTCTAATTCTGTAACTTCAATATTGAGATTTGCTAGTTTTATCTGATTATTTTCGTATTCTTCCTGTTTTTCATGGAGTCGGGTTTCAATTTCTTCTAATTTTGCTAAATCTTTTGTATCTGCAAATTCTCGTTTTTTGCGATTTACTAAAATTTCTAAATCAATTGCTAATTTATCGGCTAATTCTAAACCCAAAAGTCCGTTAATAGCATCAACAACTATGGGCGGCGGTATTTCCTGTTCTGCAAGTTCTTTAACTTGTTCACCGTCAAAGAGAAATAAATTGGAAATACCTAAAGGTAAAATATTTTCTATATATTCATCCCAGATATTTGCTAATGAATCAATTGGCCAAGTTTCATCATCACCTAAAATGCCTAAATGGTCTTTACCATCTTTAGGATTTTTTTCCCAAGTCCGAACAATACGATATTTTATTGGTCTATCTTCTTCAATATGTTCAAAAACTAATTCAATACGAGTTTTTTCTGTAGGGTTAGCTTTACTATTCACACATTGGGTGAGAAAATCACTATAACTCAAATTTCCCCTTGTTGAACATTGGGCGCGTTGTCCATATAATGCAAGGCGAATGGCATCCATTAAGGTGGTTTTTCCACCGCCATTCATTCCCCCGAAAAGGATAATTGGGCGAGCGTTATCTTCATCAATTTGGGGGTTGAGGTTGATGACTTGTTTACCAGCATAAGGACCGAAGTTTTGCAGGACTAATTCTAGGAATATCATGGTTTTTGGGTTATTTTATTTGTGTGTGTTTTTTAACGAACCACAGAGGCACAGAGGACACAGAGGAAGAGAGAAAGGAGATGTTTATCTAGTTTTATCTCGTTTTCTGGCTCTGACAGGGAATGCTTTCAAGAGGCTCTGCCTCTGTTATAATTAGTTGAGGTAGAATCTCAAGATTGGCATTCTTAGCTAGAGGATAGGAAGGGGGAATGATATTTGCCCGTTATTCCCCATTATTATCCTTTTGTGCATATTTGAAGTTAGCCCAAGTTTGTGGTTTACTCTCTTGTTTTTCGGGGGTATCTCCTAAACTTAATTGCTTGAATTTTTCCCGAATTGTGGCAACATCACCTTCTAATGCTGCTTGTCTTAAATCCCGTTTTAAATGGGCATTTGCAATGGCTTTTTCTGGTGAACGGGAACTTGTATCAAAGCATTTTTCTAGGCTTTCGTAGATACCCACACGGCGAGTTTTTTTCTTGAATTGTCTTTCTGTATCTAATAGTCTGGCCATCAATTCTAAGTGCATTCCGTCACCGTCACAGATTTCTTCTAATACTCCCCATTCATCACTACCAAGTATGCTATGGTCAGCACCAGGACGAGGATCTTTAAATACTTCTCCTGTGACTTCTTCATATATGCGGGGAACACTATCATCAAATTCGTGTTTTTCTTCTAACCATATTCGGCGAATTTCACTCAATTCAGCTTGAGAAATTAGGGTAATATCGCGCATATTTTCGGGTGCATTTTCACGCATTTCAGTTTGCGCTGTCAATAATTTTCTTAACCAATATTCTCGCCAATATTTTGTATACGGACCATGTATAGGTTCAACAGATGTTTCCCCATTTAAATTACGTTCAAATAATTGAACTTCTCCCCAGATACGACGAAAATCTCTTTTTTCGCGGTCACGGTCAACATCTAATTCACTCCGAAAATCAACTAACGGTTGTAACCATTCTTTTTCTTCATCATTTTGAATCATTGCTTGCATAGATTTATCACTATTAACTAATGTGCAAACCCAGCAACCAAAGCGAGAACTACCACAGCTAGGAGTAGAAGTATCGACAACTAAAGGACATTCATTATCTGCTGTTGCACCTCTATACATAGAAAATAAATCTTTATTGCTATATCCCCAAGGGTTTTCCCATTGCATTAAATATAGCCAAACTTCATCAGTCTGCCAATCTTCAATAGGTGTGTAAAGTAGAGAATTTATTAAATTAGGATGAGGACAAAGGCGTTCTCTGACTCGACCTACTTCACGTTTTTCCATAATCAAACCACGAGTTATGCTTTCAGTTTTGCGAGTTCCTAAAATAACAATTGTTTCACCATTAGCTCTCACAACGTCACGAATAAAAAGATTGGAAGGTTCTATTTTTAGCCGTCCGGTACACCAACGGAATTTATTGCGCGGTGCTGGGTAGCCTTTACCAATTAAACCTGCCCAATATGTTTGTTTAGTTTCTGGTTGCAGCAAATGAGGTTGTATTGGCATTTTCTGCTCTTGAGCAGCTACTTCCATTTGTTTTAATGAGTTTTTTACCCAAGCTGAAACATAGGGATTTTCTACCCCTGTATCTGTCGTAATTACATGAATTGGCTTAGTTCTTTTTTCCGGTGGAAGTCCAGAAATTGCATTCCAAATAAGCTGTAAAGTAGCAGTGCTGTCTTTTCCACCCGAATAGCCTACTACCCAAGGTATCTGGTCTAAACAATACAATTCTTGAATTTCTGTCGTCAAAGCTTGGATATACTCCACTAACTCTGCTACAGTACGATTCGGCTGATTTTTATTTTCTGGCTGTTGTGCTGTAGTCATTTTTCACCACCTACGTATATATGGACTTAGACTCAATACTTCCCTGCGAGGGAAATCATCTGGTATATAAATAAACCTAGCTATGAGTGCAAAATATTTTTAAAAATTGCATCCCTAGTATCCATTTTTTTTGACAATAAAGCAAGAGTTAGTTACTAAGTTTTCAAAAACAAATATGAATGATAGTACAAACACACTAAATGATCAACTCGCTAACGAGTATTTAGAACGGGAAAATAAGGATAAACAGGTATTAGCTTTACTGCTAGAAAGGTTTTTAGAGAAGAAAGACCAAATTCTTGTCCAAAAGACAGAAATGGGTGGGACTGAGGCTTATGTAGGTTCTGTAACATTAGAATGGTTCGCGGGACGGGTACATTTTGCGTCTGGTTTACCCCTGCTGCAAAAAAAGTACAACCCAGAGACAGAGAATATTGAAATTGACGCTGATAGTATTGATGAAATTCAACAACGTCCTGTTGATTGGTCGCGTCAAGCACCGTTAGTACAGTATTTAGCAGCGAGAAAAAACCATAAATTTCCGGCTGTGTTGGTGGTAATTAATCAACCTTGGGTAGATAACCCCAAAGCAGCGGAGTGGGATAGTCAAGGAAGGGCTAAAAAAGCAACTACTGATTTTATACCTTTAGATAAAGATGGTAAAGTTGGTTTACTGAATATTTCTGAAGAAAATGTGACAATTTATGCTTTAGATGGTCAGCATAGATTAATGGGTGTCCAAGGTTTAATGGAGTTAATTAAATCTGGTAAACTCCAACGTTATAAAAAAGATAAAACTGCTGATGAAAGTTTTATTACTTTGTCAGATTTGATTGAGAAATATCAAGTAGAACCTGCTTATTTACAAAATTTACGTCAAGAAAAGATTGGGATTGAATTTATTTGTGCGGTGAATACTGGGGAAACTCATACAGAAGCAAAACGACGAGTAAGATCAATTTTTGTTCATGTGAATTTGATGGCTGCACCTTTAACGAAAGGTCAGTTAGCACAATTAAATGAAGATGATGGTTTTGCTATTGTAGCGCGAAAAATTGCGGTGACACATCCACTTTTAGAACAAAAACCAAATCGAAATCCGCGTGTTAATTGGAATAGTGCCACAGTAGCCGCTAATTCTACGGTTTTAACGACGCTGCAAGCTTTACAAGATATGTCTGAAAGGTATTTGGGGCAAAAGTTCCCCCACTGGAAACCTTTGGAAAAAGGGTTAATTCCCATGCGTCCAGAAAATGAAGAAATTCAGGAAGGAATTGCAGATTTTAGACTACTTTTTGATAATTTAGCTAATCTTCCCAGTTATAAAATATTGGAACACGAAGAGACAACTGTTTTGCGTCGCTTCTATTTTGAAAAAGATGGTGGTGAGGGAAATATGTTATTTCGTCCAGTTTCTCAAGTTGCTTTAGCGCAAGCTTTGGGAACTTTGGTATTTAAAAAAGGTTTTGCTTTGACGGATGTTTTTAAGAAGTTGGAGAAATTTGACCGTCAAGGGGGTTTTAGTGGTATGGAATATCCTCAATCTTTATGGTATGGGGTTCTCTATGACCCAAATAAAAAGCGGGTACAGGTAGCAGGAAAAGATTTAGCTGTGAAGTTATTAATTTACATTTTGGGGGGAATGACTGAAAAAATGGAAGTTACTGCTTTACGTAAAGCCTTAGCTAATGCTAGGACTATTGAAGAACAAACCATAAGTTTTGATGGAAAGTTTGTGAAACCGCAAGATGTAGGACTTCCAGTTATTATATAATGGCTAATTATGGCTGAAATATATGATGACGATGCCATTGTAAAGCTTCAATATCTGGAAAATATTTCTCTACTTTAGGTAATATGAGTATTTCCCCATGAAATTCTGTTATTGTTCTAGCATGGGGAGATACTTCTTCTAATTCTTTACTAACGATAATTTTGTATTTATCATCAACAGCAAACCAACCTTTATCAAAAGCCCAATGATGATTTTTACAAAGTGCTATTCCGTTATGTATTCTACTGTCATAAAATGCAGAAAATGGCTTTATATGTGCGCCGTCAACAATATTTTGATTACCAGTTTTAGTAACTTTCAGTCCACAAAAAGCGCATTGACAATCATATACAGAAACAATAGCTTTTCTAAAAAAGGCATTTCTAATTAGTGTTTTTTTTAAACTCCATTTAGGGTTGTTAGGTAAATTTTCAGTATCATCTAGTTTTTCTATTTCTGGATAATCTTGAAAAGTCTGATTAATTTGTAGAAATTCCTCAATTTGATCTTCATTATCCGAGAAAAAAGCAGCTACAAGTACATCAATTAATTCTTTTCGAGAAGATTCATCTTGTAAATAGTTAAATAATTCCCTGTCTAAATATGCGTATTCAACAGCCAGTTTTAATTTGTTAGTTGTTTTTGGTTGTAAATTATTAAAACCTGCTTTTATTTGTACGTGCCAAAATCCCTCATTTTGTAGATGAAAAAATGGATAGTGTAATCCCCCTTGATAAGATTGTGAGCCAATTACATCCCAATATTTATTAAAAGCTTCAATTAATTCATCTGAAACAAAAATTTGATTATTGGTAATAACTCCTCTCATAATTAAATCAATTACGGTTAAAAGTAATATCGGTTTATATTGAGCATTGCCACGTTTTCGGCTATTACTTACTTTCAAATTAGAGAATTTTTCACAATAAAAACGGAGATTATTCATGTTTCACTACTTTGTAAAAATGTAAGCAAATGGATCATTTTAAAAATCTACTTAAATTAAATTCTTCTTCTATGTTATTTTCTTGATAATCTCTTGCCGTAATTAAAATTACTAGAAGTTGTGCTGCATAATCAACAACTCCGCGCAATTCACTTTGTAATATTTCTAATCCACCATTAGCATACTCTTCAAATATTTGAGTCCGTTTATCCTCATATTCATCTTCCCTAGACGCAAGTATTTGGATATCACTTGTCTCAACAATTCCTAATAATTTTATAATTTTGTCATATCCAAGTGAAGCAAAATTGTCTTGTGGAATTGGAGAAGGATCTCTTTTTGTGGTATCTCCTAGAGGAACACTTTTTTTATACTTTACTCCTAATGCTGCTGCAAATATCATCACCTCCACATAAGTCTGGAAAGGTCCCGGTGTTTCTTTAGAAGCTAGTAACGATTTCACCAACTCAGCCTTATCTTGAGCAATTTTGATTCTATTTGCAGCCATAATATAAATATCTACACCCTTAATATATCAAAACAAACCTCATTTACTAATACTACACTCTTACATTCTTCTTTGCGCCTTTGCTCCTTAGCGTCTCTGCGCGAAACAAAATTATAAAATTACCCCTCAGTTTTCACAGTCAAAACTTGCGGAGGAGTAGAATCAGGAGGATACAAAAAATCTACCTGAACTTGTCTTTTTTCACCCGGTGCTAACTTCAACTTTACCAAAGCTTCCCCAGGTTGTCCCCGTCGCTGTACCAAATGCACATAGCGCGTTTTTTCCCCACCATTATCATCCGTATAACGCACCCGCACAGTACCCCGGAAAAATATTTGTTCCACTTGTGGCTTCAAAAACAACAATCTATCAGTACCACCTTCATCCTTAACAGGCGTTTGAATTGATACAGCTACAGTTCGGGCTTGACTACTAGAATTATATAGAGGTAAAGTCAGATTATATTCTACACCGTAGTTACTATGGGCAAAATACGCCGTATCAGGATAGCGTTTGAGCATTGACGCACTCTGTATTTGTCCTGTGCTGAGTGTAATTAAATGAACCGTTCCCAAAGGATAAGAAACCGCCTTTCCTGGCTGGGGTAAAGTTAAATTAGGGACATTTGGATTATCTGTAATATTTGCTTCCCATTTTGTCCCTTGAGAAACACCCGCAACGCGACTAAATACCGTTGGTTCTCTGGGAGGGTCTAAAGGCGTGGGAATGGGGTCACGCTTTCCTGCTAAACTGCCTGTATCTAATAGCTGTAGCCATTCTACAATAGTTGGAGGGCGATCGCTCCTCTTTGCTAAATTTGCCATAAAAATCGGTTTATTGCTACTCAACCGCATCATCACCGTGCGACCATTAGAAGAAGGTGCTTGCACAGAAATAGGTAAACTAGCTAAAATTTGACTTTCACCCGGCTTTATCACCAGTTTGACAGGAAATATCTCTTGCTTAACCCCTCGCAGCACATCACTCATAGTCCGACTACCAGGGCCAGCATAAACCGTACCTTGGGGATTATCTACTATATCTGGTAAATTAATAAAAGGCGCTTCCCGTGAAAGATAACTAGCAGCTTGTAAAACTTCAAGATTCACTGCTTCATTACCTGGATTATGAACAATAATTCCCTGATAGATAGTCCGGTTTTGGGTTATAGTTTCCGCTCTAACAATGTGATGAGAAAACACATCAAATCTACCTTGAAAGGGATAATTTAAATGTGCTTCTTTGATTTTTTTCCCTTCTGGAGAAAAAGTAGAAAGTAAAATTCCATCAGTATCTACAAGTTCAGGACTATTACTATTAAAAGTAGGAAGAGAATCTAATTTTCCTGGTAAAGCGCGTACCTCTTGCGGTTGTACTTCCACACCAGCAATATATTGAGGAGGGACAGCGTAAATATTTAAAGCTCGACACATTAAAGTCGCAACTTCACCTCTAGTAGCTATTGCTTGAGGCTTTAACTTTTTAACATCAGGATAATTAACAACAATACTATTAATAGTTCCCGCAGCTATAGAACTTTGAGCATAATTAGGAATTAAATTAGCATCTTCAAAATAACGTTGTAATATCTGATTTGAATTAGATACAGAACTATAATTTTTTCCCCCAGCGACAACACCAATAATTTGCGCTCTAGGAATTGCTTGATTAGGTTGAAAAATATTTCCTGGATAACCAGAGAAAAACCCTTTTTGATAAGCAGTATTAATTGCTTTATATCCCCAATAATTAGGAGATACATCGTTAAATATAACCGAATCCCTTTTTATTGGTGCATTAGGAAAAGCATTTAACATTAAAACCGCAGCTTCTGCGCGGGTAACAATTGCATTAGGACGAAAACTACCATCAGGATAACCAGTAAGTAACTTCCTTTCTCCTAATTGTTGAATACAATCTTTCCCCCAATAGTTTTGAGTATCAGAAAAAGCCAAAACACGAGCAGGTAAAAAGCTTAAAGCCAAAGTAATTATAAATAAATAATTTCTAACTAACATTCTTTGCACCCTATAATTGATAATTAACCGCTGATATAGGAATAATATTTGATTTATGAAAAGATACGTAGGGTGCGTCAGACTCCATAAATTCTATTAATAAACAGATTTGTAATATCTGACGCACCCTACAATACCTAATTTTTTTCAAAAATCAAATATGACTTCTATAAACATAAATAATATTATCACATTTGCCTCTCTGCGACTCTGGGTGATACATATCAACTAAAAATTCCCAACAACCAACGATTAACTTCACCATCATCTTGAGTTAGACTACGTTGAATAGCTTCTTTAACAGTAGCTATTTGTAAACCCGGTAAAACCTTCGACTCCTCAATTCTTCTACTTCCTCCGTCAATAATTTCAAAAGCAATAATATCATGATTATTAGCATCCATCACCCAATATTCCTTTACCCCCAATCGTTCATAAAGTAACCGCTTAAACCCTAAATCATCATTTACAGAAGAACCAGCAATTTCTACTACTAAAGTCGGTGCTGCTAACTCATTAATATTGACAGGAGAATTATTTAAAGGTGGAAATATTATCTTATCCCCAATATAAAAAGCTAAATCAGGTTGACATTCTCCTTCACCTATTTTTCTAAAGCTGGTATTAGTAGCTTCAATAATTTTGATATTTTTGAGAGTAGCAAATAAACTCACCACCTTAGAAACAATAGAATTATAACGGCCATGACGAAAACCAACTGGTAACATTTCAATCCTCATGTAATTTTGATAAAAATAAAATCTTCCTTGCTGATAATCAGAATGTTCAGCAACTTCCATAAACTCATCCCAA
This sequence comes from Anabaena sp. PCC 7108, assembly GCF_000332135.1. Lineage (NCBI taxonomy): Bacteria > Bacillati > Cyanobacteriota > Cyanophyceae > Nostocales > Nostocaceae > Anabaena > Anabaena sp. PCC 7108. Next base: position 5,109,784 of record NZ_KB235896.1, read on the forward strand.
CTAACACTTACCCACGTATCTGTCACCAAATTTTGCAAATTTACAGTTAACATATAACTCCATTTCCTCTGTGTTCTCTGTGTCTCTGCGGTTCGTTACTCTTCTACCGTTCAACCTCAACAATTTCAGTATATTCAAAACCATTCAAACTCTGTCGAACCAAAGCATATCTTTCCCTACCCAACTCAATAAAATCCTGTTCACAATTAGGTTTAGAAGAATAATAAACCAACACATATTCCTTCCCAATTTTATCAGCAATTTCCTCCTCAACCTCCACCCTCCATTGAGTCTTAGTTACTAAAACGATTAACTGATTTGCTAACTTAGGAATAGTTCTCGCAATGTGACGACGAGAATTAGCATCTAAACTTCCAAAAGGAGAATCCATGACAATGGGAAAAGTGCTACTATCAGGAACCATCATCATTTTCCGTTTCTCACTCCAGTCGCGCACCTTATCAATAATACTAGCGATAAAAGATAAACTGAGAATTTGATTTTCTCCTGTAGAAGCTGCGACTGGTGCTTCAATTCCCGTCGTATTTTCCACCAAACTCAACTCATACTTTTCGCTAATTTTAGGAACATATGGAGTAAAAGACATATCTGAGAAAATTTCCTGTACCCGCTGTTCCAATTGCAGACGAAACTGATTTTCTTGACGATTTTTAACTTCCGATAAACGTTCAATTGCATCTTGAGTAGCATTAATGCGACGCTGTGCTAAAGATTGTTTTTCTTCATTTTGCTTTTGCTTAGATATTTGTTTAAATAAAGCATCAATATCAGTTTTGAGGTGAGAGAGTTCCTGTTGATTTGCACCTTGTTCTCGATTTAATTCATCAATTTTCGCTTCAATTTCATCAAGACGTTTTTGTAAACTGCTAATTTCCTCATTCGGATCTTTTCGCAGTTGTTCTTGAATACCCGCTAATTCCAGTTCAACTTGATTAAGATTTTCCCGTAACTGTTGAATTCGTGCTTGTTCCCTATCCGCTTCTTCCCAAAATGAAATTGCTTGTTTGTCAATTTCATCAACTTGTGCGCTCATTCTAATTGCGGTTTCTTCCACTGTCGAAGAACCTGCTTTTCTCATTATATTTTTAACATGAAAATGAGTATGAGTACCTTCCCTTAAATCTGCACCACAAATACAACGTCCTGATTGTAATAACTCATCTAAAAATTCCCGCGAAATTCCCACTGTCAATTCACCACGTTGTTTTAAATCTGTAAATATTTCCCGAAATTTAGCTGTAGTTTCCGATAATAGAACTGTATAACCTCGTGCGGAAATAACTTTTTTTAAATTTTCCCGTGTTTTCTTCAATTCTTCCCGTAAGCTATCCCTTTGTGATTCTAAGTTTTGCTTTCTTTCCTGTAATTCCTTAACAGCACTCAATTCTCGTAACTTATTACTAACTTCCTTTTTAAAAGTTTGTTGATATTCCAACTCTTGATTTATTTCTGTTTGACGTTTATTGATATTGTCAATTTCCAGTTCTTGTTTTTCCTGCTGAGTTAATAACTGTTTAGTTTCCGCGTCACCAATATTTTTCAAATCAGTTTCTAAACTCTTTTTAGCATCTTTCAGATGTTTGATAGAAAGTTCAATTACTTCCACACCTAAAAAAGTCCTAATTGCTTCTGCAATTTCTGCTTTGTTATCAGAACGCACAATTTCTTCAATGCGTTCACCGTCAAAGAAAAAATATTGATGTAAACTTGCTGGTAAAATTTGAGTAATGATTTCCTCAGCTTGCTGAAGGGGAAAATACCATTTTCCGTCATCTCCAGCAACTTGAATTTTTAACTGAGTTTTACCAGCTTCAATAAAATCACTTTCATTTTTATAAACCCGACAACCACGAGTAGCACGATAACGATTACTTTCATGTTCCCAACCAACTTCTACCCAACATTCTACAGGTTGACTAGGTTGAGATTCTGCAATTGCGCGTTTATTTACTAACTGTTCTGTTGACGCAAACGCAGCACTAAATTTTTCATATAATACCCAGGTAAACGCATTCAAAATACTGGTTTTACCTGCGCCATTACTACCATAAATCATCGTAGTATTGCGAACATCTCCACCAGCTAAAGTTATTTCTGGGGTTTTTCCATAAAAGGAACGAAAATTACATAATTTAATTGAAGTTAGCTTCATTGCACCGCTTCCTTCACTATTGTGAGAATATCATCATTAATATGACCTTTGCTCTTTCTATCTAATCTACTTTTCTCTAATTTACATACCTTATCAATAATTTGCTTGACTTCTGGTGGTGCGGTGGTAATTGGTTCTTGTACATCTTCAATATTTGAATGTTCTGGCATTTTTTTGTTTGTGTTTAGAGGTGTAAGAGTAAATAAACCGCAAAGGCGCGAAGGGCGCGAAGGAAGAACGAAGAAGAGAATTTAAGAAGAGAGGATGACTCGTTTTATTCCTTCTTTGAGGATGGGGACGTTAAAGTTTATGAGGAGTCCGAGACGGTTATTTGTCATTTTTAGATATGAAATAACTTGAGCTTCGTGAATGGGAGCTAATTTTTCTACAGCTTTCAATTCAACAACTAAAATATCACCAACCAAAAAATCTAATTCACCCTCACCAATAAGATTACCTTTATAATTTATTGCTACTAAATATTTAGGTTTACAAGGTATCCCCCGCAAACGCAATTCACAACATAAAGCTTCCTGATAAACCCTTTCCAAAAACCCCGCTCCCAACACCCGATGGACCTCAATAGCCGCACCAATCACCGCATAAGCCAATCTCTCCACCTCATCACCCAACTCCCTCATTCTTCCCTCTTCCTTCTTCATTCCCTCTTCCTTCGCGCTCTTCGCGCCTTCGCGGTTCATTTATCTTCAAATATCCAACAAACCATATCGCTTTTGTAAAGCCAATAACTTCATCCTAGCTTCCCCAGCGTTATCTGCTAAATCAGCAAATTCCACAAAACGCCGTAATTCCTTCTTTAACAAATTCCTTTCTACTTCGATAGTTTCTCTATCCAAATCTGGAGGTAAAATAATCATATCAAATATAGTTGCCCTATCCTTACCTGGATGAGGACGCAAAACTCGTCCGCGACGTTGGATAAATTGACGGGGATTTCCTGAACTTGATAAAATTACCGCAGTTTGAATAGCGGGAATATCCACACCTTCATCTAAACAACGAATAGCAACTAAACCTTGCAATTCTCCACTTTCAAATTGACAGCGTAAAGTTTCTCTTTCTTCTAAAGAAGTTTGTGCGGTGTAGGTGCTGACTTTATAACCTAATTCTACCCCCAAAATTTTAGAAACAGCTTTGAGTTGACGCAAAGATGAACGTTGTCCGGTTTCTGGAGAACCATCACTACAATAAAATAGAGTATGGCTTGTGTCTTTGCGAGTCTCCATTAATTCCCGTAAAGCTGTTAATTTATTTTCTGCTGTACCAATTAACCTAGCACGTTGTATTAATAAAGATTTGATATCTTCGTTGTCTTCAAAATCGCCAATATCACCATGATCTCGTTCTCGATATAATAATGAGCGGCCGATTTTTTTGGTTAACTTAAGATAGGCAATACTTTCAGCCTCTGTCAATTCTACCAAAACGGGATAATAAAGATAATGTACCAAAGCTCCTTGTGCGATCGCATCCTGTAAACTAAACTCAGGTTGGAGAACAGAACCGAAATAATCAAATAAAGATTCTGTCCCCCCATCATCAAAATACCTTTCTGGAGTCGCAGATAAAGCCAGTCGCAACCCCACATTCCGAGGTAAACTTTCCTCTAACCTAGGTGCGCCCAAATTATGGGCTTCATCACCAATAATTACAGTTTTAGCCGGAAAATATTTAAGTTGCGACTGAAAACCATCACCAATTAAAGTCGAGTTAGTGGTAATTACCGTCACAAAACCTTGAGAACCAGAACGCAGATTATAAATTTGCGTTGATAGTTGACCTTGCCAAGTACGTAAATTCTCGAAAGCCAAAATCGGCTCCAAGTTAAATTTCTCACATTCTCTAGCCCATTGGCTGACAAGATGACGATAGGGACAAACCACCAACAAGACTTGTAACCCAATCTGCTGATACAATTCACAAGCAATAGCCAGTGCAGTAATAGTCTTACCACTACCAGTAGCCATTTTTAAAGTTCCCCTACCATTATTAGCAAACCAGCTAGTAATAGCTTCACGCTGATATCCCCGCAATTGCAGAGATAAAGGCATTTTTGGACATCCCGGTAATGGCTGCTTAACGTGATAACTGCCCTTTTTCTCGCCCACATAAGGTAACTTGAGAGAGAAAGAAGGCAATTTCTGCACTGGTGTTTGCGTTATATACATAAATTGGTGATTGGTGATTGGTGATTGGTGATTGGTTAGGACTTATACAAAAACTCTCCCAAAATTTTATTTCGACCTGTTCTCTGCGTCCTCTGTGGTTGGTTATTCCGTGAATCGTGCATAAGTCCTATTGGTGATTGGTAATTGGAAAAACTCTTACCCATTACCCATTACCTATCACCCATTACCATTTTTCAGTTATAATCCCGCCAAACACCAATTAAAGAACCTTGTACCTGTACTTGCATTGCTGGTACTTCAATGGGATTGTACTTAGGATTTGCCGGTTTGAGAGTCACCAGATCATCATGACGATAAAAACGTTTTAATGTTGTACCATGTCCTTCAACTCTAGCTGCCACAATAGTTCCATTTTTTAACTGATTGGGTTCTGCTACCGGACGCAAAAATACCACATCACCATCAGCAATCAAATCTTCAATCATGCTATCACCAGCAACCCGCAAAGCATAACTATGGGCAGGTAATGATAAATTAGCCAAGTCTAAATGTTCTACAGCATCCGTAAAAGGTTCAATTAATCCCCCAGCAGCAATAGTTCCTAAAATCGGCACACCTAGCTTAACAGAACGCAAAACCCGAATCGTTCGCGCCTTACCTTCTTTCCATTCAATATATCCCTTATTGCGTAAATGCTCCAAACGGCTTTGAATCGGTGCTGGTGACTTCAGGTTCATTCCTTGCATCATTTGACGAATAGAAGGCGAATGCTGATTCATTCGGATATATTCTGTCAACCATTCGTATAATTCTTGTTGAGCTTCTGTTAGCCTTTCCATAATTTTTTCGGGAAGTAATTACAAATGTCTCTAGAACATTAGTACTACAAAAATCTTCCCTTAACAAGATTCAATTGAAGATTAATGGTAATTGGTAATAAATAATTTGGAATTGTTATTTCTCTTACTCATTACCTATTACCCATTACTTAGAAAGCTACTTAGCCCCTAAAATACTAGCCAGTAAAGCCTTTTGAGCGTGTAATCTGTTTTCTGCCTGATCCCAAACCTTTGATTGAGAACCCTCGATTACTTCCTCAGTAATTTCTTCACCACGATGGGCTGGTAAACAGTGTAAAACAATTGCCGCTGGATCTGCAAGACTTAATAAGTTTTCAGAAATTTGATAAGGTTGAAAAATTGGCAATCTATTATCAGCTTCTGCCTCTTGTCCCATACTTGCCCAAACATCAGTGTAAAGTACAGATGCACCTTTAGCAGCTGCTTCTGGATCATGAGTGAGAACAACTTCAGTTTTATTATTAGCTATTGTCCTCGCTTTTTCCACAATTTCTGCATCTGGTGCATATCCCGACGGAAAAGCCACCCGCACATTCATTCCCACCAATGCACAACCCAACATCAGAGAATTAGCGACATTATTCCCATCACCCACATAAGTCAAAGTTAAACCAGCCAAAGTCCCAAAACATTCTTGAATTGTCAATAAATCAGCTAAAACCTGACAAGGATGTTCTAAATCTGTCAAGGCATTAATCACAGGAATTTTGGCATAATCAGCAAAAGTCTCCAACTCCTGCTGGGCAAAAGTGCGAATTGCTAAAATATCCAGATAACGATCCAACACTCTGGCTGTATCCTGTACAGGTTCTCCACGACTCACCTGAGTCACATTGGGGTTAAGATCGATTACCTGTCCACCCAGTTGGTACATCGCCACTGTAAAGCTTACTCTCGTGCGAGTTGAAGCTTTAGAGAATAACAAACCCAACACTTTATTACATTGCAACTTTAGCTGTTGCGACTTAAGCAGAGTTGCCAATTCTAGAAGTTCTTGCAGTTCAGTAGAACTCAGATCCGCCAGACCTAATAAATCTCGTCCGATCAATGCTGCCATGCTGATGATGTTTAAATAATAATGATCTGTGTCTGTGCCTTTACTCAGCCGCCTCAAAAGGAATACAGTCTTAAAACTGTACCAAATATTGTTACTTTGAGCTACAGAACTAAAGTCAGCTTTTGTAATACATAATCAGTTTTTAACTAAACAGCATATTTTTGCTTTTGATACAAGTAGCCAGGGACTAAAAATAAGCTATGGATGAGAGAGAAAATTTCTTCTGCTTAACACTAGACAAATTTCATATTTATGATATGATTATAAATCAGTGAGTGCTTAAAGCTTACTTCCCAAATCGCCAGCATAGCACAGTGGTAGTGCATCCGACTTGTAATCGGAAGGTCGCGAGTTCAAATCCCGCTGCTGGCTTAATTTAGATTAGCAAATTAAGGTTGATTCTTGAAGCAAGTACGTGTTTATTCGCGCACAGAATCGCCGAAGTCTTGATTATTGATGATTTTTCAAAAAAGTTTTGAGTTAAGTTAATTAATACGCTCAATTAACTTGCTTAAAAATATTTCATCAAAACCCTATTTAAAATTAATATCATGTCCGCCTAATCACTTATCAAAAAAAATCTCCGCGTAAGAGCGTCTCCGTGTCTTGAGCGTCAGTCTAAATGATAAGTATATCTCTGACGAGACGCTACGCGAACAACTGGACATGATAAGTAGGTGAACGGAAAAAAACCGTAGACGCGCAGCGGCTTCTCGAAGAGTACTATGTAACGAAAAGTAAAATCTCCCAAAACCTCTTCTCTGTTCCCTGTTAAGAGTTCCCTGTTCCCTTGTCATAACGACAATTTTTAACGCCAACCTACTTATCATTTTAATGAGGTTAATAGGGTAAGGTTTGTTTACCTACCCTTAAATATCATCTAATTTAGTGAATGCTAACTTGCTTTTAACAGGCATCATTAGTGGTTTCAAAAATTCACTTGATATTTGATAGTGAATGGAATAACCTAGATAGTCAGTTATCTTTTTTGGGAAGTTTATGAACAAAAAGCTCATACTGAATTTACTAGCCAGTTCCTCAATTTTTACATCGTTGATGTCTACACTGGGTATCATTAATCCTGCCCATGCTAGTGTTAATCTGACCCAGCGATTAATCCACACTAATGACGGTCGTACTTGTATTACCAATCCTCACGGTCTCAAAGACTTTGTATGTATTCGAGATTCCGAGAGAGATCCAAAGGCTGTTCCTGTACCCAAATCTACGTTAGTCTCATCGAAACCATCTGATAACACAATTGCTGAACTTAATTTTACAGATGAAGAAAGCGAGGCCGCAATTAGAATATTTAAGTGCGATTGTCCCTATTGCATCAATTCTTTACGACAATTACGCGGTATGGGCAACTTGGTTTACTAAGCTTTACGAGTATTAGCCATCATAATTTTGACTCGACTTTTTATTTCCCTTGAGTTTGTAGAAGTTGATTACCAGAAAATTAGCATTTTTGTAACCAAATACCCATTAAATCTTTTAACTATTCTATAGTTAGATTAACTAAAAATTGCGATCGCTAATCACAACAGATCAAAACTATTACTTTGTATAAAGTAAAACTTGGTTTTGAAGGTTTTTAAATTTTAATTCCTTCTCCACATAATTTCAGTTTTGTCTCACCTAAAGTATTTACAATTAAAAGTATTTTCTTTACAGTGGTGTTATTGTGACCAGACAGAGAAAAAGACATCTTTCCATCCCCAAAATTCCAGGTCAAATCTATCTCTGGCTGGCAATTCTGATTTTTGGAGCCTCTAGTGCAGTTACCCGCAAACTAACGCAAATCGGCGCTCAACACTTCATCGATGGTCGAAATCCAATTTCTCTGTGTAATGTTTTATTCGTAGGTAATCTCTGCGCTTTAATAGTTCTGTTACTAATTTATGGACGACAGTGCAATAAAGCGACTTTGCAGCAACTGTCAAAAAAAGATTGGTACTTACTAACAACGGTAGCTATTTTATCTGGAGCCATTATTCCCGGCTTAGTTTTTCAGGCATTAGCAATAACAAGAGTCAACAATATCATTTTGATTGGCCGCTTGGAACCACCGTTAACTATGGCTTTATCAGTGTGGTTACTGCGGGAACGGGTGAATCGTTGGGACGTTATGGGAGCCTTGGCTGCATTTGTTGGTGTCACCCTCACTATTCTCCTTCAACCACCAGGAGCAGCGATGATGAATATGGGAGGTGTAGGAGTTGGTATTGGCGAACTATTAGTAACATTCGCTGCCTTGATTTCTGTAGTTTCCACAATTATTGTCAAAGGATGGCTTGCCCATATCCCCCTAGGAATCTTCAGTATCTTTCGTACGGCTCTAGGAACTGTAGTATTTTTCTTCCTGGCTTTAATTCTCTATGGCCGCGACCACTTTAAAGATGTATTATCACCTTTTCTGTGGCAGTGGATGCTTGTTTATGGTGGCGTAATTGTCGTCCTAGGTCAATCATTTTGGCTTAAAGGCTTGAGAGCTTCTACAGTCTCAGAGGCTTCCTTAGCCGGCTCTTTTACCCCCATTGTCGGTATTCTAGCAGCTTACTTGGTACTGGGAGAAGCCCCTACCGTAGCTCAATATATCGGTGGTAGCTTGGTTTTGGTTGGTATATTCTTGAGCCAGATTGGGATCAGACTTCAGAGCAATCGCAAAAATACATCTAAAAAAGTAAATTCTCTTCCAGCAGAACAAGAAGTAGAAACTGGAATGGGATTTAAGGGCATATAGAACTTATCTGCAAAGAAAACTTGTTGTCTACCGCTATTGTCGGATATATTGCCTTTAGTTATACGTTAGTTATATTGTGATAGATAACAACAACCTTTTATTACGTAATCTTTGGTACTACGCACTACCTAGTTGTCTGCTCAAACCAGGTAAAATGGTTGCCCGGATTTTCTTAGGAGAACCAGTGCTACTGATGAGAAGCCAAGATGGTAAAGTTTCTGCTGTGCGCGATATTTGTCCTCATCGGGCTGTACCCTTGAGTTGTGGTCGATTCGATGGGCAAGAAGTAGAATGCTGTTATCACGGTTGGCGTTTTGACCCGGCTGGACATTGTGTCACAATTCCATCTTTATTGCCTGAGCAATACACAGATTTAAGTCGCTTCAATGTGCAATCATATCCTATCCATGAAACTCAAGGCAATATTTGGATATATATGTCCGATGGGGATAAATCTCAACCCCATGCTTCAGAAATGGAAGTTCCCATAGTTCCAGGTTTTGCTGCTGAACAACAACCCCAACTAGTTGAGGTAATGAGGTTTCCTTGCTTTATTGATCATGCGGTAACAGGTTTAATGGACCCTGCTCATTCTCCCTATGTACATCGGGTATGGTGGTGGAGAAGCGGAGAACTACATGAAGAAGTCAAACAATTTGATCCTTCACCTTACGGGTTTACAGTCCGACGACATAAGTTGTCAGAGAATATGGAGAATATGAGCCGATTATATTGGTTAGTAGGTGGTGGTATTCCGGAAGTAGAAATTTCTTTTCGTTTACCTGGTGTGAGAATAGAAGAGATTACCTTTGGTAAACATCGACTTTGTAATTTGACCGCAGTTACACCAATTTCTGAGACAGAAACTGAAGTGAATTTTGTTCTTTATGGAATGCCTTCTTGGTTAACTGTATTCAAACCTTTAATTCATGTACTAGCACGGAAATTCCTGGGACAAGACCAAACAATTGTAGCAAAGCAGCAAATTGGACTTAAATATGATCCAGTGCTGCGATTAATTAAAGATTCAGATATGCAAGCCCAATGGTATTACCAGTTAAAACGGGAGTTTGCTCGCGCAACATCTGAAAAACGGGAATTTGTCAATCCTGTTAAGAGTGTTTTACTGCGATGGTTTGCTTGAAGAACTAGTTAATTGTACAATTAGTTAACAACAGGCTGAATAGGTTTATTGTTATTGTCAAATCAAGACACTATAACATCCGACATGAAAGAAGAACGTATTACCATCTGTATTGATGAACAGGAACACTCTCTTTTAAGCAGTCTCTCCCTCCGGGAGAATAAGACTGAATCGGAGATAGTGCGAGAAGCACTGAGAATGTATTTTCAATCTGTAGGTTCTCAAATGTCCTGTTACGATTTGGCTAAGGATTTAGGAATCATTGGTGTTGCTGGAGATATGCCATCTGACTTAAGTACCAACACAGATTATTTAGAGGAGTTTGGCAAATGAGCGGCATTCTCATTGATACAGGTCCCATTGTTGCCATTCTTTCTTCAGCCGATAACCATCATAAAATCTGTGTTGAAACGCTTAAAAAACTCTCCCCACCTCTTCTTACTACATGGCCTGTGATAACCGAATCTCAGTATCTTCTGCGGAAGAATAAAAAAGCTCTCCAAGGATTATTTCATGCATTCTCTGGAGGATTATTTGCGCTAGAAGAGTTACCTTCTGAATCACTACCTTGGCTAGAAAATTTTCTTACAAAATACGACGATATAAATTCTCAGATTGCTGATGCCAGTCTTATGTATGTAGCAGAGCAAAAAAACATTGACACTATTTTTACTCTAGACAGAAGAGACTTTTTTATTTACCGTTTCAGTAATAAAGAAGCGCCAAAAATCATTCCTACAATGCTGTAAATTGAATTTTGGTGATGGATCACCCAGAAAAACTGGGTGAAAACAATTAAATTATTTCTTAGTGCTGAAGATGGTAGTGAACATCATCAACATCCCACCTACCAAAATAGCGATCGCTAATCCCCCAGTCACCAAATCCAAAGTATTGCTATTATCCATAATTGCTCCTATTAGTTAAGTTAACTGCCAATTGTCAACAACCTAAGTAATAGTACCCTATTCACAAATTAAAACGAACCTCCAAATGAGGAGATTCGCTAATGCTTTCAATCAAATAGGATCAAAAACCTATTTGAGTTTTAAATTCATCAATCTTGAATCCACACCGAAACTGAGCCACCTTGACAAGGGAACTCAGCCCAACCCTCTTCACCCGTATAAACAGGTTCTTTAATCTGTTCAGTCAGATCGTAAAATTTGGCGTTAGGTTTACCAACTTCCATCCATTTACTACCACCAGATCCATTACTCATAACTACAGCCAGCCCTTTGGGGTGTTCTGTATCTCCTAGTCTTGTCCAGCCAATTACATTTTGGTCATCAAAATAGTCATATTGTGGACCATAAGCAAGATTCTGACGAGCATAGAGAAATTTGTCAATTAACCAACGATGAGAAGGCATAAAAATCTTGTAATCGTTGCCATCTCTGCCCTTGTCTTCATATTCTGCACCATAATAGTCAGCATAGAATACGCAAGGATAACCTTCGCCACGGAGAAGAATCAAAGCATAAGCCAAAGGTTTAAACCAAGGTTCAACAGTTGATTCTAAAGCTTGCAATGGTTGGGAGTCGTGGTTTTCCACAAAAGTGACAGCTTGAGTGGGTCGTTCCTGCATTAATGTCCCATCAAGAATGCACCGCATATCATAGTCACCACCTGATTTACTAGCACGGTGGAAATTGAAGTGGAGAGGAACATCAATTAAGGACATTTTGTTCTCAACAGTATCGAGATACCAGTGCAATGAGGTGATATCGTCCTCCCAATATTCACCCACTGCAAATAAATCTTTGCCCACATATTCCTTGAGTTGATCTAACCATTGAGGAAAGAACCAAGCGGAAATATGTTTAACTGCATCTATACGGAAACCATCAATTCCCGTAGTGTCAAGATACCATTCACCCCAACGAGTTATTTCTTCTCTGACTTCCTGGGATTGAAAGTCCACATCACATCCCATCAAAAAGGCAAAATTACCTTTTTCTAAAGCGACATAATCATCAAATTTTTTACCATCAAATAAATAGATAGTATTTTGCTCTTGGGAATAATCATCATAATCTACAGCATCAAAGTGCCACCAATGCCACTGGAAGTCGGAATGTTTGCCTTGACGACCGGGAAATGTGTAATGGGTATAAGCATTGATATCGTGTGGCTCACCTTTGGGATTAAGCCGATTATTATGGGAGAATGGTGTGGCTTTAGCGACTTCGCTCTCATCTCCTCCCAGTCTGTGATTGAGTACAGTATCTGCGTAGACTTGTAAACCCTGTTTTTGAAGTGCTTGAATAGCATCTAAATACTGTTGGCGATCGCCATATTTAGTGCGAATTGTGCCTTTTTGATCAAATTCGCCCAAGTCGTACATATCATATACGCCATATCCCACATCATAACCACCTGCTATTCCTTTATAGGCTGGTGGTAGCCACAAAGCCGTAAAACCTGCATCAGCTAATTCTTGAGCTTTGTTTTTTACATCATTCCACAGGATTAAATCGGGATCGATATACCAGTGAAAATACTGCATCATTGTGCTGTTGATTTGGGGCATTTAGCTGATTTCCTAAAATAGTTGACAAAATAATGGCGAAATATGAAAAGCTCATCCATGAATTTTTTGGATAGCCAGAGCTTTTTAATTACTCCAATAGTTACTTGGTATTTTACGGGAAATCACTGTTTTTTTGAGAAAATTTTAGAATTTTATATAACCAGCAAATCACCTTACGTAATGTAGAGATGTTTCATGGAAGGTCTCTACAAGAGTTCCTATCTGTTGATCGGATACAATATTATTCGCGTTTTTGTCTTGTTTGCCAAGAAACATAGAAAAACAAAATAGCCAATAAAATATAGCCTACAGCCCAATTACCACCAGTTCCCCAACCTAAATTAACAACTGTATCGGCAATTGTCCATTGATAACTGTGCATCAAACCTACCCAAGATAAAACCGCACCGCCTAAAGACCAATAAGCCGCTTTTTTAAAATCTCTTTCAATGATGAAAACGGTAATAGCTGCTAAAATCATCGCTGAAAAAATAAAACCTTGTTCTAAAGCAAATGCCCCATCAATAAAGGTGTCACTTAATTTAAATTGCTCAATTAATGCCGGGGTAAATGGCTTTTCTGGTGTGCCTAAACCCGCCGCCCGCAAGGCATTTTTAGCGATTAATGCCCCCCATCCCGCAATACCTGGTAACAAGCCTACAACTACCGCCGGCGCGTGGTAAGAGGGTGTAGCGGTGAAACTTTGAGCGACGATGACAATACCTATCCACAGGACAATGGCCATACCTGCGTCAATGGGGACAAAATAGGCAAATAGGGCGATCGCACCACTTAAACACAAAACGCCCATAATTATACCATTGGCGATAGAATAGCCCACTCTTGCCCCTAATGCTTTCCATCCGGGATGTCCGATATAGATAGTTGTGGGGAAACAAGAACCAAACACCGCAGCCACAATAGTACCAATCCCGTTAGCAGCTAAAGACGGTACGGCTGGGTAAGTATCTCCCGCAGCTTCGGCACTTTCTAAGTTTTGAATACTACCAACTAGGTTAAATAATCCCATTGGTAAAATAATACTTAGGTATTCTACTAAAACCGTGCGACTTTCCCACAGTTGTCCTATGTATATACTAGGAAAATAAAAACCCAGAGGTGCAACAGCTTCCGTAAATTTAACATTATCCCAAGTAACTAAACCTGTTCCCCAAGCTAGGGCAATTCCCAATAATACGGATAATAAACCCCCAGGAATGGGAAAGCGGACTTTACCAAAGTAGGTGACAAGTATTACACCCAAAGGAACTAAACCGACAATGGGATGGGCAAAGGTACGGAATAAAAAACCAATAGCAATGAAGGTAATAGCAATACCGCTGAGAGTGGAAAGCATAGCTGCACGTGGGGCAATGCGACGTAAGGGGTTGACGATAAAAGCACCTAAAAGTTCAATTAAACCCGAACCTAAACAGGCCACTATACCGGCTTGCCATGCTAATTCTGAGGCTTGTTCTGGGGGTATTCCTGTGGTGAGTGCTGTTAGCCGCACAGGTAACATAACTAAGAAAATATAGGCAAATAGACTGATGGTATTGATACCATAGGGAAGGGCGGTTATATCATCACGTTGTTCTTTTGTGCCTTGTGTTTTTGCTAACCAACCGTAATAAAAATTACCGATAATTAGACTTAAAGCAATTCCTGGTAAGATGCGTCCGTAAACTAGGGAAGGTGAAAAACCTAGTACGGTTTGGCATAAACTGACAATTAATAATATTTGAATTAGGTTATCTAGTACGAGGCCAAATAAGCCATCTATATCTCTGCGAACAAACCAACTGGGGGTTTTCGGGGTTGGGGTTTCCATTTTCCTAGATTTTGATTGTTCTCGGTTTCAGGATATCAGGAAATGGTTAGTAGTAGTTTTCAACTCTAGAAATTTTGCAATAAGTCTAATTGTTTACAGTACATATAGTAGGTAAAACAATGGAATTAGAGTTTTTGCTAGTTTATTTATCGGTGAAGTATGTATGATGACATTCGTCAGGGTTTGTGTTCAGTACAAGGGAGTTTATACATACATTAATAAATAATAATTAATCTACAGAGTAGATTATTAATTCTTATAGCTAACGCTCAAATAATCGAGAATGATAGTTTTATAGATTCCAGAAGTGATACCGGATTTATCAGGGGACGCTTTGCGACTTAGCTAACTGTATTCCTTGCGGGACAGCAGGAAATGTATCGCAGTTTTGGCAATTAATTTTATAACTTCTCTCTGCTAAATCTACCTACTTACAGCAAATACTATATTAATAATGTAAAATAAATACTATTAATTTCTAACCAGAATCATGACCACTATTAAAGAAAAACTCCTAGCCGCAATTGAAGCTGTTCCTGAATCAATACTAGAAGAAACCCTGGACTATCTCGAATACCTCAAAACCAGAAAAATTAAACCAGTAGATATTTCTCACAAAGACGAAGAACCAATATTACGCGGTTCTAAAGCTAAAGATTTGCTACAATTTGCCTGTACTTGGCAAGGTAATGATTTTGAAGAATGTCTTCAACTTGTTTATGACACTCGTTCTCAGGCTGAATTTTAATGTATCTCCTAGACACTAATCATTGTAGTCGGATTATCTTTGGTGAACCTCATCTTATTCAAGAACTACAATTTCATGGCGACAAAGGTGTTACTACTAGCGTTATTGTCCGTGGAGAACTGCTTTATATGGCAGTCAAATCTGAACAAAGAGATGCAAATTTGCAAAGGATTCAATCTTTTCTAAATACGATAGACCTTTATCCTATTAATTTATCAATCTCAAATATTTACGGTGATCTTAAAGGTAAACTTGTTAATACATTTGGACCTAAAGAAAAAAGTGAACGGCGGAAATTTAACATTCAAACTCTCGGCTTTGGGGATAATGATCTTTGGATAGCGGCTACTGCAATTCACTACAGTCTTACTGTAGTCTCAACAGACAATGATTTCCAACGTATCCAGCAAGTCTATAATTTTGCTTTAGAATCTTGGGTTTAAATTAATAGTTTATGTAGGTTTAGTTGAGGTGATCGACACTGAGGCATAAGTTTTACCAATATACTAAGAACGGTTTAAAGCTTTGGTTTTAAAATCACCAAGAGTATTGATATACAAAGACTTTTGCCTTGGCAAAAGTCTATTAGTTACCCGTTTTCAGTATAATCTGTATTTTTGAGGGATATCCAGTCCAGATACATTTAGAAGAGTATTTGAGAAAATAAACCCCAAAGAATTTGAGCAATGTTTTCGGAACTGGGTGCAATCATTAGTGGAGAAATTGGGTGTAGAAGTAGTTGCTATAGATGGTAAAACTCATCGAGGGTCATATGACCGAGAATCGAAACTAAAAGCCTTGCATACAGTGAGTGCATGGGCTTGTGAAAATAGGTTGATTCTAGGGCAAACAAAGGTCAGTTGTAAATCAAATGAAATCACCGCCATTCCAGCACTGTTGGAGACTCTGGACTTATCTGGCTGTATTATCACTATTGATGCAATGGGTACGCAAAAATCAATTGCCGAACAAATTATAGCTGAAAATGCTGATTATATTTTCAGCCTAAAAGATAATCATCCTACACTACATCAACAAGTAAAAAATTGGTTTGAAACAGCACAATCACTAGACTTTAAAGGTGTTGATGTCAGTATTAGTCAACGTGTAGAAAAAGGACATCATCGCATCGAAAATCGCACAGTTTATACTGTTCCAATTTTAGAATTACCAGCTCTTTATGAACAAAACCAATGGGCAGGATTGACAACAGTAGTCATGGTAGTTCGTAAGATTCAGCATTGGAATAAAACTACCCATGAGGTGCAATTTTATATCACTAGTCTCAAGAGTGATGCTAACAAAATTGGTAGTGCAATTCGACAACATTGGGGGATTGAAAACTCCGTTCATTGGACATTAGATGTCACTTTCCATGAAGATGAATCTCGAATCCGTTCTATGCACAGTCCACAAAACTTTGCTTTATTACGTCGCATTGCCCTCAATGCCTTAGACCGAGAACCTACTTTTCGTCGTAGTATTCGACAAAAGTCAAGGCGAGCTGCGATGAATGATCAATACATGGTTTCTGTGTTAGCAGCATCCATAGCAAACTATTCTCCTCTGCTCTAATTCCTCTGTCAATAGGGTTTGAGATGCGCTAACCCTGATTATTTTTGGATAATCTGCCATTATTACCATTAGCGCCATTAACTCGGACAAATTCACCCCAAGGTTTATTATCCCAAATTGCCAATAATGTTGCTAAAATTGCAGATAGGGAGACTAAACAGGATATTGCAGCTTACACAGAGATTTTAGCAGGTTTGCGGTTTGAAAAAGATTTTATTCGTCAATTGTTAAGTGAGGATCTTATGCAAGAATCAGTAATTTATCAGGACATTTTGCAGAAGGGAGAACAAAAAGGAGAAGTTAAATTTTGTCTACGTTTACTTAATCAAAGGTTTGGAAAACTTGATTCCGAAATAGTAGAAAGAGTTAAATTCCTACCTGTGGAACAGCTAGAAAATTTAGGTGCGGCGTTGTTTAATATTTCTGAAGTTGCTGATTTAGTAACTTGGTTAAATCAAGAAGAACATCGCTAATAGTGATTTTTGGGTTGGGTTTTCTCAACCCAAATAAAAACTAGATCCCCGACTTCATAAGTCCGGGATCTTATCCATTTAAAAATCTACCCCCCGTTTCAATTCCACACCTTGATTAGCATAGTGTTTATGACAATAAACCTCAGAATGAATACTAGCTAAATCAAAATATGCAGGTTGATTTTGACAACGACCGGTAATGATAACTTCTGTGTCGCGGGGTTTACGCAATAAAGCTTGCACAATGGGATCAACAGGAAGTAATTCTAAATCAACAGTAGGATTGAGTTCATCGAGAATGATGGTTTTATAAATTCCAGATGCGATCGCAGTTTTGGCAATTTCCCAACCTCTTTCTGCTTCCACATAGTCTAATTCTTGGCGAGAATTACGCCATACAATCGCATCTCTACCACAGCGTAAATGATCCACCACTTCTGGATAAGACTGCTGTAAAGCCGCTATGGCTGCATCTTCAGTATAACCACTACCACCCTTCAACCACTGCATAATTAATACACGAGTAGAACCGGGATGATTAATTCCTCTCCCAATCGCTTGTAAAGCCTTACCCAAAGCACTTGTAGATTTACCCTTACCCGCACCTGTATAAATTTCAATTCCCTCAATAAACAGTGCTGCTGCTGTCGGGTGGTGGTGAGGTTTCATTTCCGAGTGTAAATCCGCAATATCGAGTAACTGTTGCGGTGTCGCTCGTCCGGTAGCAATAATTTCCAATTCCTGGGGTTTAGATTTTAGAGTTTTTACTACCTCATCGACAGGAAGCAAACCCAAATCTAAAACCGGGTTAATTTCATCTAAAACCACAACCGAGTATAACCCTGATGCGATCGCACCTTTAGCCACATCCCAACCCCGCAAAGCCTCCTCTCGGTCAAAAGGGGTAATCTCATCATGTCCAAAAAACTCGGCTCTCCCCGTGCGAACCTGATCAATCAAATGGGGAAAACCACGCTGTAAAGCTGCGATCGCTCCATCCTCATCATAATCACGTTCTGGTCCTTTGAGAAACCGCAGCAGTAGAACGCGATTAGAATCACTCGGTGTATTTATTCCCAAACCAATCGAGCGCAAAACCACCCCTAAAGCCGCTTGGGACTTACCTTTGCCAATACCATCATAGACGTGAATTTGGCCAATGAGCCGTTCAGAACGCACTTGCGCTGTGCGAATACCAATGCCATTTCTTGTCATTTCTGGAAAAGCTGTAACGTCACCGTCTCCCATTTTACCTAAACTAGCAACGCTTTGCGTAATAAAAATTAATAATTAAAAATTTAAAAAGCTGATGAGGAATGCTTTTCAGAAACTTTATAGCTGGTTCTCCCGTAAGCATGGGGTTGCTTTATTTACAATAAAATCACTAGGATGTAAGTAAAAATTTTGCCTGTTCCCTATTCTCTTCTTTGATGAGATAATTGCCTCCATCATCCGTACCATCTCAGTTATACTCTACCTTTACCCCTGACTCTTGACAAATGATACCTTTTAGATTTAGGTTGCTCATTTAACCCTGATGGGTAAGAAAAATCTTTAATTTAAAATCTCAAGTGTTAGTTCTCATCCTTTAGTGGGTGGGTTAAATCCAAAAACCAAAATCCAAAATTTATTTAACTTTATGTCTGAAGAATTATCACTTCCCAGAATTTTACCCATTGGGGCAATTGTGTTTGAAACTTTGTTCTTACTAGTTGCTATTCCCATAGAAGGTTATATTCTCCATCTCTGGCTAAAATTTGACAAAAAAACCAGCATTTTTTATGCCATTGCCATGAATGTTTTTTCTAGTGTCATTGGCTGGACTATATTTTTTATAGCCGAGCCAATATTACCGATAAACATCAAGTCAGAATTAATTAGCTATGTGTTTTTTAATAACTTCAAAAATCTCGCAACTCAAAGCTATCTTGTCATCTTTGGCTTTATTATATTCTTTACTACTTTTTTAATTAAGTTTTTTTTATTAAAAACATTAATTGTGTCTTTGGGAGAATTTACTAAAAGCGAAGACAATACACTACTTTCTCAACGCCAAAGATTAAAATTAACCAACAAAGCAAAATTACGAAACACCAATTTAATTACTACTACTTTAATAGCCAATTCCCTTAGCTACGGTGCTATTACTATTATTTTATTAATTCGTACCTACTCTGGAGGATTGAAGTAATTTAAACTCCACAAAAACATCCTTAAACATTCAAAAAAATAGAGGTAAAAATATGAATGCATCATTGTTTAAAGAAATAATCATTCTCTTTAATTTTGTTCAAGGTTTATTCTTAGGAATTCAAAAGCTTTTAATGCCTCCCAAGGCTTTCTCTTGGCAAACACTAATTTACTTAAGTGTTTTTTCTTTGGTAATGTCATATTTCTCTCTAGGTTATGTAAAAGATGTAATTGCATTTTCAGGTTGGGTCTTCTTAATAGCTGGTACAGCTTGGTATACCACCGACGACCCTTTAAGAGTTCCCGGAACTTTTATGCCAGTGGGAGCATTGGTAACTGCTTTTTTAGTGAGTGTCTTCGCTTTTAGTCGTGATGTGAATTTAGTTACACCTAAAACTATAGTTTTTTGGCCAACAATTGCGGCAATCATTACCGCAATCCCAGAATTTTTTGTAGGAACAGGTACAAACACAAAAGCTACTCTTCCTAAACAGCAAGACCGCCAAAAAATTATCATTTTAATTGCTTGGTCAATGCTAATTAGTTGCTGGATTCAGTTTTACTTCGTCATAGATAAATGGTTAAAAGAATATCCCAGTTTACTAGTAGATGATTTTCAACGTAGCACCTTTGTAATTAAACTAGAGCCAAAAGCCAAAATACCACAAAATGGGGCTATGATTTTGAATAAAGTTCAGCCTCTAATAGAAGAACAAATAGTGACGCGACCTTGGTCAGAAGTAGAAAGATGGTTATTAGAAGCCAACCAGCAAGTGGGAAACTTGGGTAATAGAATGATCGATAAAAATCTAGCACAATATGCAGAGAGGAAATTATGGCGGGTTGAACCCCGTGTAGTCAATGTTAACTCTGGATATAGATTAGATATCCTGAGTATTTGGACTGGTCCTAGTGCAAATAAACGCGGTTTTTATCTCCAAAAATCTTGTCGCATCCAACCAATTGCAGCCATCAAACAACCAGAAAATAAAAATGCAGTTGCAGGAATTGATTGCGATCGCACTAGTAGATTTTTCCTTGGTTCACCACCACCACAGCAGTAGGGAAATGGGGAGACACGGGGACACGGGGACGCGGAGATGGGGAGACACGGAGACGCGGGGACGCGGGGACGCGGAGAAAATGAAGAATAACTTAATTACCAATTACCAATCACCAATCACCAATCACCAATCACCAATCACCAATCACCATGAACATAACTAGAACCTTTGTAATGTCAAAAAATGTGTTTCAGGAAGTGATCCGCGATCGCATCCTGTACATTATTGGTTTTTATGCACTCATACTCGCTGTTGCTAATCGGGCAATTTTTGAATTTGCAGCCACAAGCCAGGATAAAATATTTTTAGACTTTGGTTTAGCAACAATGAACGTAATCGGTTTAATTGTTGTTGTTTTTATAGGTACAGGACTAGTTAATAAAGAAATTGAAAAGCGGACTATTTTAATGTTAATTGCCAAACCCATAAGTCGTAGTGAATTTATTGCTAGTAAATACTTAGGTTTATCCGCAGTTCTAGCTGTAATAGTCTTTTCTATGACAGTTATTTACCTGGGATTTTTGCAATTTGGCAAAATGTCTTATCCAATTTTTAGCATCCTAATTGCATCATTTTTCTTGTTTTTGCAGTTATCTTTAATTACAGCAGTAGCTATCACATTAGGAGTTTTTACCAGTTCTATCATAGCCACAGCTTTAACATTTGCTGTCTATTTAATGGGGAATATTACTCAAGATTTAGTCGCTCTTGGTCGTTTGAGTCAAAACCCAGGTGTAGAAAGCTTCACACAAGGTTTATATCTTATACTCCCAGATTTATCTCGCTTAGATTTGAAAAATGATGCTGTTTATGGATTCCAAGCAATACCTGACACAATGACATTAATTGGTAATGCAGGCTATGGCTTAATGTACAGTTTCATGCTATTAGCAATTGCCATCTTAATCTTCTTACGACGAGAGTTTTAAATAATTCGTAATTCGTAATTCGTAATTCGTAATTGGTGATTGGTGATTGGTGATTGGTGATTGGTGATTGGTGATTGGTGATTGGTAATTGGTAATTAAGTTATTCTTCATTTTCTCCGCGTCCCCGCGTCCTCTTCTTCCCCATCTCCGTGTCCCCGCGTCCCCGTGTCAGCCCCAATCATAACTCTTTCGGCGAAGACAATATTACTCATCTCTCCAAGTTCTTAACTGCAAATAAACTAGTAACAAAGTAACAATTAACAACACCGTGGCTACAGCTGCGGCATAACCAAAATCAAATTGACCAAAAGCTTCTTGGTAAGTGTAATAAACCAGCAAATTGGTAGAATTTAAAGGACCACCACCTGTAATCACATAAACAGGCTCAAAACTTCGCAATGTAAAAATAGCAGTCGTAACAGTGGCAAAGATTAAAGTCGGTCGTAGTCCAGGTAAAGTAATATGCCAAAATTGTTGCCAACCATTAGCTCCATCTAATTCTGCTGCTTCATAACGACTAAGAGGAATTGCTTGCAACCCAGCCAAAAAAACCACCATATTGAAACCTATTTGTTTCCAAATACTAAATAAAATGATGACTGGCATTGCCCAAAAAGTATCTGCTAACCAAGATATTTCTGGAATAGAAAATATCTTTAAAAGCTCATTTACTGGTCCGGTATTTTGAAACAACCAGCGAAATCCCAAACCAGCAGCTACAAGAGAGGTAATTGAAGGCAGAAAATAAGCACTTCGCAAAATTAAAAGCCAAGCGAATGAGCGATTTAATAACACTGCTATTCCCAAGGGAATTACCAAACTGGGAACAAGGCTACCAAAAGTAAAATAAACTGTGTTAAAAATAACTTGCCAAAAGTCAGAGTTTAGTAACAAACGCCAATAATTTTTGAAGCCAACCCAATGAATGCCATTAGAAGTGAAAATACCCGCAGTAAAACTGAGATAAAACAAATAGGCAATTGGCCAAATTATAAACACTCCTAACAAAATCAGTGCGGGTGTTAGAAAAATCCAAGCCGCGACTGTATCATTATCCAGTAGTTGCAAACGGGAAGAACGGGATGTTTTCATGGCAATATTGGTGATTAAATGTATATCTATGTAATTTTATCGACATTTTATGATTCAAGATTCCCTAATTAATGCTACTAGTCTAATTTCTCCCGATATTTCTAGTGAAAAATTACCACTAGCCACTCCCTTGAAACTGGGGATTATGGCTTCTGGAAATGGCAGCAATTTTGAGGTAGTTGCCCAAGCTATCGAGGCAGGAAAACTAAACGCCGAAATTCCAGTTTTAATTTACAATAATCCCGACGCTAAGGCAGCAACACGAGCTGCAAATCGAGGTGTAAAAGCTGTACTTTTAAATCATCGGGACTACAAAAACCGCAAAGAATTGGACAGGAAAATTGTGCAGACATTGCGGCAGTATGATGTAGATTTGGTAATTATGGCAGGCTGGATGCGTCTGGTGACACAAGTATTAATTGATGCGTTTCCTAACAAAATTATCAATATTCATCCCAGCCTCTTACCTAGTTTTAAGGGTGTTCGGGCTGTAGAACAAGCTTTAGAAGCTAGGGTGAAAATTACTGGTTGTACGGTGCATTTCCTGTCTTTAGAAATGGACAGTGGTCCAATTTTGATGCAAGCCGCAGTACCTGTACTCTCAGATGATACAGCAGAAACACTTCACGCTAGAATTCAAGTTCAGGAACATCGAATTTTACCATTAGGGATTGCCCTAGCCGCTCAAACTCATTTGTAATTATCATCCTAATTACGTAATACATTGTATAAATGCTAAAATCCTCAGTTAGAAATTCAGGATATATCCATGCCAGTTTTAACTAATCCAATCAAGTTTGGTACAGATGGCTGGCGAGGCGTGATTGGCGAAGAATTTACCTTTGAACGCCTAGCCTTAGTAGCAACTGTTGCCGCCAAAGTGTTACATAACACGTATTTTTCTACGGTTGGTAGTCGTACAATCATTGTCGGTTACGATCGCCGTTTTATGGCTGAAGAATTTGCCCGTGTGGTTGTTGATTCTGTTACCGCTGCTGGCTTTGATGTACTATTTAGCGAAACTTTTGCCCCAACTCCAGCATTTAGTTGGGCTGCTAAAGAACTCAATGCTTTAGGGGCGCTAGTGATTACAGCCAGTCATAATCCTGGTGCATATTTAGGACTAAAAGTTAAAAGTGCTTTTGGCGGTTCCGTACCACCTGAAGTTACCCAGGAAATAGAAGGGCTGTTAACGGTGGAAGTTCCACTTGCAGCTAACCCAGGGAAGGAAGAGAAGTTTGATCCCTGGCCAAGTTATTGTCGAGCATTAGAAGGTAAAGTTGATATTGACAAAATTAGGCAAGCAATAAAATCTGACAAATTAACATTATTTGTGGATGTCATGCACGGCGCTGCTGCTGGGGGACTAGCAAGACTATTAGGTGAACAAGTAAAAGAAATCAACAGCAATCGTGATCCCCTATTTGAAGGTGGTGCGCCAGAACCTTTACCTAAATACCTTTCTCGGTTATTGTCAGTAATTAAAAATCATGGGGAAAGCCATAAATCAGGTTTAACTGTGGGTTTGGTATTTGATGGAGATTGCGATCGCATTGCCGCAGTAGACAAAGACGCTAATTTCCTCAGTTCCCAAATATTAATCCCCATATTAATTGACCACCTCACCCGCAGGCGTAACTTTACCGGCGAAATCGTCAAAACAGTTAGCGGTTCTGACTTAATTCCTCTTGTCGCTGCATCACTAAACTTGTCTGTATTTGAAACCGCAGTTGGTTATAAATACATTGCTGACAGAATGTTAGCTTCAGAGGTATTACTAGGTGGTGAAGAGTCTGGTGGCATAGGCTACGGTAGCCACATTCCTGAAAGAGATGCTCTACTATCAGCATTGTATGTGTTAGAAGCAGTTGTAGAATCAGGTTTGGATCTAGGTGAATATTATCGCCTCTTACAACAACAAACTAATTTCAGTTCAACCTATGATCGCATAGATTTACCTTTAGCAAATATGGACGTGCGAGGACGGTTATTGCAACAATTGCAAAGCCAACCTTTAACAGAAATTGCTGGTAAAGCAGTAATTGATTGCAAAACAATTGACGGTTATAAATTCCGTCTCGCTGATCAAAGTTGGTTAATGATTCGCTTTAGTGGCACTGAACCTGTTTTACGTCTTTATTGCGAAGCACCCACATTAGAACAAGTTCATCAAACCCTCGCTTGGGCAAAAACTTGGGCTGAATCTAATTAGAAGAGATGGGGAGCAGGGGAGAATAACTTTCTATCTATTCCCTATTTCCTTCTTACTGTCACCTGTCACCTGTCACCTGTCACCTAATCCTAATGACTAAATTACTCGTAGTAGCTACAGGAAACCCCGGTAAGTTAAAAGAAATGCAAGCTTATTTAGCTGATTCAGGTTGGGAATTAACTCTCAAACCTGAAGATTTGGACGTTGAAGAAACAGGGGACACTTTTGCAGCAAATGCTTGTCTCAAAGCCTCTGAGGTGGCCATAGCTACGGGAAATTGGGCGATCGCAGATGATTCTGGTTTAAAGGTAGATGCCCTCAATGGTTCACCGGGTGTATACTCTGCTCGTTATGGCAAAACTGACGCAGAACGCATTGCTAGGTTATTACGAGAATTAGGAAATACAGAAAATCGTCAAGCCCAATTTGTCTGTGCAGTAGCGGTGGCAAATCCTGGGGGAGAAATAGTTTTGCAATCTGAGGGTATTTGTCGTGGTGAAATTCTTTATTCAACCCGTGGTGAGGGTGGTTTTGGTTATGATCCTATTTTTTATGTCCCAGAAAAGCAATTGACTTTTGCCGAAATGTCACCAGAATTGAAAAAGTCAATTAGTCATCGTGGTAATGCTTTGAAGGCTTTAGTTCCGCAGTTGGTTAAGGTGTTGGGGTAAGAGTTTTTTTGGGGTTATTCGTTTTCTATGGAGGATAATTTTAACGAACCGCGAAGGCGCGAAGGGCGCGAAGGAAAGTACACGAAGGAAGAAGAGAAAAGGTGCTGCAAAAAGCAGTTTATTGGCAGTACCTTGTGTTTATATAATCAGGTCTGGAAATACATCCTATGCTAGACGTTCTACAAAAACGAAATTAGAAAATAAAATTAACCTTTTTCCCATATTACTGGATATACATCTAAAATTTGATCATCAAGCTTTACTAGCAAGAATTTATGCCGTAACTTGTATATTCCCAGTTGATATCCAAGGAGAAATAGTTGCTTTAATTTCCTTACCAATCTTTTGTTCAGCTAGTCTGAGTTCATAACCTATCTTCCGCACCCTCAACTGTCACAATCGGTTTTTACTCTTTTTTGTGATGATATGAGGATGTATTGTATACCACATCTCAATGAATTAACGGATACATGATGTCGATAAGGCATAATTTATATCCAAAAATCAAGAGAGAATTAAGTGATAATACTATGTGACACCCCAGGGTGCGGAATGTGGGTCATAATTTTTCTGCAAATTCATCCAAAATTCAGCACTAGTACCAAACCATTGTCCTAGCCGTAATGCAGTATCAGCAGTAATTGACCTTTTACCATTAATTATTTCGGTAATTCGATTTTTTGGGACATGAATTAAACGAGCTAATTCACTTGCACTTATTCCTAATTCATGCAGTTCATCAGCTAGAATTTCTCCAGGATGAATAGGTGGACGCGCCATATTATTTTCCTTTAGTGATAATCTGTAATTTCTATGTTGAAAGGTTTTGGTTCATCGTCTGGCCAATTAAAACAAATTCGCCATTTTTCATTAATGCGGATGCTGTATTGACCGTTTCTATCACCTTCTAAAGACTCAAAATGATTACTTACGTAGCACAATCAAACCACAAAAGGCGCTGCTGATGTTAGAGATGAAGAAAAATCTGGAAAATTCCTCATCCCCTAATTCAACAACGCCCACTTTCTATATATTCAACACTTACACGGCTTCCGTGTTCTTTTCCCCAGTCCGAATCCGTACAACTTGCTCAACAGGAGAGATAAAAATCTTACCATCACCGATTTCACCAGTCCGGGCTGCGGCGATAATTTTATCAACCACCATATCTACTTGGTGATCTTCAACCACGATTTCTACCTTCAGTTTTTGCAGAAACTCAACCGTGTATTCCGAACCGCGATAGCGTTCAGTTTGACCTTTTTGTCGTCCAAAACCACGGACTTCAGAAATAGTCATCCCCACGATTCCCGCATTAACTAAGGCAATTTTCACCTCATCGAGCTTAAATGGGCGGATAATAGCTTCTACTTTTCTCATTTTTTTCAATTCCTAACTTCTAAGAGCATTGTTTATAGAAAAACTCGGTAAGTGTAAAACTCAGTCCCTTGAGGGCTGAAATCTAAGCGACACTTCGGTAGTCTCAGTCACCACTTGTGAGACTTTGGTCTCAGTGATATCAAATCCGTTTGAACAACCACGCTAAAAATAAGCTATAAACATTTTGTTACAGGATTGAAACTATGTGCATTTTACCGGATTTGTATCACTCGTAATATAATCATCATGTCAAGGTGTAACTCCTTTAGCATCATGAAACAGTTAAGACACACTTTCAGCTAAGAATTTAGGGGCAAAAAGATAGACTCACTGACTCTGTTCTTGAAGGAGTGATCGCCAATCTGCGATCGCTTTTTCTGTCCACAGCCAATTCTGAGCTAATTTATCTATGGTAAAGTTGACAGGTTCGTTTTCAATCACAGTTTGACGCAGCTTAATGGCTTCTTTAATATATTGCCCTTGTTTGGCAGCAGATTGATTATTTGCAGATTTATATAAACCCAAGGCTAATCCTGCATAAGCAGTTAAAGCCTCTTGTGGCATAACTAGATTAGGAGATGTCGTTGCTGTCGCATTTGAATTCTGGGACTTGAGGGCTAAATTCAAAGCTTTGAACCAAGCGTCATTAGCCCGATTGAGATTTCCCTCCGCATAGTAAGCAAATCCCAAAGCATTATTATACAAAACAGAATCTGGCTGATCTCGCACTGCAATTTCCCAGTAACGACGGGCATCATCAATACTATATTTTTTATCGCTTGTTTGGGCAAATTGCCAAGCTAATCGACCACGGAAAAAGTTAACTGATGGTTCGTCAATTTGTTTAGCGGGAATCAGCGCCAAAGCGGTTTCTGCTGAAGCCAAAGCGCCACGATTGAGTAGTTCATCTACAGCATCTAGCCCAGGTTGTAAATTCCCTTGACTCAATTTTTCTGTAGCCGTAGCGGTGACAATTCCTGTTGGCGATGTTTTTAAGTCAATAGGTACTTGTTTACCCTTAACAAAAGGCTGAGTAGGAATAGGTGGGATTTCCGAAACTACCGACTTTCGATGATGCCACCAATTTAAACCAATAATCAGTGCGATCGCACTTGCACCCACAATGGCTAAAATTGGCCATAGCCGACGTTGACGGCGACGTAGTTGCTGAGGTGGTAATGTAGGTGGCTGAGAATTTCCCAGATTACTGGACAGATTTGGGATATTCGGCACAATTTCAGTGGGACTATCTACCCATTCGACTACATCCTCCTGAATCAGCGCAGACTGCTGAAGAGAGTGATGATGGTCACGTTTTGGTGGCTTTAGTTCTTCCGTGATAGAAGTTTCTCCTGTTGGGGCTGGGGGATTACCTATCTGGCGAAACAAATCAGCAACAATTGCCGAATCCTCATCATAATTGGGGTGATCATACTCAATATCATCTAAAAGATCCCCCCAATTATCATCCCCTAACCAATCTAATTCAGAAGCATCCCGTGCTAAACCAGAGGGCATGATATCCTCCATAGCTAAAGGCATTTGGGGATCGTTTGTCACCCCTGAATACATTGAATTAGCGGATTTTCCTGCCGATGACTGATATTCATTGAGTAACTCAGAATTCGTAAATAAACCCATTTGCGGGGTGAGAAAGCCTTCAAATTCCCGCTGGAGATACAACATCGGTAACGCCCAGTACATCTGGTGAGAACCATAGGCAGAAATTAAGCCCTGACGCACCCTACTCACACATAAATCCAAGGGATAACCTTGACTTAAATTACGGTAAAACAATTGTGTCAACGTCAGTGCTACTTCATCAGGAATTCGTTCTGACATAGCCAAAACGCTTCTTAGACCTCTTTTCACCAAACTTTCAGTTAGGTTGCGTTCTCCCGTCTCCCCAGAGCTATCAGACTTAGCTCTATATGCTCCCAAGCAGGAGTTAAACACTGCCATTTGGATATTATTATTCACCAGCAAGCCGGCTAAATCATCACCGCTAAGGGTTTCTGTTAAGCCAGTTCTTCTACTAACTAAATAAATTTCTCCCCCATTAGCCCCCAAGTTACTATGACCAGAGTAGTGCAGAACATGATATCGTCCCTGTTCTAGGGCTTGAGTTAACTCTTCCCTTCCTGGTTGATCGAGGATAGTCAGTTCAATTTCGGGGACATAATTGCCGTTTTCAGTCCGGGGGGTTTGGCGATGAAGTTCTGTTTGCAGGTCAATTGCTTCTTGTTTGAGCAAATCAAGACGCACTTGATCAGTGGGGGAAGAAATGATCATCAACACGTTCACTCCGCTTTCTTCCTGTGGCGTGGGAATGTTGCGTGTTGGGATTCGTGATGTGGAGTGAACTCCGCTTTGATAACGTGAAAAAGTGATGTAAGGCCCAGTAGCTAAAGGGCGATCCCCTGCGTGCATCACTTCCCACGGTAAACGCGCTAACCTAGTATCTTTGAGTCCTAAGCGTAAACGCAATACCTGTTGCTGATTCTGGGCAATACCTTGGGCAGTAATCCAACTATCTCTCAGAGTGCCTTGAAACAGTGCATTATACAATTGCTGACCCAGTGCCACCCAGTTTACAGAGTTCCTAGCCATGACATCACCCTGTAACACTGACTGTAACGGGTCATTCATCAAATGTCCTGCGGCGGCTAACCACTCAGCGACCGACCAAGTCACCAGTTCTTCTGCCAATGGCACCCCAGGCGCGACTTGTTCCGTCCGCACCAAGTAGTCATTTTGCCCTACTGGGGTTACGGAAATGTGAAATTCCTGGGTCACAACTTCTCCTGTTTGCCTCCTAAATCCAGTTTGAACTGCGAAAGTCTCTAGTTTTGGTTTTCCGCCTGCTGATACTTTAGATGCTTATTCTCAGCGAATGTTTCTGATTCGGCGTGGTTTGGCTTGTTTTGCCGATG
Source organism: Anabaena sp. PCC 7108 (assembly GCF_000332135.1). Classification (NCBI taxonomy): domain Bacteria; kingdom Bacillati; phylum Cyanobacteriota; class Cyanophyceae; order Nostocales; family Nostocaceae; genus Anabaena; species Anabaena sp. PCC 7108. The sequence continues at coordinate 5,139,545 of NZ_KB235896.1, forward strand.
GAACTTTATCCGGATGAGATTGCTTCAGACGAGAACACTTTATTGGTAGATGCACCTTGATCTTCAAATCCCCTGGTAGGTTAACACCCGCCCAGGGGTTTTTTTAATTTTGGCAAAAAAAAGTCATCTCTGACCCAAGAATTTCTTCTCAAAGAATAGCAGTTTCAAACCCTGATAACTAACTCCCCTAACCAGCTAACAACGACAGGAATTTTTTCCGTAAGTGCTATACAGCGACATTTGGGCAAATTCATCCGGAGCATAGTGGTTTAACCCAGAACGTTTAATTGGTAGATGCACCCTGATAACTAATCTCCCCTAGCTGGCTAACACCTCTGGGGGGTTTTTTTAGTTTACAAACAACAATAACCAAGATGTAACCCAATTGATCCGGAGCATGACATTAAACTCAGAACATTTAATTTAGTAGATGCACCCTGATAACTAACCTCCCCTAGCTGGCTAACACCTCTGGGGGTTTTTTTTAGTTTACAAACAACAATAACCAAGATGTAACCCAATTGATCCGGAGCATGACATTAAACTCAGAACATTTAATTTAGTAGATGCACCCTGATAACTAACCTCCCCTAGCTGGCTAACACCTCTGGGGGTTTTTTTTGAGTTTATCAACAACACCCATAATCGATTTTAATTGATCCGGAGCATGACATTAAACTCAGAACATTTAATTGGTAGATGCACCCTGATAACTAATCTCCCCTAGCTGGCTAACACCTCTGGGGGTTTTTTGTGGTTAGTATCAATCATACTACCGCTCAATAAAATCTAGATTAATCTCAAAATTATTGTTTGCAATTGGTCAATTACTACAGAAACCAATATTAATTTATAAGGATTCAAAATCGAGAATCTAGCATAAATAATACTTTATCTGAAGTAATTGTACCTTAAAGCTAGTCAGCCAGGGTTTCTTGGTAGAGATTTAGAGACTACTTTTTCACACCTTGATTATAAAAACTTGATCCGGAGCATGAGATTAAACCTAGAACATTTAATTGGTAGATGCACCCTGATTACTAAACTCCCCTGGCTGGCTAACACTCACTAGGGGTTTTTTTTATTAAGAACTAAAAATCAACTTCCTGGGGAAAATTTATCCGGAGGATTGTACCACACCTGAGAACATTTAATTGGTAGATGCACCCTGATAACTAAGCTCCCCTAGATGGCTAATACCTACTGGGGGTTTTTTCTAGGCAAAAGCTGGTTAATCTCAACCCGGATTTCTGAATCGCTTTCATTCTATTTTGATCCGAAGCTATGACTCAAGAATGATTACAGCGATATATAATAGCACTCTTAATTATTTTTCTAGAATTAATGCTTTTGTGCAGTTTCTTGCAATCTCTTACTATTCTATGACATATACAAGAAATTTTGACAAGCAAGAACCGAGATTTTTAGAGCAATATTGAGTTCATATCATGTCCGACTAATCACTTATCAAAAAAAATCTCCCCGTAAGAGCGTCTTGAGCGTCAGTCTAAATGATAAGTATATCTCTGACGAGACGCTACGCGAACAACCGGACATGATATTATCTGTCCTCGGAAGCATTAGGCATCTGCCACAAGATGTCTTTTTAGAACAAAAAGGTGGTTGAGGAACTGGGTTTGCTATTTATCGATGTAAAAATGCAGGATAGGGTAATTCAGAACTCGGATTCAAGAAGTTTTAGATTTCACCATTATTAATCAGAACTAATGACTTCAAAGGATTTTACCTCTAAAACAGGACCAATCATGGCAATTGTCATGACATCTTCGCGTACTTGTCCGGTGACTTTGACTTTTTGTCCTGATTTGAGTAATCCTTTATCAGCACCTTTGAGTATTTCGTAGGTAACACTTTCGTCTGTAACTAACGCCCATGCGCCCATACCAAGATTACGGCGTTCGATAGTACCTGTAACTGTAATAGTCATTTGTTATTTCATAGAGAATATAGGAAATGGGCAAGAGTTAGCAATTACCCATTACCCATTACCTAATTAAGCAGTTTGTTCGTCGTTTTTCAATGCTAAACGTGCTAGTCCGTAACAAAGTAGGGCATTAACGATGAGGAATATTCGGGCTAAGTTACCATCTCCTAATCCCCAAACTGCGGGATCATAAATAGCACTAACTGTTAAACAGGCGGCTATTCCCAGACTTGAACCAATGGCAAACCATTTCCAATTGGGATGTCCTAACAGTAATACTATCAACGTTAGGGGAATTAGCACAGAAGCAAAGATGGGATTTAAAGCACCTGTTCCTTGTATGCTATTGCCTAGTTCAGGAATGGAACTACCTAGAACCCGAAAAGGCCATTGAGGAAGATCAAAGATATAAATTCCTTTGAGGAAGAATAACCCAGAACTACCAAAAATTAACCCACCCGATAAAGACCAACTCCAAGCGAAGGGGAAGTAAACCCGTAAGAACCAAGCGAGGAGATAAGAACCTACTACCATGAATATTTTAGGTAATAGTGCGATCGCACCACCATCTATCCAAAAGCCAGGGTTGATATAGCCGTTATCCCGTAACCACCGGAAGAAATCGGGAAAGCTAATTTGTCCTTGGGTGGCCAGTTTAACTGCTGCTTCGGCGTTAAGTTGTCCAGCTCCATAATAGTTCAAACCATCATCTTGAATAACTCTGGCTGATTGTTGGAGAACTTTTAAAATTTCATCTGTGTCGGTAACTCCCGCTGCTTTAATTAAAGCTGCCACACCAGCAACGTGGGGGGAAGCCATGCTGGTTCCTTGGAGTCCTAAAAATACACCTTCGCCATTTTCGTCAATAGTTTCTTGGAGAATTCCGCCGGTTTCACTCCCCCCAGGGGCGGAGATATCTACGCCAGCACCATAGTTGGAATAGTCGGCTTTTTCTCCATCTGGACCAAAGGCGGAAACGCCGATTACATGGGGGTAACGGGCTGGATAACTAGCCCCATTACTGCTTTCATTTCCAGCAGCGGCAATGATGATTACACCTTTTCTGTGGGCATATTCGATGGCTTCTTTCATCAGTTGGCTTTCACCACCACCACCTAGACTCATGTTAATTACGTCTGCGCCTTTATCGGCGGCAAATTTGATGGCTTCGGCAATATCGGCAACTGTTCCTGAACCGTAGGCATTTAACACTTTTAAGGGCATGAGGCTGGCTTCGTAGGCGACTCCAGCGACACCATAGTTGTTATTGGTGGCTTGGGCGACTGTACCGGCGACATGGGTTCCATGTCCGTTGTCGTCGTTGGCTGCTTCGGTGTCGTTAACAAAGTCGTAGCCTTTGACGAATTTTGTCTCGGCTAAGTCGCGGACTTGGGTAATGCCTGTGTCAATTACAGCGACTTTAATACCGCTACCTTTACTCAAATTCCACGCGCCTTCTATGCCGATTTTGTGCAGGTTCCACTGTTTGCTGTAATATTGATCGTTGGGGCCAATTAATGAAGGATTGACTGGTTCGTTTCCTAAGGCTGTGGCTTTACCTTCGGGAACTGTCTTATAAATATAATTTGGTTCGATGAATTCTGTGGCTTTGGCAAAGGGAGATTTTTGTAAGTTTTGCAGTTGTTGGCGATCGCCTTTGATAATATACACATGATCAACTGCTGAAAATTGATTATCCAGTCGAGGTGTGACATGATACTGTTGTGCGATCGCTTGTAAATCCTTTTGAATGACGGTTTCTCCAATATCTTCCCGAAAATCCAGCAAAATTGTCTCGAAGTCACCTTTAGCTGCCAGTCCCTGAAAATTCAGAAACCCAAACGCAGCAGCAGTCAGTCCGATGACAAACAAGCACAATAATATAAGTTTTTTCATATTTACTGATTACCGCTTCTTGTCAGTTTGCTCACTACGATAACTCATCTCATGGTATTTTTGGGAAAATAGAGACTGGAAAAAATTACGAATTATCAATTATGGAACGTGGTCTTTTATGGTTGCCTTTGTTAGTAATATTTTTCTGGTTAGCTTGGCAAGGTTCACAGGAATATCAGAAACTTGAAGCTTATCGGATTTGGGCAGAACAGTTTGAACGGGCTAAATATGATATCTATGCAGTATTAGCTCAAAAGGGTAATGATATTACTTGGGGAAAACCGACAACAAAAGGACCAATTGCATTAGAAACTTTTTCTTTATTGGATGTTCAAGAAATCTGCTTTTTGGTAAATGGGAAGTCTGTAGATATAGAAAATCACCCTGAAAAAGGTCGTCAAATTGAATTAGAGTTTTTATTAACTAATGCTAAATCAATTCGTATACCGTTTACAGAAATTCCCCTCGCAGCAGAATGGGCTAAGTTTTTGCAGAGAACATTGAAGAATTTGCAATTAGGAAATAGTTATCCAAGTTGAAAAAAGAATTTTACAGGTAATGTGGCAATTAGCAGACTAGAAGGATAAAGTGGTTAAACTCATTTTAGAGACTTAGATAAAATCATGGAAACTGTAAATATCTATCAAGCTAAAACTAATCTCTAAAAGCTTTTTTCACTAAATTAACCGAGATTTTTTGAATAATTACTTGATTATTTCCTCCAAAATCTCTACAGCTTTTTTGACATTATTATAGTAGTTCGATATATTCTGGTAGCTCATACCTATACTTTTCCCATGAGCTATTTTGTGACGATTAATAATCACACTATCTATAGCGGTTTTTATCTCACCATCTATTTTGCTCTTCTCTTGAATTTTATTAGTGAATTCACTTTCCCAAATCAAGCTAAATTTGCCCAATATTTCTGTAATTCTACTTGTTTTACAGTTGGTTATATCTTGTATCTGTTTCGTAACAAATTTTTGAATATTTGGTGAAGCTTTGTTTTCACAATATTTTTCTAATAAAACCCTCAAAGATTCTTCAATGAATCCTGATACCAGTATACATAGATATTTTGACCATTCACTTTGAATCTCTGGCTCTGTGAAAGAGGCAACTTTTTTAAATAGATTATCTATTTTCTGACGATGAGCTAATATAGATGGATTCATAAGTGCGTATTTCTATAAAGCTCTCCAATATACTCCAGCCTCTTCATTAGATTTTTTCTACTTGTGGTAGAGGATTGAGCAAATGTCCAGAAATGCTTGTCATTAATCAGCAATTCGTAAAACTTTTTAAATTTGGAACATTCCAAACCTTTTCCTAACTCTTGAGCAGTTAGAACCATCAAACTATCAAAAAGGATTTGGAATTTTTTTTTCTCATAAAAAACTTTAGAGCCTATACAATTTTTAAGAAAATATATTGTGTTGAAAAATAGATTTTTTATCTCATTTTCGGGAATTATATCCAAATCTTTGTTTTTTAACATAAATTGATTGAGAAAATTAGTCATATTGCCTGAATAATTTTCTAAATCGAAATGCAGAGCTAAAAATCTTAAAATATGCTCTTGTTCATTAGCCCGAATATCATCCTTACCATAAAGCTCTCTCCATGTTTCATTTTTTGATAAATCTTGAAGCAATTCACTAAAAGAACCATGATAAACAGCATTCCGAATTTCCTGTGGTTTTAAGGGAGTTCCAGTAGTATTAAGTCGTTCAAATAAATAAAATATTCCACGTGGATCATAATTTTCTGATATGATTATACAGTGGATTATTGCATTATCAAGCTCACGACGTTCGGATGAAGGTAAAGTGGAATAAGTTAAACCATCTAACTGTTGGACGACACCTTTAAGCTTAAAGATTTTTCCATCTGGAAAAGATTCGTGAAAGAAGTACAGCAAAGTTTTCAGTCGTTGCTGTCCATCTATAACAATATATTTTTTAGAAAACTTATCTTTAGCGAGAAAGAGTGAAGGGCTAGGAAGACCTAGTAATAAAGTTTCAATAAAGCGTGATGCTTCTTCTATTTTCCAAACATACTGTCTCTGAAACCCTGGAATAATAAATTCTTGTTCTTCCATCCGTTTCACTAACGTATCAACAGGAAAGTCAGCACCGTAATACTCTACTTCTAGTCTTGGACTTTCGGTTTCTTGTATGTCGTAGTTCATAGTTTCTTTATACGTTTATGCTAAGTAGATTAGTGCCTTGGTTGCACATCCTCTTAGATCGTAGCCCACCTGCCAGTTTATAAGCTGCTTTCATTTAAAATCTCCTGGAAATCATACTGCAAAGCAAAAGCATCTACTATGCAATTTGCCAATTTCTGCTACATTATCGCACTCAGCGACCAATTACAACCTAAAACTCTTTGACAAATATCCAATCAAGAGATTTTTCAATAATCATTTTAAATAGGGAAGATTGCTCTTCCGTCTTTTGTAAATCTTGTTCTAATACTGTCTTTGCTTGTTTACATTCTTCTAACTCTTGTTTTAATTGATGATGATGTTTTAATATTTTTTCAAGTTCAGCATTACGTTAACGTAAAAAAGCAATTTCCTCATCTGGAGATTGATTGGACATAAAACAGTAAAGTACATATATCTATTTTAAATAATTAGACTCTATCATAATGATAACAAACACAACTTTCACCCCTGTTGCTTTAACTATTGCCGGTTCTGATAGTGGTGGGGGTGCAGGAATTCAAACCGATTTACGCACATTCGCTTTTCATTGCGTTCATGGTACAAGTGCTATTACCTGCATTACAGCCCAAAATACTTTAGGAGTTACACGGGTTGATACCATGCCTTCAGAGGCTGTTATCGCTCAAATTCAGGCTGTTGTAGAGGATATTGGTGTCCAAGCTGTAAAAACGGGAATGTTACTCAACCAAAAAATTATCTTGGCTGTAGCCCAGCAAGTAGCAGCTTATAAAATTACTAACTTAGTAGTTGATCCTGTGATGGTATCACGGACAGGAGCGCAATTAATTGATGATGATGCGGTGCAAACTCTGCGGAATACTCTGATTTCTCAAGCAGCTATTATTACACCAAACCGCTATGAAGCGCAGATTTTAAGCGGGTTAGAAATTGCTTCTTTAGAAGATATGCACACAGCAGCGGAAATTATGCACAGGGAATTAGGAGTAAAGGCTGTTTTAGTCAAAGGTGGGGGAATGTCTGGGAATTTGCGGGGGGTAGATGTATGGTTTGATGGGGAAAGGTGGGAAACTTTAAGAACCAAGCTGGTAGAGACAAAAAATACTCATGGCACAGGTTGTACTTTATCAGCCGCCATTACTGCTAATCTAGCTTTAGGTCAAGATTTGTGGACAGCAGTGCAACAGGGAAAAGAATATGTAACAAATGCACTCACTTACTCTCTAGATATTGGCAAAGGACAGGGACCTGTAGGACACTTTTTTCCATTGTTGCAAATTCATGGTATCTAGTACAAGCAGGCAAATTGGATGTGTAACAACTGATTCTTCAGCATAGTCTCCGGGATAACTTTACTCTGATAGTATATTTTGTTAATCTAAAGACCTTATTTTAATCCTAATATTGAGATGCGAACAACTACAGGTCATGTTCACAGTCAACCACCGACTCCCAGTTACTCCTCGTCTGTACCCCTTTATGTGTACAGAGAACTAGCAACAGAGTTACATACAGTACAGGGTAAATTAGATGTAGTCATTACTCATAATCAGAAATTAGCCCAAGAAAATCAAATTCTGCGCCAAGAAATTAATAAAGTCGTTCAATCTTGTTTAGAACTGCAAAAGTTGGTGGCATCTTCTGCTACATCTGCTTCTCAACCAACCCCCCAGAAGGCGGAAGTAAAATCTGCACCCAATTCTCAGCCAGCAAACCGTACTAATACAGAGGCGAAATCTGCACCTAAACCCCCAGTTACAACCGCACCTCCACGTCAGCCAGTTTCTCGTCCAGCTAAGAAAATCCGCCGTGAGGTTTTCTCTGTCCCTGTTATGGATATGAATTTCCCAGGATCAGAAGCAGTATTTATAGAAGAACAGGAAGTACGCTATTATACTACTCCAGAATCACAGTTAAAAGGACTGAGTAGTTGGTGGTTAGTGATGACTATTGTTTTCATTATGGTGATGGGTTTTGGTGCTGGGTATTTAGTTGTGCGTCCGTTGTTGCAAAACCAGAATCAGAGTCGTTAGCTATGTGAAGGCGCAATTAAACTTAACTATATGAAGGAAAATTAACGAGGTGAAAAACCTCTTCCCTTTTTGTCCCAAAATATCCCCAACAGCTGCTTATAAAGATGCAGCGTACAATTTATCACCAATAATTCCGCGAATAGTTGCAACTAGCTGAGTATATACAGTATCAGATAAAACTGGTTGAGAGCCTTGTAACCGAACTTGTTGATCTAAATCAATCCATGATTTACAACCACCGTATTCAGCCAGATAAGGAATATCCTGTGCTTGGGGTAGTTTGTAAGTACGTAGCAAGAGGATATATAACGGCTGACGTGGCTTCCATTTTAAGCGATCGCTAATAAAATACTCATTCCAAATATGAAATGGAAGCAAATCACCCACAATAGACTCATCCACAACTGGTAAAATATCCGTAATTTCTGCCCAACTACCGATGGGAATTATTTCTGGATGCCAACCTGAAGTAACTGGATAGACAAGATTCCCATATTCAGCTTTGAGCATAAAAGATTGTTGATGCTCGTAAGTAGGGTAGAGCAAAACCTGCTCATGGGCAACCTGAAAGCGTCCCTCCCGTTCATGGATACCGCCTTTACGAAGCAGCATAATCGTTTGGCCAGATTCCAACGCATTTACGGCCACAGCCCATTCCTTAAGAGCATGAAAAGTGGTAATCAATTCCATGAGCATCTACTTTGACTCTGATTTAATTTCAGTCTAAGACGGTTAAAGTACAAAATTAGTCAGGGAAATAAATTCGAGAAAAACCATGAAAAAACGTACACTGGGTACATCAACCGTAGAAATCACACCCATCCTCATGGGTACTTGGCAAGCAGGAAAAAGAATGTGGGTGGGAATTGAAGATACCGACTCCATTCAAACCATCCGTGCCGCCTACGAAGCCGGAATCACCACAATAGATACCGCTGAAGTTTATGGTGAAGGACATTCTGAACAGATTGTAGCTGAAGCACTAGCTGATGTGCGGGATAATGTCGAATATGCCACAAAAGTTTTTGCAAATCATCTCAAATATCAACAAGTAATAGAAGCTTGTGAACGTTCGTTAACAAATCTGAAAACCGACTACATTGACCTTTACCAAATTCATTGGCCTGCTGGTGCTTTCAATAGTGAAATTGTCCCTATTGCAGAAACCATGAGCGCCTTAAATCACCTCAAAGAACAAGGTAAAATTCGCGCCATTGGTGTTTCTAACTTTTCTCGTGACCAATTAGCAGAAGCCTCCCAATATGGACGTATTGATAGTTTACAACCACCCTATTCTTTATTTTGGCGGCAAGTAGAAAAAGATGCTATGCCCTATTGTGTTGAAAACAATATTTCAATATTAGCTTATTCACCTTTAGCCCAGGGATTGTTAACCGGTAAATTTCTATCTGGGCATAAATTTGACCCAGCTGATAACCGAGCTAAAAATAAATTATTTCAAGACGAAAACTTTGAACGCGCTCAACAAGCCTTAAATGAACTTAGCCCTATAGCTGAATACCAAAATTGTAGCTTGGCTCAGTTAGCATTGGCGTGGTTAATTGCCCAGCCGCAAACAAATGCTATTGCCGGTGCGCGTTATCCTGAACAAGCAATAGCCAACGCCCAGGCATTAGAAATTCAACTTTCTGCGGAAACACTTGCAGAAATAGATAAAATTGGCCGGATTGTCACCGATTATCTTGATGATCAATCAGTTATGTGGAATTGGTAAAATTGCTTTTTCACCTATTACCTATTGTCTATATTGCTAAGTGAAACAAAAAATGAAGTTTAGTAAAGAAAGGATTTCATCTCAATTAGCCAATGCTAAATTATATTCATAAGGACACAGAACTAATCGCAACCAACCCATAGGGCAATGACTTAGTGTCCCCTGTCAGTAGCCCAAGCAAGTTTTAGCAGATACAATTAAAGTGGCCAAAACACCTTTGATCAAGGTGGAGCCAAATCCCAGAGCGGAAAAACGGATAAAATGCTGAACTTGCCAGTTTTAACATCCACCCTAGTTATTAACTTTCAATTACTCACTTAACCTTAACAATTTGAAACTTCTGAATTCGCTAGAACCTGGTCAACCCTGACCAGGTTTTTAGATTTTGATGATCACAACAGATTGGATATCAGTTGTTAATAGATAAAGCCCAATCACGTAAATATGAATTTACTTGTTCAGGTACTTCATCATGGGGACAATGACCCGCAGATAGGAAGTATTCTGTTAGTTGGGGATAATATTGGTGGAACTTTTGAGAACGTTCTCGCGCTTTCATCCAAGGATCAGCTTCACCCCATAATAACAACAAAGGACAAGTTAATTGCTTTAGCAAAATATCAACTTTTTCTCCTTGAGGAGTGCTAAAAACAGAGATAAATACATCTAAAGCACCTTTATCATAGGCAGGACGCTGAATTTCTTCTACTAATTGATTAGTAATGGCACTTTTGTCAAGATAAACTTTTTCTAAAGTCCGCCGAATTACCCACTTTTGCCGCGTATATTCAAATAATAACGACTGAACTAAACGTTGTTTAAAAGTCCATTTAACAGTTTTACCTAATAGTTTCTGTAACGGATTTTTAGGAGGTTGAATTTGGCTTTTTACTCCTTCTGACTCGGAAAATGGTCCTGCACTATTCAGCAAGGCTACACCAGCTACATTGTCAGCACGTTGAGATGCAACACATAAACAAGCATAACCCCCAAGAGAATTACCTGCTAATACTGCTTTTTGACCAATTACTTCACTGATAAAATCATTAATTTGGTCGCGCCATAAGTCGCCACTATACTGTAAATTAGGTTTTGCTGAACGTCCAAATCCCAAAAGGTCTATCGCAAAAACTTGAAAATCTGCACACAGTCCTGTGATATTCTTTCGCCAGTGGTCTGTGGAAGCACCAAAACCATGTACTAACAGCAACGGAGGACGCTGAGGTTGTTTCTCTCCCGCCTGTACATAATACACTTTGTGACCGTGCCATTCCCAGTATTGTCCAGATATTGGGGTTGTGGAGGGTACTATATTTGTCTGCATATTGCGAAGAAATATTAAGAGTTGTTAATACTCTTATACCAGATTAATATGAAGCTGCATAGAATAATTTAACGCGGATGCACGCAAATAAACGCGGATAAAGACAGATCAATCCATGTATTTCAGAATTATGTGCAACCTCACATAAAATTGGTATTAGGGTAAGTAGGTGGGCGTTAAAAATTGTCGTTGGGGTAAGGCAGGGAGCAGGGGGAAAGAGGGTTTCAGCCCTATTTACTTTTCTTCACATACCTTTAAATTTTTCTGTTTACCTACTTAGCAGTGAAATTAATAATTTAGGACTTACGCAAGTGTCACACTAAAAATCTGTTGTAGGGTGCTTTACTACTGCATAAATCCTGCAAATAAACAGATTGTTGATATCTGACGCACCCTACTAATGAGTTGAGCTTTAAACTCAGAACTAAAGTTTCTTATCTGTTCCCTGTTCCCTGTTCCCTTTTTTTGTAATGACACACTATGTTTTCTTGTTCTCCAAATCAGGGAAAAAGGTTATTGATGTGATTTAATCAACAATTAAAAACTAGAAAATTCTGTTTGAGGGAAATGCTAAATCATGGAAAACCAAGATCATAATTATTTTCAGAATATTACAGGTAAAACAAAATTGTTAGGAGTAATTGGTCATCCTGTAGAACATTCCCTTTCTCCAGTTATGCACAATGCCGCATTGGCTAAATTGGGATTAGATTATGTATATTTGCCTTTTCCCATAGCACCAGAAAATCTAGAAACTGCTATGGCAGGTTTTGCCGCTATTGGTGTTGTTGGGTTTAGTGTGACAATTCCCCATAAACAAGCAATTTTACCTTTTTTATCAGAAATTTCACCTATTGCTCAAGCTATTGGTGCAGTCAATACTGTGACTCGTCAAGGGAACGGGTGGGTGGGAACAAATACAGATGTAGAAGGGTTTATTGCTCCTTTAGAAACGACATATCACCAAGATTGGAGTCAAAAAGTAGCGGTAATTTTAGGTAATGGTGGTGCAGCAAGGGCAGTTGTTGCAGGTTGTATTCAGCTAGGTTTGGCAGAAATTCATGTGGTGGGGCGAAATTTGCAGAAGTTATCACAATTTCGGCAAAGTTGGCAGAATTCAATTTTTGCAGATAAATTTCAAGTGCATTATTGGGAAGAATTACCAAAGCTAATTCCTCAAGCTAATCTGCTAGTCAACACAACTCCAATCGGGATGTATCCCCATATAGAATATTCGCCTTTAAGTGTAGACGAAATGGAGTATTTATCACCCAATGTTATTGCTTATGATTTGATTTATATTCCTAAACCTACTCGATTTCTCCAACTAGCAGAAAAACAAAAAGCAATTCCTATTGATGGCTTAGAAATGCTAGTCCAACAAGGTGCAGCAGCTTTAAAAATTTGGTTGCAAAAGCAAACAGTACCTGTAGATGAAATGCGCGAAGCACTACAAAATCATCTGGGTTTATGAGAGGAAGAGATGGGGAAATGGGGTGACGCGGTGACGCGGAGATGGGGAAGTGGAGACGCGGTGACGCGGAGAGTTTGTTTGATCAGCAATTAAGCATTTTAAAACCCTCTTTCTCCCTGCACCCTGCACCCTGCCCCCTATTGCGGCATCTTCATATACCTTTCCTGTCCTTGGGAATTGTAGATGAATAGGGGTAATTGTGCATTTTCACCAATTACTCCTAAAGCGTCTCGCAAGGCTTGAAAGTGACTTTGAATATCAGGATTGGAACTTTCTAGTTGTTTGTCATATTCCGGGGTTAAGCGGACGATAATACCTTGGTTTTCGATGTTAAAAACGCAAAACCGCATCCCATTAACACAGGTGGTACTCAGATCAGCGCGAGTTTTTGTTAAATTACCATAGAGTTGGAATTTTTCTTTTGCCTGTGTCAGCGCTGTTGAATAAGGTTGAATCAACGATTGTGCTTGGTTGTAATAAAAGCTATCTTGGGGAATTTTGTTAGCCATATCCAAAGCTTGCTGCCAAGATGCTACGGCTTCCTGCCATTGATTTTTTTGGCCATTAATTTTAGCTTGACTAGCTATGTTTAAGGCTCGTTGGTAGATTGTAGCGGCTTGACTTTCTTTTTGAGCGCGATCGCTTGCTAATTTAAATTTAGGTTGATAATCTGTGAGCAAGTTCTGTGCTTCTTGGTATCCTGTACTACCCAGGGGAATACTTTCTAAAGTATTAACCACTGTTTGCCAATCCGACTTGACCTTTTGCCAGTCATTCCCGGATTTAGCTGTAGTTTCCCGCTGGATATTGGCATCTGCTAAAACTTTGGTTGTCGCTATTTTTTTTAGCCATGTTTCTTCTTTGAGCAATTGCTGATTTAAAGTTTTTAAATTGCGTTGATAATTGGGTAAATTTCTCTGCACCAATCCATAGAGTTCTTGACCAGATTTGATAGACTCTAGAGGAGCGATTGCTTGCCGCCATAAACTTTGTTGAGCGCGTAATTCTTCGAGGCTATTGGCAGGGATTTTACTTTTTTGCTCTGCTAAAGTTCCTGCCTGTAAAGCTTTTACGACCAAGTTAATTTTTCCTGATTGTCCAGAAAAACTTGAGGCCAGTTCCTGAGCTTGCTGGTAGCGAGGAGACCATTGAGGAATTACTTGTAGATTAGAGATATTGGTTTCTAGTTGTTGTTGTACTGCTAACAATTCTTTTTCTGACTTAGCTTGTCGCATGAGTTGCCCAGAATTGCTTTGCAATTGTTCGGCAAGTTGTAATTCTTGGCATCCACCAATGACACAGGAGCGAGTTAAAAAGAAAGTCCCACCACCAAAAATGACAGTCACCCCCAATACAACACCTAAAAGGATAGGTAAAGGTGGCAGTGATAAATTTTTGCTCTTTGATAAATTCTGCCCACCTGCAAAGGGGTCAAATTTCTCTTCTTCCTCAAAATCATTTTCACTCTGATCAATAATTGGAATGTTGGAAAATGAATTCTCAGAGATATAGTCGTCCTTAATTGAGGAAAATGAATTCTCGGAGATATGGTCGTCCTTAATTGAGGAAAATGAATTCTCAGAAATCTCTTCTTTTGTAATTGAGGAAAATGGATTCTCAGAAATCTCTTCTTTTGTAATTGAGGAAAATGGATTCTCAGAAATCTCTGCTTCTGTTGCCAGAGAAGGGGCATTAGGAAGATGAGGTGGTGGAAAAATCAGGAGATTGGCTTCATCTGTGGGCTTGACAAAATTGGTTGTCTCTGTTATGTCTGACTGTATCTCCTTAGGCTTCACTATTAAGGATTGTTTGGCATAGGGTAGCTTTTCTCCAGAAACTCTGACATAAAACTGTACTCTTTGACCGTGGTATTGGGATTGCCACTGGAATGCTTCTTCAAGTACCGCAAATATTTTCTGTGTATCAACTGTCACGCCTGGTGGCTGTTGGGTCAAAACCATCAGTTCATTATTTTGGACAGCACATCTAACCTGTAAAACTTTGCCTGATGGAACTTCCATCAGTAATTGTTCTTGCAAAGTACTGGCTAAAAGCTGTATATCTTCTTGTGGGAATGCTATTTTCATAGAGTGTTACTGCTAATTTTCTATATAGTTTTGTTATCGTAGTTGTCAGCTGCGCTCTCCGCTTAAAAACTCTTGACCTGGATTTCTCTTCTCACCCTGTTAAGAGCCGTTATGAGTAACTATAGCTACGCCATCTCAGCTATTACCAATCAAACCGGATTTCTAGATTATCCTTTTATCATTTTACTTTTTTATACTACTAGATGATAAATTAGACAATTCAAATGCGAGTATAAGTGATCTCAGGAAAAATATACAAGAATAGTTCAGTAATTTTAGAGACTGGCAAGTTGACAGAAGGAGACAGATCAGGTCTAATCAACCAAATAGCAGAGTTTGTTGCTACCAGAAATGAATTTACCACTTCTGTCGAATTCGATAAAATTGATTGATTGGTGCTTAAAGAAGTTTTTCTAGTCAACCAAAGCGTATTTATGTAATCTAGGTGCTGTATAAACTATAAAACAGCACCAGATACCCGCTTTGGAATTGTTAATATAAGGTGTGTGTCAATGGATTTATTGGAATACCAAGTTAAAGAATGGTTTGGAAAGATGGGCATTCCTGTATTACCATCCCAACGAATTGACCATCCTACAGATTTAAAACGCTTAAAAATTCGCTATCCGATTGTACTAAAATCTCAGGTACACGCAGACGAGAGGGTTAAAGCGGGTGGAGTAAGGATTGTGGAAACTACTATCGATGCGATCGCAGCCGCCCAACATATCTTTAATTTACCAATTTGGGGAGAATTACCAGAAGTTTTACTGGCAGAGTCAAAGTATGATGCCAAAGAAGAATTTTATCTTGCTGTTATTTTAGATACGTCCCTCTGTCGTCCAGTACTTTTAGGTTGCAAGGAACCGGATATAGATTGGGAATCCCCAGGGGAGAAAATGCAATATGTGGTGGTAGAGGAGGAATTCTCGCCATTTTATGCCCGTAGATTAGGGTTAAAAATGGGTTTGCAGGGGTCGCTAATGCAGTCAATTAGCGATGTTGTCGAAAAAATGTACCAGTTATTTGTGCAGAAAGACCTAGACTTAGTAGAGATCAATCCTCTAGCAGTTAGTCCAGCAGGACAGGTTATGGCGCTCAATGGTAAAGTCCGAGTCAACGAACGGGCAATTAATCGTCATCCAGAAATAGCCCAAATGGCAGCAAAGATGGTGATCCGTAATAGTAAAATTAAAGGTAACAGTATTTTGAGTGACTGGGATGGACTGGAGATGCACGGTAAAATCGGTATCTTAGGCAATGGTACTGGTTCGGTATTGACAACTTTAGATGCGGTTACTAATGCTGGTGGTAAGCCTGGTGTTTCTCTAAATTTAAGACATTCCTTTCTCACTGATACTTCACCAACGACTTTTGGCGATCGCTTGGAAACAGGGCTGAAACTTTTAGCTGCTGATAAAAGTATTCAAGTGATTTTAATTAACTTTCTGGGTACTATTCCTCAAGTGTCCCAAATGCCAGATATCATTGCCAGGTTTCTACAAATCGAGCCTAGGGAACTCTCATCTCAGGTGTTTAACTCCAATGGAACTAGCAGTAAGCGGTTACACTTACCACGCTTAGTTATCCGTCTTGCTGGTTATGATTTCAACAATGCCAGAACATATCTAACTACACTCAAAACTCAAAGTGACAGTCTAGTATTAGTGGAAAATTTAGATGCAGCTGTGGCGGAAGCTGTCCGTTTAAGCAAGTTATCTGCTTACAGAAAATAATACCGCAAGAATGACCAAATTTTATGAACTTAACGCCAGATAGTAAAGTTTTAATCCAAGGATTCTCTGAATTTATATCCGCAACTCATATTGCTCAAATGAAAGCATATGGGACTAATTTAGTAGCTGCTGTCAATCCTGGATTTGGGGGACAGCAAATGTATGATCTCCCCGTCTTTGACTTAGTAGAAGAAGTGACCGCCAAATTTGGAAATATTGACACAACGATTATTTGTGTCCACCCTTACCAAGTTCTAGATGCAGCATTAGAAGCGATCGCTTCTAATATAAGGCAGATCATTATTATCTCTGCTGGTGTCCCACCTCTAGATATGGTGCAATTGCTCCGCAAAACAGAGACTGGTGAAATCTTAGTAGTCGGTCCCAATAGTCCGGGAATTATCGTCCCCGGAAAAATTCTCTTGGGTACTCAACCTAGTGAATTTTATACCCCTGGACGAGTGGGGATTGTCAGTCGCAGCAGTACTCTCACTTATGAAGTAGCTTGGGAATTAACCAAAGCTGGTTTAGGTCAATCAATTAGTGTCAGTATTGGTAGTGATGCCATAGTTGGTTCATCCTTCCTCCAATGGCTGCAAATTCTTGATGAAGATGAAACCACAGAAGCAATCGTTTTAGTTGGTCAACCAGGAGGTGGGAGTGAAGAAGCCGCAGCACGGTATATAACTGAAGCTATTGATAAACCAGTCATTGCTTACATTGCTGGTAGATACGCACCACCAACCAAAAATTTGCGTCAGATGGGAACAGGAGCAACTGTTGTGAGAAATGACACTAATTTTGGTACAATCAAGAGTAAATTAGCAGCTTTTCAAGCAGCACAAGTTAAGGTTGCTGAAACTCCTGCTCAGATTCCTGAATTGTTGAAACAGTTAATTCATTAAAAATTTCTATGGGTTTAAGTCCCTCGCTTCTATCAGAAACAAGTTTTGTAGCATGATCTAAATCCATGTTGCAAAACTTAATTACGAATTACGTATCCCTAGCAGGACTGGAGGCACTATTACGAATTATTTTAATGTTCAAATATTAGCAAAATCGTCTAAAGGTGCGATCGCATATTTTCCTTGTTCATCTTGACTGACTAAACCTAAAGCTAATAAATCTCTATCAAGAAACAACTTTATAGCTTTACCACCGATATCAATCTGGTGATTAATCAACTGTATAGCATAGCAAATTGTATCATAAACTCTTTGGGGAGTCATCGCAGTTGTAATAGGTTGATATTTGCTCACTGATTCACAAAGTCGGTAAACACCATGTTCTTGGAACTGAGGGTAGCCATAATGCTTGACGGCTCGTGCTAGAAAATATCCAGCAGTAATTGGTCTTTTCCCTGACGGACGTACACAGGAGTAGCTACAATCGCCAATTGTATCAGCAGCTTTACTTCCAGGCATAAATCGCAGAATATTGAAATTTAAAAAATCTGGATTACACTTTTCAATACCAAAACGAATTGCTTCAATATCATCTGCAAAAGTTGTGGGTTCATAACCAACAATATCAGTTTTTTTATCATCTAATTTGGCTTTTGGTAATCCTAAAATTAGAAAATAACTACTGGGTAATCCTGCTTTATTCATATCTTTAAAAACTTGCTCAATCTTGCTTGGATAATCAAATGATTGTTTGATTTGACTAGCAATAGAACCATTAAACTTATTACTGGCTAATGAAACTTCTGGTAATGTATGTTCAACCCCGAAAAACATATATACACAATTATTTTCTACTAAACAATGCATTTGTTCATAGGTGATTTTATCAATTCTAGTATTTGACCCCCAAACAAATCCTTCTTCTTTAAGAATCTCTGCTTCTCGTCTAGCATTTTGATCATGAACTGTAAATGTATCCACATCTAGATAAACTGCTTCATAATCACGTTGCTTTAATTGTTGTAATTGTCTACGAAAAGAGTCTGCACTTAATCTGACAACATTATTACTTTCGCTACTTTTATTACAGAAATGACATCCCCAGGGACATCCTCGCTGAGTAAAGATTTGGGCTGTTTTTAATTGTCTTCCATTTGAAGATTTAAAAATATCCATATCATGGACTTTCGGTATATGAATTAAATTAAAGTTTTGATCAATATCATCAAACTTACTAACTCTTGGTGCTGTAGCAAGATGAAAAATGGCATTTCTATTATCATTAGTAGTCACGCGATAAAATTTACCATCTTGATTCATAAAACATAATCCTGGTAAATTTTTCATATCTTCATAGAAACTACCTCTAGCTACTGCATGAGCAATTTCTATAATTGATTCTTCCCCATCACCATCACAGAAAGCTGTAATCCAAGGTGTAATCCTGGCAATATCTTCAACACCTTTAGTTGCATAACCACCAACTAAAATTGGTACGGTTTCTCGGTTATGTTTCTGAAGTTCTGCAAAAATTTTTCGACTATGCTGATCAATTTCTGTCCATTGGTTGGTCAGACAACCAGCAAAGATAATTAAATCAGCATTTCTGACTTGATACAAAACATCATCAATAGTTAAATCAAGACGTTCTAAATCGAGTTGTACAACTTGACTAAATCCAGCATTAAATAAACTTGAAGCTAAAACAGGTAAGGCTTTATTAGCTCCATTAAAGCTTCTGTGTTTGATAAATTCGCCAATTAATACAATTTTAATGTAATTGGTCTGAAGAGATGTTTTTTTAACTAACTGAGCAGTATATTTTGCTATTAGCATTATAGTAAGCAACTAAAATTAGTATTTTTGATGGGTAATGAACAGAAAAACAAAATTATGTGTTTTTTTTATGTACCTTCAGAATGATTTTAGAGGCACAATTTCCGCAGCAATGTATTTATTAATCAACAGCACCCAACATTTTTAAAGAAGCTCTTTCAGCATCGGTCAAACCTGTAGTCCCGCTAATATCCATGCGTTCATAGATGCGGTCAGATTTAAGTGACTCCAATCGACTACAAGTTTGCATATCCCACAGCTGAATATTTTCATCTTCGCTGCCACTAGCCAATAACTTGCCATCAGTGCTAAAAGCTAGACAACGAATTGCTGCTGTATGTCCCAGTGTGAGAACTTCCACACAATCACCTGTATTCACTTGCCATAGCATGACAGTGGTATCAGCGCCAGCACTGGCTAAAATATCCTGATTGGGACTAAATGCCACTGAGTAAACTGGTTTATTATGCCCTGTGAAGGTTTGAACACATTCACCTGTGTGAAGATTCCACAACTTCACCGTTTGGTCTTCGCTTCCACTGGCTAATTTTTGCCCATCAGCACTAAAAGCTACTGACCAAATCATGTCTTGATGGTCTGTAAAAGTTTGGATACACTCTCCAGTTGCGACATCCCAAAGTTTAATTTGACCGTCAGCACCACCACTTGCCAGAGTATTACCATCAGGATGAAACGCAACTGTCCACACCCAATGGCTATGTGCTTTGATTTTTTTCAGACACTTACCGCTAGAGGTGTCCCAGATGCGAATACTGCGGTCTTCGCTACTACTGACTAAGGTTTGTCCATCAGGACTAAAAGCAACTGTCCATACCCAGTTACCGTGTCCTGTGAGAGTTTTAATACATTTGCTATGACGAATATCTCTAATGTCCCAGAGTTTAATAGTATTGTCAGCACTACCACTAGCAAGTATTTGTCCATTGGGATGGAAAGCGACAGAGCGAATCCGTCCTTGATGTTCCATAAAAACGTGGCATTCTTTTGTTTGTAAATTCCACAGCCCAATGTTGTGGTCATCCCGACCACTAGCCAATATCTTACTATCGGGACTAAATTTTACTGAATATACATCACGGGTATACCCTTGCAATACATTCAGCTGATTACCAGTTTTTACGTCCCATAATCTGGCTGTTTGGTCATCACTGCAACTGATGAGAGTGCTACCATCAGGACTAAAAGCGATCGCCCACACTTGGCTATAATGACCTTGTAAGGTTTTGAGACATTCACCCCGTGGGATATCCCAAAGTTTAATGGTTCTGTCTTCACCGGAACTGGCTAAGATTTGCCCATTGGGACTAAATTTGACAGAATAGACTTTCCTACTATGTCCCTCTAATATTTGCCTACATTTACCTGTCGTTACATCCCATAGTCTCAGGTTTCGGTCGGCACTACCACTAGCTAGTGTTTGTCCATCAGGACTAAAGGCTACAGAGTGAACATCACTACTATGACCATTTAAGGTTTTCAGACATTCTCCTGTGTTGATATCCCACAGCTTAATTTTGCTGTCAGCACTACCACTGGCAAGTAAAGGAGTAATGTTAGTAGTTGTAGATGGTTGGAAGGTAATAGACAACACCCAACCATGATGATCAGCAAGTGTTTGCTGACAAAATCCTGTGAGCCTATTCCAGATTTTAATAGTTTCGTCTTCACTAGCACTGGCTAAGAGAGAACCATCGGGACTAAATGCTACTGAATAAACTTTATTGGTATGTTCTTTCAGGGTATGTAGACATTCACCTGTTTCTACATTCCAGAGTTTAATGGTATGGTCAGCACTACCACTAGCGAGGGTTTTATTATCTGGACTAAAGGCTAAACTCCAAACCCAGGTAGTATGACCTTTATAAATACGAAGTTGTTTAGTATCAGAAGTACGCCATAATCTGATTTCTCCGCTCATTAAACCTGTAGCAAATTTTTTACCATCAGGACTAAATCTGACGGAGACGATACTAGACATTGTTTCTCTAAAGACAGAACCAGTTAAATCAGCATTAGCAAAGCTGGTGTTTTTTAAGTTCACATCTTTGAGATAAGCTTGCCAGATGGTCAAACCTGAAAAATCGCGTCCACTTAAATCAATCTGGGAATTACTTTGGGATTTATCTATCTGAAGTTGTCGTAGTAGATTAATTAAGTTGCCAACTGCATAACCTTGAGTTGGCGGTGATTTCTGCTGTAAATTCCTGATCAATTGCCGTAAATGAGATTCTAGTTGTGTGGCTGTATCAGAAGCTTTGATAAGTCTTTTCTTAACAGGCTCTAGTATCAGTCGTTCTTGTATTTGCCGGATATAATCAAGGGATATTGCTTGGATTAAAGGATGGGTATTAATAAACTCCAGTTTTTTTTCACTAATGTCATAATTTGCCTGTTCAATGTAGCGATCATTAATATATTCCATCACCACAGACTGCTGCCCAAATTTACTAGTATTTGCTTCTTTTTCAATTAGCGATCGCCGTAACAATGATTCAATAACTTCCAATATTTTGGGGTCTGCTTCTGTGGTTTTTAAGTCATTTTTTAGCTGTGCCAGAGAAAGATATTCACGACGTAATGCCAGTCGATACATGACCTTTTTTTCTAATTCTGACAAGCGGTTAAACTGAGTTTCTAAAAGCGTGCAAATATCTCCATAAGCAGCACTTGATTCTTCAATCTCTCCAAGAAATTCTGTAATGTTATTGCTGAATAAATCATAAACTGTAGTGGCAACTATTTTTAAAGCTAAAGGGTTGCCAGAATATCTGTTAACTAATTTTTGTAATTGTTTATCATCACAAATGCATCCTTTATCTCGCAAAATTTCCCTAGCAGCATCTAAATGAACGCTATTTAACTGTAAAACTTTCACTGGCAGGTTTTTACCTTCTAGGGCGGCAACTTCTTTTGGTTTTTCCCGACTAGTGAGTAATAAACAACTGTTATGTGATGCTTCTGCCACTTTTTTAAATAAGTAGCCATAGTTTTCATATCCAGATTGATATTCACCAGCCCATACTTGAGGGTTTTCTCCCCCACTACGTAGCACTGATTCGACATTATCTAAAATGACTAGGCATCTATGTTTTCTTAAAATATCAATTAGTAAAAGTATTTTGTTGTTTTCACTAACTGCTGAGTAATTTTCAGCATGATTAGAAGATAAAAATCGTAAAAGTTGACTGAGAATTTCTGCTAATGGTGGTGCATTGCGGAGCGATCTCCAAATCAAATAATCAAACTTTGGCTGAATTTGTTTAGCAACTTTGGCAGCAATTACAGTCTTACCGATTCCTCCCATACCCAACACCGCTACTAATCGACACCGCAAGGAATCATTACCAACTATCCATTCCTCTAGGTCTAAAATTTCTTCATATCGACCCCGAAAACCTTCTACATCAACAGCTTCACCCCAATCTTCTTTTGAGGAAATTATATTTTTATCAATACCTTGGTACTGAGCAAATAGTTTCTGTTTCAAGTTATAAATTTTTTTATTACCACTCCCTTCTATACCTAATTTACGGTAGCTTTCCCCTAATCTTTTTCTCACCGCTGGTTGAGAAATATTCAGTCTTAATGCAATTTCGGCACCAGAGTGATTTTTTAATGCTAAAAGTAATGCCTCTAACTCGGTTTTGGTGACGTTGTGTCTGTTGGCCACTTCTATAATGAAATCATCAGGAAGCAGAGGCATATTATCTGCGCTCTTCATTTGATCTAAGCTCCATATCATATATTTGAGTTATCTGTATGTGAGAATATTTTTTATAGCATGAATATCAAGTTTAAAAAGAGCTTTATTTAGCATTTTTCTAAACTTTACAGTAACGACACAATTATTTTGCTCGTTGCTAAGACAAGCAGAAACCATTTGTGAGAAAATACACAGATGAAAATCCTTGCTTTGCAACTGTTCTAGGCTTTATTTATTTTAAAGTATCCTTTATAACTGATATAGCTTTGCTATTCCAGTTTCTAACAATGTCCTTCTCAAGCAATTCTTATTTTTAGGTTTCATGACATTACAACCCTTGCACCAAAAAGGGTTGATAATTTTTTAACGACTCTAGGGATAGCTGAAATGACACAAGATCCTTACAGGATAGGAGTCGCTGATTTTCATATATTTTTATCTCAACAATAAAAATATACTTTACTCCGCTCAAATCATCTGACTTAAAGATGTTTGTATAAAAACCCATCACAAGTATAACTTTTTATATCTATGTGAGACAAATTTTAGCGAAAAGTATACATAAGTTAACATAATCGGATTTTTTGAAAAAAATTTTCCTAATACCTTGCATTTTTACTGCTGGTGTGATTATCTTATATACATATACCTCTATGTGAGATATACAGATAAGTCTCAAGTCAACAGCTAATATTAGGGGGTAACTAATATGACCAGTTTTTTAGGACTGCCAGACTTTATCAGGAGTTCTAATACTATCAAAAGTGTCTTAAAGATAGGAGAACAATCCCCAGAAATTTTAGCCAAACCTAAACAATTGTATGCAGTTGAGTTACCATCGGTCTTTTCGCACCTAATTATTCTATTGATTGAAACTTTGTCGGAAACTCAACACGGTCAGTTAACGATCTCTAGTAAAAAGGGGAAATACGAAACTATAATAGAGCTAAGTGGTCATATTAGCCACCGTTACACTTTGAGTCAACAAGAATTGGAAGAAATCCAACAACTACACGACCAAATTCTCGAAACTTGGATAGCTTGTAGGCACTACCAAAATAAAAAATAATGCTCCCCATTACCACAGCTATCTACAGGTTATGAAGACTGGTAGCTTAATGAAGTCATTCACACAATTCAATATCTAATTTTCTGAAGACATTTGGCTTTTGATAAATGAGAAGTTTACAAGCCGGTAGTGTATTTTTACACGCCGGGTTTTTGCGTAGGTTTTTCTATTCCTTAGACAATTCTATGCACAGCAATAAACAGAATTAAAAATTTCTTGTTCAACTTTGATAAAGACAGGAGAAAAGTATGAAAACTAATCGCAAAGATAACCAAAACCTGCTGTTGACTTTGACTGGAAGAGGATTGAAGTATTTTCTATTAACTATATTCGGTTTTGCGATGGCTTTTATTGTATTTCATGTTTGTGGTGCATCCACAATTGCTGAAACTTTGCTATCTTTCGGTGTTTTTGTCTCTTTTTCGCGGGTTGCTATCTTGCTATTCTGCTTGTTTTCAATCACTATGATTTGGGAATCTTGGAGTTAATCTAACTTACATATCTGCTTGAGATATTAACTGTGGTTTTTTTTCTGAGTTAAAGGCTTTAAATTACAGGAGGTGATATCATGTCAGATAATGGCAATGGCATCAAAGGTGAAATACTGTCACCAATTTTAGTCATGTTAGTTATGGGATCAATATCTTTAGCTATTGTGAATGAAAATAATCATCTTGCTTATTTTGATCTTGTAAAAATAGCAATGGTCTACAGCTTTGGCTCTCACAAATCTAAAGATAAACCAAAAAAGTAATCCAGAAATGAGATAGATAAGTTTTTTCAATTTCTAGTAATTATCTAAAAGGTTGAGTCGAGTGGGGATATTATTCCCCGCCCTTCTCAGTTTAAATCTGGGCGTACGACTTTCACTTCGGTAGACTAAGATTGAGTGAACCCACAATAAAACTACAACCAGGAATTAACACCAGTTCTAGTTCAATCTATAACTATACACGTCCCTTAAATAATTACCTAAAAGCTTGAATCGCTTGGTTTTGGCTGATTTTATTAAAAAGGCGACACCCGGATTTGAACCGGGGGATGGAGGTTTTGCAGACCTCTGCCTTACCACTTGGCTATGTCGCCACACTCACAACTACCTACATTAGCAGAAATTAGCCGAAATTGCATCATCTAATCAAAAGTTTTTTGAAAATTTGCGCTAATCCATGATTGGATAGGACAGAAGCCTGTCCTATTTTGATTCAAGCATCAGGAGTTAATTTGACTTCATCAGCAAAATTACCCCAGCGGACAAAGTAAAACGGTCCAGCAACAGAACCCCAAACTTGTTCATCTGTATCGGGATTTCGTCCTCTGTCGCGGCTGATAAATTTTTCACCATCAATTTCAAAATCACTATCCAAATAGGTTGTTTGCCCCTTGCGGACAACGATACAGCCCTTTCCTGGTTCGACTGTACCTTTGAAGTTGCTACCAGTCCACTCGACAATCATGTTACAGCCAGAGAGCTTCTCTAAGCGATCGCTCGTCAACTTACTCAAACGTGGTAAATCACGGGATGCACCGTAAAAGTCTTTTTCGTTTTTGACAGTGTAATTTTCAATCTGGATGTTTTCATTTGTTGCCGTCAACTTCAATACCCGTAATCTATAAGGGTCATTGAGCATATAATCATAAGCCTGTTCTACAAACAAACTTACCCCTGATAGAAGTGAGTAAGGAAGAGGACGCATACATACACGAATATGGGCAAAAAAAGCCGGATTCTCAAAAACTTGGGACTGGTTGCTAAAATCAGCTGCCATCCACCGCGCTAAAGAGGCAATATCTGTAGAATGAGTCATAGGAATTTTGGATTTTGGATTGTGGTACACAGGCTAAAAATCGCCCAAAACACATATTGGCTAATTTTAAACCTTTGTGTGTCACTGGAACAGTGCTGAGTAGTGAGTAACGAGTATCAACACCTTCAGGACTTACGCAAAATATCTCTCAAAGCCTCTTTTCTCTGTGAACTCTGTGCCTCTGTGGTTCGTTTTTCCTTCAGGTGTGCGTAAGTCCTAACGTTATCCAACCAAAATCTCAAATCCAAAAAAGAATTAACCGAAACGCCCAGCCACATAATCACGGGTACGGTTATCTAGAGGGTTACGAAAAATTTGACCTGTAGAGCCAAATTCTACCATCTGGCCAATACGACTTTCATCGGTGCTAAAGAAAGCTGTGAAATCAGAGACACGGGTTGCTTGTTGCATATTATGGGTAACAATTGCGATCGTTAACTCAGACTTCAATCCGTGAATTAGTTCCTCAACTTTCAATGTAGCAATAGGGTCAAGGGCTGAACAAGGTTCATCCATTAACAAAACTTTTGGTTTTACAGCTAAAGCACGGGCTATACAAAGACGCTGCTGTTGTCCACCAGAAAGCCCTAGTGCAGATTTATCTAATTTATCTTTTACCTCATTCCAAAGCGCCGCACCTTTAAGAGCAGATTCAACAATTTCATCTAATTCTGCTTTCGGACACCTACCTGCTATTCTCACACCATAGGCGACATTTTCATAAATGCTAATTGGGAAAGGATTGGGTTTTTGAAACACCATGCCAATTTCTCGACGTAGGCTATTTATATTGATACGAGGATCATAAATATTTTGCCCAAAAAACTCTATACTTCCCTCAACTTTTACCTTACCTTCTAATTCACTAATGCGATTGAGGGTTTTAATAAAAGTAGATTTACCGCAACCACTAGGACCAATAATTGCAGTGACTTGGTTCTTACAGATATCTAGTGATATCCCTTCAATAGCTTTAGAATTTCCGTAGTAAAAACTGAGATTTTTGACTTTGATCGCTGGAACTAGGTTACTCATACTTGGTACATGAATGCTTGGTCTGGAAAACAAATTTTTTACTTTAACCTGCTTTTGCTACTCAATAAGCGGGAAACAAGGCTGAAAAATAAAGATAAACTCAGTAAGATTATAGAGGTAGTCCACACTAATTGGTTGATTTTTGGATCAGGGTTATTGTAGAGGTTAAAAATTAATACTGGTAGGGAAGCCGTAGGACTCAGTAATCCATCTGACCAATTTTGACTAAATAAAGCAGTAAAAATTAGTGGTGCTGTTTCACCAGCAGCGCGAGCAATTGCTAAGGAAATACCTGTAGTAATACCCGGTATAGCCGCAGCCAGAACAATCCGAAACGTAGTTTGGAAGCGAGTTCCCCCTAAAGCAGCAGAAGCCAGGCGTTGCTGAATGGGAATCAGTTTTAAAGCTTCCTCTGTTGTCAATACAATAACTGGGAGCATGATCACAGCTAAAGCAAAGCCTCCAGCAAAAGCGCTAAACTGTTTAGTAGCTAGAACAACCACTCCATAAGCAAACATACCTACAACGATTGAGGGAACACCTGTGAGGATAGAGTTAATGAAACGAACAAAATTAGTAATTTGATTAGTGCGTCCAAATTCTGCTAAAAAGATGCCTGTCATTATCCCTACAGGAATGCTCAACATTGCACCAATACCTACCATGAGTATAGTACCCAAGATGGCATTGGCAAACCCGTTTTCAATTAATGGCTTGAAAAACATATCTGGTCTTAAACCAGATAGTCCCCGTTCCATAATTTCCCATAAAATTGATAACAAAGGAAAGAATGCTAATAAACTCAATCCAAAAGAAACTGCATTCATTACATAAGTAAATAAACGCCGTTGGTTTGTCAAAGGATCGAGTAATTTTTCGGCTAGAGAGTTATCTATTTCGGAATTTAGATATTCATTCATATCAAGTTTGTATTTGTGATTTTCAACAATGATAGAGTGTTTATTTCCTATTTATTTTTATTGCCTACCCATTGCACTAACAGCACAGCACCAATATTAACTAATAGAGTTAAGGCAAACAAAATCAAGCCTAAATAGCTTAATGCTCCAATGTGTAATCCTGGTTCAGCTTCAGCAAATTCATTAGCTAAAACGGCGGGAATTGTATAAGCTGGATCAAGTAAAGATATGCTGATTTGAGGAGAATTCCCAATCACCATTGTTACTGCCATTGTCTCACCGAGTGCGCGTCCCAAAGCCAGCATTGCTGCACTCACCATACCCGAAAATCCTGCTGGTAGTAAAACGCGAAAAATTGTCTCCCAACGGGTGCTACCTAAAGCCATAGATGCGCTACGTAATTCTTTAGGAATAACCATCAAGACATCACGAGAAATCGCTGCCATTGTTGGCAAAATCATGATGGAAAGAATTATTCCCGCAGTCAACATATTATTTCCTGCTGGAGCTTGGGTATTAAATAGAGGTATAAACTTTAAAATTATACTTAACCATGTTTCTAGAGGTTCTAAAATGGGAATAAACACAAAAATTCCCCATAAGCCAATAATGACACTAGGGATAGCAGCAATTAATTCGACTACAAAAGCAATAATATTTTTGACCACATCTGGTAAAAAGTCTTCACTTGTTACCAAGGCTACTGATATACCTATAGGCACAGTTAAGAAAATAGCGATCGCACTGCTGACTATAGTTCCATATATATAAGGTAAGGCACCAAATATCTGATTACCTGTATCCCAATCTTGACCCCACAAAAAACCGAATCCAAACTTAGCAATTGCTGGTCGAGCTTCTTTAAAAATTACCCAAGTCATTACAAATAATATTGCTACAGTGATGGTAGCAAACAAATAAACTAAAAACGTAAATCCTTGGTCAAATTGGAAACCAGCGCCGCCAGTAGCTGTTAAATTTACATTTTCACTGCTTAAATTACGTGAATTGTTATCGCTTGGTTCAAATAAATTAGTCATATTTTACAAAAAAAATCATCATATTTTAATGCCAGTAGAGTGAGTAATCCTCACTCTACTCAAACGAAGTCAGCAGAGATATTACAAATTACTTAACGGTGCTATTTACTGTCTGTAGCACACGGTTGACAACATCATTAGGAATTTTGGTGTAATTTAGGTCATCATTAAATTGTTGACCATCTTTGAGTACCCAATTAATCCATTTCTTAATAGCTTCAGCTTTAGCAGGAGTAGAATACTGATTGTAAACCATCATCCAAGTCAGACCAACAATAGGATAACCCTGTCCAGGATCTCCGACAAAAACGCGATAGTTACTGGGAAAAGTCACTGTAGATAACGCAGAGTTAGCAGCTTGCAAAGAAGGAGCCACAAATTCTCCTTTCTTGTTTTGTAATTCTGCTGATTTTAAGTTGTTTTTAGTAGCGTAGTCATATTCAACATAACCAATAGATCCAGGAGTACGGGATACTAAAGCCGCTACACCAGGATTACCCTTACCTTTGAGAACGTTTTTTAAAGTCCATTTGGGAGCAGTATTAGCACCAATTCTTCCCTTGAAATAACCACTAATAGCACTCAAATGGTTAGTAAAAATGAAAGTTGTCCCACTTCCATCAGCACGAACTACAAATTTAATGGGTTGATTTGGTAAATTTACACCGGGATTATCAGCTTTAATTTTTGCGTCGTCCCATTTGGTGATTTGTCCAGAAAAAATTTCTGGGAGGGTTTTGCGAGACAATCTCAGTTTGCTAACGCCGGGTAAATTGTAAACAACAGAAACAGCACCACCTGCTGTAGGTACTAAAATGACACCTTTTTTAACTTTGGCGATTTCATCATCTTTCATAGCCGCATCACTAGCACCAAAATCAACGGTTCCAGCAATGGTCTGACGAATTCCACCACCACTACCAATTGCTTGGTAGTTAATTTTTAATTCAGGATGTTTCTTTTTAACTTCACGAGCATAACGTTCGTAAAGAGGAGCCGGAAAAGTTGCTCCTGCACCATTGAGTGTTTCAGCTTGAGCAGTTGCTGTTAAAACAGGACTAAGTGCTACAGCCCCTGTTAGCACTGAAAAAGTCACTACACGGTTCAATATGGGGGTTAAAAAAGTCATACTACCTCTGAATTTAAGGAATACTTTCCTGATGGAATCACAGCCTTAAACAAAGTTGATACTTTATAGTTAAAATAAACTTAACAAAAGTTAAAGAAAGCATTAAACTATGTTTAAAATTATGCCTTAAGGAGTAGGTACTGTTTGCCCCAAATTAGACCTCTTGCAGAATTAATTAATGTTATGGTGCGCTACTACCTTCATTTTAGATACAAGTCAGAGTTACAAGGATAGGGTATTATTTGCGATCATAAGGAATACCCAAAAATACATAAAAACTAAAGCTTTTTAACATATCACATAAACAATAATGTCAGAGGTTTATTATTGATTGACAGGTCTAATTTTGATTGGTAATGGCAAATAGCAGGAATATTACAACTGAAACGAAGCCGTTAACGCCACCGCTAAAGCATCTGCCGCATCATCAGGCTTAGGAATCTCATCTAAATCCAACTCCCGCATCACAGCATCTTGGACTTCTGCCTTATCCGCTTTACCATAATTTGTTAAAGCTTGTTTAATTTGCGGAGGAGCAAATTCCACATAAGGAAGCTTACGTTGTCCCAAAACTAACATCAGCACACCCCTAGCCTGTGCAACAACAATAGTATTTGCCATACGATAGAAGAATAATTTTTCAATTGCCACCAAATCAGGTTGCAACTCCTCCATTAGCATATGTAAATCGTCAAATAAAATACATAAGCGCTGTACCATATTATCATCTGCTGAAGTACGAATTACCCCAAAATCTACCATCTGTACTGTTGTGTCTTGTATTTTACCTTGACTTCGTTGCCAATTAATTGCCCCAAATCCGACAGTTGCTAGTCCTGGATCTATTCCTAAAATTCGCTTTTTCATAAAATCTACTTTCAGTCAACCGGGTGTTGTTTAATACGTAATCATCAGAAATGGTATTATTACTCATTGATGAAAAATTGCCACAATGAGTATTATCAAGCCAAAATCTCAAAAACCACACTAGTACAACTGTAAATACTGATATCTTTAATTACTTGCTCCAAATATAAAGGAATTAAAAAATATCATGCTTCCAGGCTTGGTCTTCAAGGCAGGTGGTGTAGAGTTTCTGTTAAACATTGTTTGTCCCACTGTTCCCTATTAGGTATGTCAATCGGTTTTCTTAGACAAGCCCTCAACGCCCTACAACTACAGTCGCATAGTCGCACCTCCCATCGAGTTAACCAGTGGTTTAAGTGGTTATCTCCCGGACTATCGGTGAAACGCTGGTTACTAATCAGTGTTGGGGGAGTTTTCTTGGCAAGTTTGGGGTTGGCTATTTGGATTAAGCTAACCCCAATTTTTTGGGCGATAGAGTTGCTGAAGGGGTTTTTGGGATTCCTCGCTAACATTTTACCCAACTACATCAGCGGACCTTTTGTATTGCTGTGCGGCGTGTTATTAGTACTTTGGGGTCAATCCCGTACTGTAAGTTCAATTACTGAAGTATTGAGACCAGAAGGCGATGAGGAAGAACTGATAGATGTACTATTAGCCCATCGCCGTTTGTACCGGGGTCCAAAAATTGTAGTAATTGGTGGTGGTACTGGACTTTCGACTTTACTTAGAGGCTTAAAAACCTACAGTGCTAATATTACCGCTATTGTTACCGTAGCTGATGACGGTGGTTCTTCTGGGCGTTTACGTCAAGAATTTGGCGTTTTACCTCCTGGAGATATTCGTAACTGTTTGGCTGCACTAGCAGATGAAGAAAAGTTATTAACAGAATTGTTTCAATATCGCTTTCGGGCAGGGGACGGATTAACTGGACACAGTTTTGGTAATTTGTTTTTAACTGCCATGACTGATATTACTGGAGATTTAGAAAGGGCAGTTGCTGCTAGTTCCAAAGTGCTGGCTGTCAGAGGACAAGTTTTACCTGCCACTCTTAGCGATGTACGCCTCTGGGCAGAATTGGCAGATGGCCGTCGCATTGAGGGTGAGTCTAGCATTCCCAAAGCAGGGGGAAAAATTGTAAAAATTGGCTGTATTCCTGAAAATCCGCCAGCTTTACCCTCAGCAATTAAGGCAATTAAAGAAGCTGATTACATTATTATTGGACCGGGTAGTCTTTACACGAGCTTAATACCTAATATGTTAGTTCCAGAAATTGCCGATGCGATCGCAGCTACAACTATTCCCCGCATCTATATCTGTAATATCATGACCCAACCGGGAGAAACAGATGGCTACACAGTTGCTGAACATATTCAAGCTATTGATGCCGCTTGCGGTAACAGAAGGCTTTTTGATGCAGTACTAGTTCATAAAAAAACCCCTTCTGCCCAAGCCCTCATTCGCTATGCCCAACAAAATTCTCATCCCGTTTTTTTAGACAGGGAAGCAGTCACCAAGCTAGGACGACGAATTGTCCCCTCTAACATCTTGTATGAAGACGAAACCGGTTTTGTCCGCCACGACCCACAAAAACTAGCTAAGGTTTTATTGAAATGGTACAGTGGAGCGCAGCATGGGAAGTGATGGAGAGATGGGGAGATGGGGAGATGGGGTGACGCGGAGAGACGCGGGGACACGGGTATTGGTTTTTCTCCAATGACCAATCACCAATCACCAATCACCAATCACCAATCACCAATGACCAATCACCAATCACCAATCACCAATGACTAAAATTTTTCTTGCTGATACAGAGGCCACACAGCAGTTAGGTATTAGCCTGGGGGAAACCTTAGCTGCTGGAAGTGTGATCTTACTAGAAGGTGATTTAGGTGCTGGTAAAACTACCTTAGTCCAAGGTATAGGTCAAGGATTGGGTATCACTGACTCGATTGTTAGTCCTACTTTTACCTTGATTAATGAATACACAGAAGGACGCATCCCCCTTTATCATCTGGATTTATATCGCCTAGAACCTCAAGAAGTGACAGGTTTGAACTTGGAAAGCTACTGGGAAGGGATGGAAGTAACACCAGGAATTGTCGCTATTGAGTGGGCAGAACGAATGCCCTACAAGCCCGATAGTTATCTGATTGTGCGTTTAATTTATGGGCAAGAAGGCACTCGTCAAGCAGAAATTACTACAGTTAATTGTCAGATAAATTTCTTACGAGAAAGTTAAAGCCTGACCGCGAATTTGCGTATTTACTTGGCCTTTGTCATAGACAATTTCACCACCGACAATGGTTGTGACAGGCCAACCGGTCAGGTTCCACCCCTCAAAAGGACTCCAACCACACTTGCTTAAAAGTTCTTCTCGCTTAACTGGGCGATAATTGTTTAAATCTACCAGCACTAAATCAGCATCGTAACCAGGGGTAATTTCTCCCTTATTAGGAATACCATAAGCTACAGCTACAGCCTTAGACATCCAATTGACAACTTGGGCAACAGTACACCGTCCTGCCATGGCCTCAGTTAACATTAAAGGTAGGGAAGTTTCTACACCGGGCATTCCCGAAGGGGTGTTAGGGTAAGTTTGCGCCTTTTCTTCTAAGGTATGTGGTGCATGGTCAGTGGCAATAAAATCAATTACCCCATCTTTTAAAGCTTGCCAGAGTATTTCATTATCGTGGCGCGATCGCAATGGTGGATTCATCTGCGCCAAAGTCCCAATCTTTTCATAAGCACTGGTATTCAACAACAAATGTTGTGGAGTTACTTCCGCTGTTACCCAAGTTGGTTTATCCTGACGCAATAACTCGGCTTCTTCTGCCGTTGACATATGCAGAATATGTAATCGACGTTGGTATTTTTTAGAAAGTTTTAAGGCCAATTGCGTTGCTAATAGTGCAGCCTGATTATCTTGAATTTGAGAATGCACCGCCGGATTATCAATCCCAGCAAATTCTTGACGACGTTGCTTGATTCTCTGTTGATCTTCCGCATGAACAGCAATCAAGCGCTTACCTTGGGCAAAAATCGCCTCTAGTGCCTCCTCTTCGTCCAGCAGCAAGTCACCGTGCATCGACCCCATAAAAATTTTAATTCCCGGTGTCGGCTTTGCCAAAAGTAAATCAGGTAAATTCTCAGCCGTAGCGCCAATAAAAAAGCCATAATTAACCAAGCACTTATTTGAGGCGCGTTCTAGTTTGTCATCTAAAGCCTGCTGTGTAACAGTCAAAGGTCTTGTATTCGGCATTTCTAGAAAGGAAGTCACACCTCCTTTCGCGCAAGCACAACTAGCAGTAAACAAATCTTCCTTGTATTCCAGTCCGGGTTCCCGGAAATGCACCTGCGGATCAATCACTCCTGGCAACAAAGTTAACCCTTGTGCGTCAATCTCTTGGATGGGTGTCGTAGGAGCTATTTTTGCAGCTACCTCAACTATCTGCCCCCCACGAGTCAGCACATCCCCAATCATCAACTCACCATTGGGTAGAATCAAGCGTGCTTGGCGAATTAGTAAACTTTTTGGAGATGACATGGATTTACCAGCGTTAAGTAAAGAGCTTTATAGATGATAGATAACTTTCTTTTTAAGGTAAACACATTTGCCCTCGCAGTAGTCAATTTGCAATGCGTGTTAAAAAAAGTTTATTTTCATACAGCAGATTACAGGTTGCAGGACGTACAAACTTTCCACAAAAAATCAGGTATCAAGGGAATTTTACTTGTGACTCCTAACTCCTGAATTCTGCTGTATTTATAAATCTTTTTGTCTCCATGTCATCTTGTTAGGAAAACAAGCTTCTCTAGTTAAGATTAATAAATAAAGTCTCCCTCGATGAGTTAAGTAATTGACTGTTACCCTTAAAATTAAGTAATTTCATGCAAAATCAAGTGTCTGATAACAACTCTAGCCAACAACCTGATAATTCCTGGATCGTAGAGCTAGGTAAAACGATTATCTTGAGTGTATTTCTCGCTTTGGGAATTCGTACCTTTGTGGCCGAAGCACGTTGGATTCCTTCTGGTTCAATGGAACCAACCCTGCATGGTACACCAAACCAGTGGGAAGCAGACAAGATTATTGTCGATAAGGTGAAGTATAAATTTACTAAGCCAGAACGAGGAGATATAGTAGTATTTTCACCAACAGAGGAACTAAAAAAAGAACAATACCAGGATGCCTTCATTAAACGTATCATCGGCTTACCTGGAGAAAAAGTAGAAATCAAAGATGGCAAAGTCTATATTAACAACAAAGCTCTCCAGGAAAATAATTACCTATCCTCTTCTCAGGCTACAGTTACTGATGTTTGCACATCAGGTCAGCAACCGCCTTACTTAGCTACACCTCAAACCATTCCTCCTGATTCATACTTGGTATTAGGTGATAATCGTGGTAGTAGTTATGATGGACGTTGTTGGGGTCTAGTTCCTCAGAAAAATATTATTGGTCGTGCCATAGTTCGTTTCTGGCCTCTAAATCATATTGGAACTCTCGATAAGTCGCCCTTATACCCATCCGCAAAACCGTAAATATAGATAGATACTTCCGCCATAGCCTTTCACTATGGCGGTGAATGTGATAATTATAAAAACATCCGGTAAGCGTAAAACTCAGTGGCTTTAGTACTGAGATATGAGCGACACGAGGGATTTTAATCCCCGTGGCATTTGTGCTAAAATTGGCAGGACTTACGCAACTGGCACATTGGTAGGGTGTGGTTCGGCAAGCTCACCAACCACGTCAGATATCAACAATCTGTTTATTTGCAGGATTTATGCAGTAGTAAAGCACCCTACAACAGATTTTTAGTGTGACACTTGCGTAAGTCCTATTAATTACGAATTACGAATTATTTTAATGTCACACTTAGCAAAAATATTACTTTATCCAATTAAGTCATTGGATGGTGTGGAAGTAAAAACAGCGACGGTTTTACCTAGTGGCGCACTTCAGTATGATCGTGAGTTTGCCATCTTTGACGAACAAAACAGGTTTGTTAATGGCAAACGCCATGCTAAAATACATTCATTACGGGCAAAATTTTCTCTAGAAAACAGAGTTGTTCACCTACAAATCCCCGGTAGCAATTCACCACAAGTTTTTCATCTTGATCAAGAACAGAAAAGGCTAGAAGCAACTTTAAGCGATTTTTTTGGGTTTGCTGTCACATTGAAGCAAAACACCAAGATGGGTTTTCCTGACGACACAGAGTCACCAGGTGCAACTGTGATAAGTACAGCAACTTTGATAGAAGTAGCTTCTTGGTTCCCTGACTTGAGTGTAGATGAAATGCGTCGCCGGATGCGTGCCAATATAGAAATTGATGGTGTACCCGCGTTTTGGGAAGATAGGTTATTTGCTGCTGAGGGAGAAACAGTCTCTTTTCAAGTGGGAGATGTGCTTTTTTTTGGGGTGAACCCTTGTCAACGTTGTCTAGTCCCCACTCGCAATTCTTACTTAGGCGCAGTTTACCCGAACTTTCAAAAAATATTTGTGCAAAAACGTCAAGCAACTATGCCCTCGTGGATAGCTGCTTCCCGATTTAATCATTTTTATCGGTTGAGTGTGAATACCAAAGTACCTACATCAGAAGCTGGCAAAAATTTGCAACTTGGGAGTAAAATCAAAATTTTGCCGCAGTAATATAGAATTAAACACATTAATGTATCTATCTGTATCTATCTGTGGTAATTGTGCCGATGATTTTACTTTATGTAGCTACATCTTAATTGGGTTGTACCAATTTTATGTGAGGTTGCACATAATTCTTAAATCCATTGATTTATCTGTCTTTATCAGCGTTTATCTGCGTGAATCGGCGTACCCTTCGGGAAGCAAGCTACAATTATTCTATGCAGCTTCATATTAATTTGGTATTACTGCAATTTTATTGCGGCGCGTTGGAGAGGTAAAACTTCCTCCAAACTTAATTCATGGTCGGTAGTAAGATGACTACTACAGCAAATTGTACTAAAGAAAATTTTTTGACCAACAACTTCCGAAAAATGTTTTTCTAGGAGTAAGCGAGAAGTGATATCACCCAATAACTCACCCAAATCTTTTGTTAATTGGTCTTGATCATCACGGTGAACCATTCTAAACTTAAAATTGGTTTTACCAACTAGTGCTTTGACTGCGGAATCAAAATTATGAGCTTTAGACTGAACATAAGCAAAAGCCTGTTCTTCTAAAAATTGCCAAGCTTCAGGAAAAATTTCCTTGATTTTTTCTAGATGATTTTCTGTTTGATAAACTAAAGTAGCAGTTTTACAATCCATATATTTATTAATGTATTTAGTTGTTGAATAAACTTGATTTATTCTGTAATCTTAACAGCACTAGTATTTTTTTGCCCAATCAACTATACATTATCAGAATAAAGTGACAAAAAAACTGTTGCTTATAATACAAAATAGTTAAAAAGCAGGGGAAATAGAAAAAATAAGTTAACATTGAACCCACATTAATTTTATTAATTCTGCACAGATGGAAATTATTATTGGTTGGCTATATCCCAAATTGATGAGTACCTATGGCGATCGCGGAAATGTTATAACTATAGAACGCCGCGCCCAATGGCGAGGATACAACGTTACCGTTTTACCCCTAGACCAAAACTCCACTGCCGAAGATATAAAATCGGTAGATGTGATCATCGGTGGAGGCGCACAAGACCGTCAGCAAGAAATTGTCATGCGCGACTTACAAGGCTCAAAAGCTGATGCAATGAGGGAAAAAATCGAAAATGGCACACCAGGAGTCTTTACCTGTGGTTCTCCCCAACTTCTAGGACATTATTATGAACCAGGATTTGGACAGAGAATAGAAGGTTTAGGAATATTAGATTTAGTTTCTATTCATCCTGGAGAAAATACCAAACGTTGCATTGGTAACTTAGTCATAGAAGTTACCGCCTCACGTCTAGCACAAGAACTGGAAGCAATGACTGGAAGCAAACCCTATTTGGTCGGTTTTGAAAATCACGGTGGACGCACCAAACTAGGGAAAGTGGAAGCCTTGGGGCGTGTAGTCTACGGTTTAGGTAATAATGGTGAAGATGGAACAGAAGGGGCATTTTATCAAAATGCCATTGCTACCTATTCCCACGGGCCTTTGTTGCCCAAGAATCCCTTGGTTGCCGACTGGTTAATTCAAACAGCCCTGCGGTTAAAATATCAACAAGAAATTCAACTTACACCTTTAGATGATACCTTGGCGATGCAAGGACGGTTAGCTATGTTCAAGCGGTTAAAGGTAAATTGCTAAATGCTTGTTCCAGTGCTTCCCAATTTGGAGTGTGATAAGATTGCGCCTGTAGAATTCAGATCAGCGTGTCAAATACTTACGGCTCAAAGAATTCTCCCTCTGTCAAAAGAATAAAAATTATGGCATCTAACAATCCTGAACCTAATGAGCCTACTCTTCCTGTTCCTCAACTTCAAGCCCCATCTGACCAGGAACCAGTCAATCTTGACACCGATACTGATCAACAGCAAGATATTGAAGATTCGGGAGCGATATTTCAAGCTATTGGGGTAATTGTTGGGGAAGTCAACTTAAATGCTGATGGCAAAAACACAATTACTATCGGTAGCTCTGAATACCAACTTTTCTATATTCCCCAAAAACGGAGAGTATTTGATGCTCTGACCAAAGAAATAGAAAATACTGGCAACCATACTTATAGATTGGTTGTTTACCCTAAGGTAATTCATTTCCCCAGAAAGGAGCAACCCCACAGCATCGCTTTTCAATTAGTTGGCTTTGATACAGGTAAAGAAGAACACACAATTTCTGGCGAGTTGGAAGACCTAGAGTTCAAATTCTCAGGACTATGGCAGTTTATACCTGTCTGTCCTACTCCCTGTATATCTGTCTTCCGTAACTTTACTAGGGAAAGGCTGGAATATATCAAACAGGCAGAACCAGCCAAAAAGGTAAAATTTATGAAGTCCAGCCATTTACCTTTGTTGTGGAAAGATTCACCAGTTCGGCCGTTTAGATTCAATCCTAAAATAGATAAAAGTCAAGATCAAGGACGACCCGCTTTTGTCTCCCTGAAGGCTAAATTTTTACCCCAAAGAAATGTCTTCGGTTTTGTGGCACTATTAGCTTTACCCCAAGAAACTGCACCAAAATTTCTGAAAGCATCCAAAAAGGATAAAGCTACAGCATTACAAGCATCCAGAAAGGATAAACCTACAGTAATGCCAGTATCTAAAAAGGATAATCGAGAGGAGCGTAAGAATCCTCCCAATCCTCCACAAAAACCAATTTTGAAAAAAACTTCCCCAGAAGTTGAAGGAGAAATAGACAAATAACTACATCGTCTTAGCGTATACTGCAAACGGTTTATAGTTTAACCAAATATGGAAATCCTATCCATACTAGACTAGTAGTCTGTCAAATAAATTTTGACGGATAAAGAAACGAACCGCAAAGACGCAAAGAGCGCGAAGGAAGAAGGAAGAAGAAAAATTAAAAGATTTATTTACCCGTCAATTAGCTCTTGACAGACTACTAGATATTGAAAGCAAAAGGGTAAAGGTTTACCCCTTACCCTATTAACCAAGTAGTTTTGAGTTGGTATTTAGAATTAACTGGCGTTAGCTCACAGTCAATAATTCGCGTGTTTCTGTTTTTCTAACTACCACCTGACCATCATCATCAATATCAACAATAGCAGTGTCTCCCTCGCCAATTTGACCAGCGAGGAGTGCTTCAGCCAGAGAATCCTCCAACAGGCGCATGATTGCTCGGCGTAACGGTCTAGCGCCATAACTGGGGTCGTAGCCTTCGGTTACTACCCTGTCTTTGAAGCTTTCGGTGACTTCGAGTTTAATTCTTCTTTCTGTCAAGCGACTAGCAACATCAAGTAGCATGATTTCAGCAATTTCCTTGACTTCAGCTTTGTTCA
This sequence comes from Anabaena sp. PCC 7108, assembly GCF_000332135.1. NCBI lineage: Bacteria > Bacillati > Cyanobacteriota > Cyanophyceae > Nostocales > Nostocaceae > Anabaena > Anabaena sp. PCC 7108. The sequence goes on from NZ_KB235896.1 coordinate 5,179,232, forward strand.
GTTGAGTGAAGACGATAATATCATCGAGGCGGTTGAGAAATTCTGGACGGAAGTAAGCTTTTAGTTCTTCGTTGACTAAGTTGCGGATACGATGATAACTAGCATCAGGTTGGTTATCGAACTCGAAACCTAAACTGCTACCACCTTTTTCAATTACCTTGGAACCAATATTAGAAGTCAAGATAATCAGGGTATTTTTGAAGTCCACTTTCCGACCTTTTGCGTCGGTGAGGTGTCCGTCATCCAAAAGCTGCAACAGCATATTAAATACATCAGGGTGTGCTTTTTCGATTTCGTCGAATAGAACCACTGTGTATGGTTTGCGTCGCACTGCTTCGGTCAGTTGTCCGCCTTCATCGTAGCCAACGTAACCAGGAGGTGAACCAATCAACTTAGAGACGTTGTGGCTTTCCATGTATTCGGACATATCTAAGCGAATCATCGCCTCTTCAGCACCGAAGAAGTAAGCTGCTAATGATTTTGCTAATTCGGTTTTACCAACACCTGTTGGTCCAGAGAAGATAAAACTAGCTATGGGTCGGTTGGGATTCTTTAAGCCAACACGGGCGCGACGGATAGCGCGAGAAACAGAGGTGACGGCTTGTTCTTGACCGATGAGCCTTTTATGCAGGGTATCTTCTAGGTGCAACAGTAACTCTGATTCTGATTCTGTCAGTTTGTTAACTGGTACGCCAGTCCAAGAAGCAACGATTTGGGCGATGTCTTCTTCGTCAACAATGGGGGCTTTAGCGTTTTGCTGGGTTGCTTCGGTGTAGAGTCTACCTTGAATTTCGACTTCTTGGTCACGCAGTTTACCAGCCTTATCAAAGTTCTGAAGTCTGACTGCTTCTTCTTTGGCTTTGGTGACACCAACTAATTCACGTTTAAGTTCCTTGTCAGTGGAGGTGCGTGAGTTACGCAAGCGCACGCGAGAACCTGCTTCATCAATTAAGTCTATGGCTTTATCTGGTAAGAAGCGATCGCTAATATAACGATCTGACAACTCAGCCGCAGCTACTATCGCAGCATCAGAAATATGTACTTTATGGTGCTGTTCATAAGCTCCACGCAAACCGTAGAGGATTTGGATAGTTTCTTCTATGGATGGTTCTCCGACTAAAATTGGTTGAAAACGACGCTCTAAAGCTGCATCTCGTTCGATGTGTTGACGGTATTCATCCAAAGTGGTTGCGCCGATACATTGGAGTTCACCTCTTGCTAAAGCTGGTTTGAGGATGTTTGCTGCATCTAAACCACCTTCTGTACCACCCGCACCAACTAAGGTGTGAATTTCGTCTATGACGAGGATAATATTGCCTTCTGTGCGAACTTCCTCCATGATTTTTTTGAGACGTTCCTCAAAATCTCCACGAAAGCGGGTTCCCGCAACTACAGAACCCATATCCAAACTGATAACTTGCTTATTGAGCAAAACTTCAGGTACATCTTGGTTGATGATACGTTGAGCTAGACCTTCTGCGATCGCAGTTTTACCAACTCCTGGTTCCCCAATCAAGACTGGGTTATTTTTGGTTCGGCGACCAAGAATTTGGACAGTTCGTTCAATTTCTTTTTGACGACCTACTACAGGGTCAAGCTTGCCTTCCTGAGCCAGTTTGGTGAGATTTCTGCCAAACTCTTCTATGGTTAAGTTTTGGGTACGCTTAGAACTACTTCCACCGCCCGCAAAAACAGTCACATCTTCACCTAAACGGCTAATTACAGCCGAGCGCACAGCTTGTAAATCAACTCCTAGATTTTGTAGTACTTTGGCAGCAACTCCTTCCCCAGCCTCAGTTAAACCTAACAATAAGTGTTCAGTGTTTATGTAGTTGTGTCCAAGACTATGAGCTTCTCTAAATGATTGCTCGAATAGGCTTTTTACCTTAGGTGTAAACGGAATTTCTGGTGGCACAAAACCAGAACCCCGGCCAATTATTTTTTCTACTTCTCGACGTGCATCTTTGAGGTTAACGCCTAACTCAGCCAGCACTTTAGCAGCAACCCCAGTTCCTTCTCCCATCAAACCCAGGAGAATTTGCTCTGTTCCTACAAAGTTGTGTCCCAGACGGCGTGCTTCCTCCTGAGCTAACATAATTACCCTAATGGCTTCGGAAGTGAAGTGTTCAAACATAGCGGGTTCTTGCTCCCTTGCTGCTTGTACTGTGGGTGATATAATTCACCCTCATGTAAAGTTTCTTGTATTTTCTTAAAGATAATGTATCTTTATTTAAAATTGAATGGCAGTGGTGAGAGCCGTATGACCTAGGGTGTGGTTGCCGTCTTTAGGAGTACCGAGTACCGAGGCTAAGTGCTGAGTGGAGAGTTGATTAAAAGTTGTAAAGTAGACTTGTTGTTTTCCGTATTTGGATGATTTTTCTGGAACTGTTCTACTTTCAACTAAACTGAACTTTCAACTAAACTGAGAACTCAGGATGGCATTTAGGACTAAGCACTTACTACTCTCTCACTGAATATGACAGAACCCTCACCAAGTAAAGACCAACAACATCCCCTATACAATCGAGATCGCCCCTTTATTGATATTTTACTCTCTCAAGAGGCAACGGATTACAATTTGTCCGAATTAGCTAGGCTAAAAATTCGTTATCAAGGCTTTCCAGGCGCACGGGACATCCATAAAGACCTAGATAAAGTTTTGCAACGCTGGGGTTTAACGGAAGCTGAACTTCTGGAAAAAACTCGTCAGTTGCACGCAGTGGGCGGAATTTATCAAAGTCGTGGCAAAAAAGAAGAGCAAGACTGGAATTAGTTCTTGGTGATTGGTGATTGGTGATTGGTGATTGGTGATTGGTGATTGGTGATTGGTGATTGGTGATTGGTGATTGGTGATTGGTGATTGGAGAAAAACCAATACCCGATCCCCGTGTCCCCGCGTCTCCGCGTCTCCGTGTCTCCGTGTCTCCGTGTCCCCGCGTCTCCGCGTCCCCGTGTCCCCGCGTCTCCGCGTCCCCGTGTCCCCGCGTCTCCGCGTCCCCTATCTCCGCGTCTCTCCTTCTTCCTGCTCCATTTCCTGGGAAGGTAGTGCAGGAATTATAACTTGAGGTGACTCTATAACTTCCTTCTGGGTTGGTGTGGGAGTGACCAATTCGGGTAACTCTGGTGTGGGAGTTAGGACTTTAGGTGACTCTATAATTTCCTTCTGGGTTGGTGTGGGACTGACCAATTTGGGTGACTCCATAATTACTTTCGGGGTTGGTGTGGGAGTGACCAATTTGGGTCGCTCTATAATTACTTTCGGGGTTGGAATGGGAGTTATAACTTGGGGTTTATCGACAAAGGCTTTCAGGGTTGGGGTTAAGGCTTCTGGTTGATTCAAAGACGTTTTGAGAGAGTTTAAGGTAACAGCTACTTTTGCTTGTTGCTGTATATCTTGTGTTGAAGAAACTAATTTACTTAAACCATTGACAAGTTGCAAAAGATTTTGTCGGAATTTGGGATCTCCCGTTAATTCATCTAAATCAGATGTAATTTTTTGTGTATTTTCAAATGTCACCCTGGCTGAGTCTAGGGTTTGTTGTAAAAGAACGATATTTTTAGGATCATTTAAATTTTTGGAAGCATCTTTTAAATTAGCGGAAGCTTCGGCGGCGTTAGCAGATAAAAGTTCTAAATTTTTCAATAATTCCCCTTCGGTGAGACGATTAACCGCAGGAGATAAACTGCTAACTGTCTGACGTAATTGGTTGCTGGTTTGGGTAATGCTGTTTAAAGCACCAACTAGGGAAGAACGGTTTGTTGTTAATAACTCATCTAAGTTATTTAGTAAACGACCTGCTTGTTTGGCCGTTACACTAAAGTCGTTAGCTGTTGTACCTAGTTGATTGGCTGTTTTCGTGCTAGTTTCTGTCAGTTGATTCGTTGCTTTTTGGACTGTTGCCGCAGTATCAGAAAATGTACTTATTTGCCCTTTAAAGCTTTTGCTGACAGTTTGCAGTTCTCGACTTAAGTTAGCGACACTAGAAGCAGCATCAGCAGAAGTGACTAAAAGTCGATCAACGTTTTTATAAAATTTTTCATTACCGTATAGAGAAGCAAAGTCAGATGATTGGCGAATCAGTTCATCGACGCTGATACCAATTGTTCCTTTTAAATTACTAGCACCATTGCAAATAATTAAGCTGGCATTACAATCTTTGTCTAAAGGTTTAGAAATATCTGTTTCAGTCGGTAATTTGGTTTTTGGTGTGATATCAATAATACTTTCGCTAATTAACCCGCTTTGATTTGCCTCAATCGATGAGTTATATGGAATCAGCAAGTTAGGATCACCAATTTCAATTTCTACTTCGACGGAGTTTACTAGGGTTTTAATGTTAGAAATACTACCCACTTTTACACCACGATAACGAACTGGTGCGCCCTTTTGCATTCCCCCAGCGTTAACAAATTCGACCATAGCTTTATAAGAACTGCGTCCAGGATTGATTCTATTCAACCACAGCAGAATTACCCCAAACGCTCCTAAACCAAGTAGGACTAGCAATCCCACTGAGCCTTCTCTTAATGTTCGTTTAGACGTGAAGCTGTTAATTAGATCCTGCATTTTTCCTTCTACCCAAAAACTAATTCTGATTTGTAAAATATGAAACTCTGAAAAGATAAGAGTAATCTTTGACAGTTCCAAATCTAAAATCCCAAGTGATATTAACCGACCATTTGAATCGGTCCATCTATACTCCCACTCATAAACTGTCTGATTAAAGGATGCTCAGTATGATCTATTTCACTTACTTTACCTTGCCATTGCACTTTACCTTGATAGAGAAATACTAATTTGTCAGCTGTGCGCCGAATAGTACTTTCTTGGTGCGTAACAATAGCATAAGTGCTACAGACACCTTGTGTACGTTGTAAATTACGGATTAAATCCTCAATTACCGTTGAGGCGATGGGATCAAGTCCGGCTGTGGGTTCATCGTACAATAAAACTTCTGAACTTTCTGCGGGATGATCGGGATTAGACATAATTGCACGAGCAAAACTTACTCGTTTTCGCATCCCTCCAGAAAGTTCTGAGGGATAAAGATGACCAATTCCTGGTAAACCCACCATATCTAATTTATCGTTTACTAGTTGGTGAATACGCGATCGCTCTAATTTGGAATTTTGGTACAATGAAAATCCCACGTTTTCTTCTACTGTCAACGAATCAAATAATGCGGCTTGTTGAAATACCATCCCAATTCCCACAGCATCAGCACCATCTTCAATTAACCCATCTCGCTGTACTCCTTGGATATAAATTTCTCCCTCATCGGGCTGTAATAAACCTGCTATTATTCTAAGAATCGTCGATTTTCCAGTTCCAGAAGGTCCAATAATTGCTAGTGCTTCCCCTCGTTCAATTGTCAAATCGACATTATCTAAAACCTTATTTGTCCCAAAAGATTTAGAAATACCTTTTAGTTGAATTAATGCTTTATTTATTAGTAATTTGTCATTGGTCATGGGTGATTGGTGATTGGTGATTGATAATTGGTAATATTTTTTGACAACTGACAACTGAGTAAATATGCAAAATATTGATATTTTAGTAATTGGTAGCGGTATCGGTGGCTTATGTGCGGCTGGATTATTGGCTCGTTATGGAAAACGGGTAATTGTCTGTGAAAGTCACACGATTCCCGGAGGTGCAGCCCACAGCTTTAAAAGACGAGGTTTTGAGTTTGATTCTGGCCCCTCTTTTTATTGTGGTCTTAACGAATCCCAGAGTTTAAATCCCCTTAAACAAGTTCTGGATGTTCTTGGTGAATCTCTCCAAGTTATACCTTATGATCCTTTAGGACATTATCACTTTCCTGAAGGCACTTTTGCAGTTTATAGCAATGAGGAACTTTACCGTCAAGAGTTGAAAAAAATCACGCCTCAAGGTGCTAAAGAATTTGAGCAGTTTGAACAACGTCTGCTAGGGCTTTACGACGCAATGAAAGGTATTCCCACCCTAGCACTGAGGGCTGATTGGCAAGTTATACCACTATTGCTACAGCGTTATTTACCAGATTTGGGGAAAATGTTGTTAAATTTGCCAATTGTGCAAACTTCTGTTGGTAATGTGATGGATACTACTATCAAAGACCCTTGGGTAAGGCGACTAATTGACCTAGAATGCTTTCTTTTATCTGGTTTAAAGGCAGAAGGCACAATTGCCCCAGAGGTAGCTTTTATGTTAGGTGAACGTTCCCGTGCTGGGGTTGAGTATCCTTTAGGAGGCAGTAAAGCAATTGTCGATGCTTTGGTGCGAGGTTTGCAACGTTGGGGTGGTGAGTTGCGCTTGGGGTGTCATGTTGAGCAAATTTTGGTGGAAGAAGGAAAAGCGGTTGGTGTGAAGTTGCGAAGCGGTGAGATTTTGAAAGCACCAATAGTAATTTCTAATGCCACAGTTTGGGATACTTACAATCACCTGTTACATCCCGAAGATTTACCCGCAAGTTATCGTCAAGCTGCTTTAGATACACCAGCCGTTGCAAGCTTTATGCATTTACACTTAGGTATCAAGGCGGAAAGGTTGGAGAATTTAACAGGACATCATGTGGTGGTTCATGATTCCCATCAAGATATTACTGTTGCTGGGAATACTTGCATGATTTCTATTCCCAGTGTGTGGGATGCTTCTTTAGCACCAGCAGGACATCATGTGGTTCATGCTTATACCTTGGAACCTTATGAGGGTTGGGAACGCAATGATGATTATGAAAACCAGAAACGAGAAAAAGCCCTATCTTTATACCGCGCCTTGGAGCGAATTATCCCGGATATTCGTGAGCGTGTGGTATTGGAATTGATTGGTACACCTTTAACTCATGCTCATTATTTGCGACGCTATCAGGGAACCTATGGACTAGCTATTGCTGCGGGTAAGGGGATGTTTCCTGGAACACATACGCCAATCAAGGGTTTATATCGGGTGGGTGATAGTACTTTACCAGGAATCGGTGTTCCTGCGGTGGCTGCGTCGGGGATTTTGTGTGCGAATACTTTGGTGAGTGTGTCGCAGATGTTGGAGTTACTTCTGTAAACTTGTAATTTGCTAAAATAAAAAAGCCTGTCAGCAAAAATAAGAATTATGCGCCCCATTACTTCTGAGGAGGAATTTCTAGCTACACAAAAGGTTATCAATTTTTTGATTGATAAAGGTGAATTAACACTTGATGAAGAAGATTATTTAGATGTTTTAGGTACTCTAGTTAATGAGTACGATAATTTTTATTTTTAAACGCAAAGGTACGCTGAGGTTCACGCGGAGGAACGCTGAGGTTTAATGAAAATTTTGGGTTTTGTGGAGGGGAGTTAGAACATACTTGTAATCAACTGAAGTTGTATATTCTTGAATGCAAATAATAAATGCAGACAATTTTCCTAAAACATCGCCTATTTTGGGCAATTTTACTTCTAGTTAGCGCCTTGGTAATAACGTTATTAGTTTCCCTTTCTCAAGGTGCGGTTCCTTTGAATTTATCGGAATTTTACCAAGCAATTCTACGCCAAGGCGACCCCATTAAGCAAACTATTCTTTGGGATTTACGGCTACCTCGCATTGTGGCGGCGTTAATTGTGGGTGCAGCTTTAGGAATGTCTGGCGCACTTTTACAAGGAATGTTACGTAATAGTTTGGCTGACCCTTTTATCTTGGGAATTTCTGCTGGTGCTGGGTTAATTGTCATTATTATGATTGTTTTGCAAGTTTTCCCCATAGCGATTCCTTTAGCAGCTTGGTTGGGGGCAATTTTGACCTCGGCTATAGTTATTTTCCTCGGTCGTGCAGGTGGGGGAATTTCGGTGGAAAGATTGATTTTAGGAGGGGTTGCTGTTAGTGCTTTGTTTGGTTCTGTACAAAGTACATTGTTATTAATGGCGGAAGATGGACAGGTGCAAATTGCGTTAAGTTGGTTGGTGGGAAGTTTAAATGGTCGGGGTTGGACAGAAATTTCTACAGCTAGTCCTTATATTATTGTGGCTTTATTGTGCGGATGTTTGTTGGCGCGATCGCTCAATGTCTTGGCTTTGGGTGATGATTTGACTGTAGGATTGGGGGTTTCGTTAATGCGATCGCGTTTATTAATTGGTGGTATTGCTACTTTATTAGCCGCAGGTGCTGTTAGTATCGGTGGTTTAATCGGTTTTGTGGGGTTGGTTGTTCCTCACGGTGTACGTTTAATTGTGGGAACAGATAACCGTTTTGTTTTACCACTTTCAGCTTTAGCGGGTGCATGGTTATTGATGTTTGCAGATTTACTTTCTCGACTAGGTGCGGTAGAACTTCCTGTCGGTTCGGTGACGGCTTTGCTGGGTTCACCGTTGTTTATTTGGTTGCTTTATCGTCGTTCTGGTGATATTAACAAGTCTTAATATCCAGTTCCATTGAATACTGATGATCAGGATGGACGCAGAGATTCTTTCATCAGCAATTAAGTACAATAATTAAGTACGATGGAAATCAAAAATTAATCCCAGCTAATTACATGGTCAAGATGATGTAACTATTAGTAGGATGAATTTTCTCTAGAAGACCTACGCCGTTGTTTTATCATTTCTCGCTGTTCTGTATTAAGAACTGCTTGAATCTGTTTCCGTTGATTACGTATAATTGCATTAACTTCCTGCTTTTGATCCGCTGACAGATTTAGCGATCGCAGTCTCCTCATTGACAATTTATCACGACTATTATTAGCAGATTCAAATTCTTCTTGCTGTTCAGGAGATAAAAGGGCAACTAATTTCGCTTCATTTTGTGTTCTAATTCGTCTTATTTTTGCTTTTTGATTGTCAGTTAAGTTCAATTCTGACATTTGTTCTGGATATTGATTTATATCTCTTTGGGATGAGCGATAATTTGTATCATTTTCAGATGAGCGATAATTTGTGCCATTTTCAGATGAGCGATAATTTGTGCCATTTTCAGATGAGTTATCATTTGTGTCATTTTCCGATAAGTTATCATTTATCCCATTTCCCGGAGAATTATTGGGAAAAGAAGCTCGATTGGGAGAAGATAATTGACATCCTGTAGTCATAATAGCAATGGCTACAACCGCAGCAGGCATAGCAAAAATACTCAACATCCGTTTGTAGTTCATGAATTTACACTCCATAAATAGATCTCAATTTAATAGAGACATACTATTTATATATCAGTTATTTTGGGGTTAGCTCAAAAATTATAGTTACTGTTAACAACTTTAAAAAACTACCATCTCTATCTATTTACATAAAGTTGATGTGAGATAGTAGCTACAATAATTAGCCAGAAAATTCGGAACTATAGGACACCTTAATATCGGCGTTCTCCACGATGATTGTCTTGTCTATGGTTATTGTCGTATCTGCGATGATTGTCTTGTCTATGGTTATTGTCGTCTCTACGATGATTGTCTTGTCTATGGTTATTGTCGTCTCTACGATGATTGTCTTGTCTATGGTTATTGTCGTATCTGCGATGATTGTCTTGTCTATAGCTATTGTCTTGCCGCTGATTTCTATAATTGTTTGGATTGTCAGCTAATGCTGGAGATATTCCTAGACTACCTAGTGTAACTAAACCAAGAGTACCAAGTAAAATGAGAGACTTGTGCAAATTCATAATAAGTATTCTTGAGAATGAAATTAGTTTTTGGGTTGTTTTATTTCAACCTACTTAAATCATAAAATTAGAGTTGCATGATGATATAGGTAAAAGGTCACTAATCTGGTCATGACTTTAGTCATGCTTATCTCATCTTATAAAGAAGTAATTATATTGCAAAAATTAATTTTTTCTGCTAAAAATATAATAGCATATCAATTGTTTTTTATATTTTCAAATAAATGCCTCTCGAATTAAAAAATGTCACAGGTGGTTATACTGTTGCACCAATCATTCAAGATATTACTCTTTCTTTGCAAACTGGAGAATGGTTAAGTTTAGTTGGTGCTAATGGTTCTGGTAAATCTACTTTACTCAAACTAATTAGTCGAATTCTTTCACCACAGCAGGGAATAATATTATTAGATGGGCAAGAAATTCACTCACAACCTCCCAATATAGTAGCTCAAAAATTGGCACTTTTACCCCAACAGCAAACAGTTCCTATCGGTTTAACAGTGCATCAATTAGTGAGTTTAGGAAGAACACCTCATCAACCTTGGTGGCAATGGGAATTAAGTTCTGAAGATAGACAAAAAGTTGAAGCAGCAATTCAAAAAACCCAATTGGAAAAATTTAGTAATCGCTTAATTGAAGAATTATCAGGTGGTGAGAGACAACGGGCTTTTCTAGCTTTAGCTTTAGCTCAAGAACCCAAAGTATTATTATTAGATGAACCAACTACGTATCTAGATATAAATTATCAATTGCAGTTATTAGAATTATTAAAAAATCTCAATCATCAACATCAATTAACTATCGTTACAGTTTTACATGAATTAAATTTAGCCGCGCGGTATAGTTCCCGCATTGCTTTATTAAAACAAGGTCATATTTGGGAACTTGGTACGCCGGAAGTAGTACTAACACCAAATAATATTGCTCAAGTTTTTGGTGTAGAATCTATAATTATTAATACACCTGTTGGGTTACAGGTTTGCGCTATTTCTTCTGTAGTTTAGAAGATGTTTTAAAAGTCGTTGGCGATTTATCATTGTCATTGTAAAATAAATATAACTATACTTGTTTAATCAAATATGAAATTACCAGAACTTGAACAAGCCACAATAGACAGAATTGTAGAAATGGCATGGGAAGACAGAACCCCTTTTGATGCTATTGAGATTCAATTTGGGCTACTCGAAAAACAAGTGATTGCTTTAATGCGTAGGGAAATGAAAGCATCTAGTTTTAGAATGTGGAGAGAGCGTGTAACTCAGCGGAAGACTAAGCATTTAAAAAAGCGAGATTTTATCGCTGGAACTTTTAAATCTGATAATCAAAAAACTTAATCTTAATCTTATCTGAGTCAATTGATGAATACTAAATTAAACTTTTCTGTTCAAGTCACAGATACCAATGAATTTATATATCAACCACCGACTGCGGCTATTAATGCTAAACGAATTTTAGTCAAACCTAATTTGGGTTATCCCGTTGCACCTCCTGTAACTGTCAGCATGAAAGTCTTGGCTGCGGTACTTCAAGGTTTACGTTCCTGTAATCCTCATGCAGAAATTTTAATTGTTGAAGGTGTATGTTCACCAGTTTCTTTAGCAGAAATAGCCAGTCGTAATGGTTTATATTCATTGCTAGATGCAGAAATGCAATTATTAGATGCAGATGAATTACCATTGAAAGAATATCCCAATCTTTCTCCTCAACCAGTTCGGTTTAAAACAATGCTGGCTCCTGCAATTTTAGAGGAAGTAGATTGTAGAATTTCTGTGGGTGCTTTCAAACGTACATATATTAATGACAAGCCTTTAATTTCAGCTTCTTTAAAAAACTTGTATGGTTTGTTTCCTCGCAGTCATTATAAAGCGAGAAGTCCAAAATCACGAGGACAATTACACCGTCCTTCTGTTCCTTTAATTTTACAGGATGTTTATTTCACTATTGGACATTTATTTAATGGTGCGGTTGTAGATGGTAATCTCAAGTTTATCAGTGCTGATTGGAAACCAGATAAAGGTCAATCTATAAAATTAGGTAAGGTATTTGCTGGTGAAGATATGCTGACAGTTGACCGTGTTGCTTGTCAAATTGGTGGAGAAGAAATAGCAGATTATTTGGATAATATTGAACGTTTTCGAGGTTAATTAATCACTTTTTGCTATTTACTCCATCAACATCAACTGCAAGGGGTTTAAATATACATATAAAGGAAAAGATTTATCTTTAATTGTCATCCATTTTTCCTTATAAACTTCAGCTTGTAAGTCATAATCGTGAGAATTTTCAGCCGGTGAATGCAGCTTTAAAAATAAAGTCATCCGGTGTGGTGTTTCGCTGGTTCTGACTAGCCAACAGGGAAAAGTATTCTCCTTATCAGGATCATTAGTAAACCCTATTTGATGGGCGCGAATACCAATATGAGATAATTGATTTGAAATTGATTCTACAACTTCCAGAGTACAACCCCAATCAATTGCTTCTACTTTTTGGGATGAGATAAAAACAGCACGAGAAAAGTTTTTACATCCAGTTATTTTGGCAACATTCATAGTTGCAGGATGCTGGAAAATCTCATATTTAGAACCATGATGAGCTTCTTTACCATCTTCTAATACTAATAGATTGGGACAAAGACGATAAGCTTCTTCCATGTTATGAGTAACAAATAAAGTCACACCAGAATAATCAGCTAAAGTCTCTGTCATTTGTTGTTCCAACTGACTGCGTAGGTGTGTATCCAGGGCAGAAAATGGCTCATCTAAAAGTAATGCTTCTGGTTGACTAGCTAAAGCCCTAGCTAAAGCTACCCGTTGTTGTTGTCCTCCTGAAAGTTGGTGAGGATAGCGATCGCCTAATCCCTGTAATTTCATTGCTATTAATTGCTTTTCTACCTCTAGTTTTATATTTCCAGGAGATAATTTTTTAGGTAAACCAAAAGCAATATTTTGCGTCACATTTAGATGGGGGAACAAGGCATAGTTCTGAAATAAAAACCCAATATGGCGATGACGAATAGGGATATTAATTCCTTTTTCAGAATCAAATAAAACTCTATCATTTAAAACAATTCTTCCTTTAGTTGGTGTTTCTATTCCCGCCAGACAACGGAGAATCATACTTTTACCTGCCCCAGAACTTCCCAATAATCCTAAAGGTTGATTATCGATATTAAAGGCAACTTGCAGATGAAAACTTGCTAGGTGTTTTTCGATATCTATAAATAAATTGGATATAGAAGAATTAGCAGATAAAGAAAAGGTCTGATTTTTTGTTTCTATTTGTTTAGTTTCTCCCCTATCTGTACGTCTATTTTGCTGCTTGTGTTCTTGCCAAAAGTTAGTTAAAATAATTCCTGATAGAGAAACGGCGACAATAGCAATCGCCCAAAACCAAGCTTCATTCATATCACCAGCTTCCACAGCAAAATATATCGCCATTGGTATATTCTGCGTTTGTCCAGGGATATTACCAGCTAACATCAAAGTTGCACCAAACTCACCCAAAGCACGGGCAAAAGCTAGAGTCGCACCTGCTAAAATGCCAGGAAATGCTAAGGGTAAACTAACCCGCCAAAAAATTGTTGATTCTTCAGATCCTAAAGTTCTTGCTACTCGCAACAAATTAGCATCAATTTGTTCAAAAGCGCCAAGCGCAGTTTTATACATTAATGGGAAAGAAACCACGGTTGCCGCTATAGCCGCACCATACCAAGTAAATACTATTGTCAGGTTAAAAGGTTCCATCAGTTTACCAACCGGACCATTTTTACCAAAAAATAGCAGCAGCAAGAAACCAACCACTGTAGGTGGTAAAATCAACGGTGCAACAAAAATACCCTCGATTATCGATTTCCCCTTTCCTCTGTATCCCAACATCCAGTAAGCAGCACCGATACCTAAAAAGAAGGTGATGAAAGTCGCTAATAGTGAGGTTTTCAGCGATATCCAGAGGGGTGATAAGTCCTGTGGCATAGTTTATATATTTCCAACTTAGTTGGTATTATACCCTAAATCAGATTTACATACCCGTCTGGGTTAAGAAGTTGGGTATCTATACTCTTGTGCCTTTTATCTTTAATTATATTCACTTACTTCATTAAGTAAATCAATAATTAACTAACCAAATCGCAAATTATCGCTTTCCTACAGTATTTTTAAATGCTGTTCTTGCTGTCATTCTATCAAGATAAGCAACAACGTTAGGATATTGATTATAATCAAGTGATAAAAGTAATTTTGCCGCATACAAATAGTAGGCAACAGCAATATCTCCAGCCGTCAGTATTTCACCTAATAAAAATGGTTGTTTTTGCAAAATTTGATTAAGTGGCATTAGTAAAATTGGCATTTCTTTTTCGCGTTTACTTGCTGTAAATAAAGCTGGTGAGAGAGTAGAATTAGCAAAAATTACCCACTGTGCAATTTTGGCACGCTCTCCTAATAAATTAGGCATTTGTTGATCTTTTTCTGCTAAGTATAGTAAAATAGCCCCAGATTCCCATAGTTTCAAATCACCATCTACTATTGCTGGAACTTTACCCATAGGATTAATAGCTAAAAATTCAGGTTGATGCTGTTCACCAGCTTTGATATCTAAGGAAATATAGTCATAAGAAATGCCTAATTCTTCCAGATACCATTGAATCATGGGGGTTCGTGTTTTCAGACTTCCATAGAGTTGCAACTTAGTTGGTTTTGTAGGTTTTTGACTAGATTCAGAAAGTTGGATAAAATCGTTTTGTGGCAGTGGTAAAGCTAGAAGCGGTTTTATAGGCTGCAAAGTGAAGACAACGATACTAGTAGGCAGCAAAATTTTTCTCAACAAAGTTTGATACATTTTTAATATCTCTTGACAATTGGGGAAGTTATTTTCGAGTATTGAATTACTCTAAGTTGTCAATATCTACATTCAGACTCTAATTATAGGATTATCTATAATCTGCCGGAAATGTCATTATTGGTTTATACTGAGTAAAGTGAAAGTTTAAGAAATATTAAGTTCTAGTCCCAGTGTACTCATGCAATGTATTGTAAATCGCCGCGCTCAGTTTTCGGCAAGCCATCGGTATTGGTTGCCAGAACTGAGTGAAAACGAGAATGTTGAAAAATTTGGTCTTTGCACAAAATTTCCCGGACACGGACACAACTATGTTTTATTTATTTCCCTCGCTGGGGAATTAGATGAGTATGGGATGGTGCTGAACTTGTCTGATGTGAAACACGTCATCAAGCGGGAGATTACCAGTCAACTAGATTTTTCTTATCTCAATGATGTGTGGACAGAATTTCAACAAACTCTTCCCACCACAGAAAATATTGCGCGGGTGATTTGGGAACGTCTAGCACCCCATTTACCTTTAGTCCGCGTGCAGTTATTTGAACATCCTGAACTTTGGGCAGATTATATGGGCAATGGAATGGAAGCATATTTAAGTATTAGCACTCACTTTAGTGCCGCGCACAGATTAGCTCATCCTGACTTGAGTTTAGAAGAAAATACAGAGATTTATGGTAAGTGCGCTCGCGTAAATGGACATGGACATAACTACCATTTAGAAGTCACTGTGAAAGGAGAAATTGATCCTCGCACGGGTATGACTGTAGATTTAGGTGCGTTAAATCAAGTGATTGAAGATTATGTACTACAACCATTTGATCACACTTTTTTAAACAAAGATATTGCTTTCTTTGCCAAAGTTGTGCCTACTGCCGAGAATATCGCTCTTTATATTAGTAACGTATTGCGATCGCCTATTCAAGAGCTAGGAGCCAAGCTTTACAAGGTTAAACTCATCGAAAGCCCCAATAATTCCTGCGAAATTTACGCTGCTGATACAGAATCAACATCTATTAGTACAGCTGTTAGTCAACCAATTTTAGCAAGAGTGTAAAATACCCAGATCCCCGACTTATCAAAGAACCTGTAGGGGCGTATTGCAATACGCCCCTACTAAAAAATTTGACTCACTACACACTTGAATCTAGGTAATAAAAGACTAATCAATTAATCTGCACTAAATAATTCTCCCTCAATAATCTCATAGCGATTTCTTTTATCTCCTGCGAATAACTCTAAATCAGGAGTAGTCCAACGGACAGGAGTCGCTTGCATAAAAATCTCCTAGTATTTTCCTAACTTTAAAAAATACCGATGACCGGCTAAATATCGTAAATAGCGATAAATTAACCAGGACGAAATTCCTAAAAAGAGATTTAGTACTATTTGTTTAAGTATAAACGATAAAATATCAGCCTCAAACAGTTGCTCCCACCGCAAAGGACTAAGTTTTCTAGCAAGAAGAAACAATCCAAAAATAGCATTTCCACCTAATAACAGAATAAACAATATTAAAGTTCTTTGCCAATAACGAGCTAAGGGTGTGTAACCAGAAATTAAAGTAATAACACGTCTGCCCTGTACTCTTCGCAATAGTTGTTCTAATCGCCAAAACATCCACAATAGCAAAGGAAATAAACCATAGCCCAGGAATTTTATTGGCTGTGGAAAACCCCAAGCCTTAGATAAAACATTGACTAAACCATGAAAAAACACAGCATTTAGCCAAGCTTTTGTAATTAATTGGCTATCTCTATTTAATCGTCTTGTCGAAGAAATATATATTCCCAAGGCATACCCCCAAGGAGCAGAGAACATAGTATGAACTGGTGTCCCAATACTGCGTTCTAAAATTGATGATGTACCGTGAGATAGATAAATCCAATTTTCTTCAGCAGTGAACCCTAGAGTCACCGCTATGGTAAATATAAAAACAGTCGTAGCTCGTAAGTAATACCTGCGTTGCAGATAGCAGATAGCTAAAACAACGGCTGCTAACTTACAACCTTCTTCAATAATTGCTATTTCCAATATCTGCCGCAGAGCAACACCCAATATGGAACGCTGTATTTGTTGCCAGTCTACAACTGAGTTCAGCCCAATTTCTACAGTCCATTCTAGGCCGAGAGCCGCAAAACCAGATACAGCGCCAATAATAAACAAAAGTAGCAAATTTAACAGAGGTGGGGCAGCAGGAGTTCTGCGGTAATAAAACCACAACAACACCAGCGGTGGAATAACTGCCCACAGTAGTAGAGAAAAATTAGCCACGCACCTGAGCAATTACAGTCCGGTGACGGGGACTGTTGCTAGTAATATTTGGAGTTTGGAAACCTGCTTCTACTAAAGCTTTCTCAATATCTAGGCTGAAATATTCATCTAAATAAGGTTCGGTACTTTTGAGCAAAGTTAGGATATAGGTTGGCATTTTCTTGTAAATTTCCGATTTGGGGTTCATGTCCATAATTGCTAAATGACCACCTGGACGCAAAACACGCTTTGCTTCTGCAAAAATCTTTTTAGTTGCTAACTGGGGTAATTCATGACACATCAGAAAAATGGAAACTAAATCAAATGATTGATCTGGTAATCCTGTCGATTCAGCCGCAGCATGAACCCAGTTAATTTGAGTTTGACGTTGTTTAGCGCGATAGTTAGCTACAGATAAGAAATAAGGAGATAAATCTAAACCAGTAATATTAGCTTGGGGATAAACTGCCTGTAAAGCAAAGGTACTCATTCCCACACTACATCCCAAATCTAAAATGTCTTTTGGGGCTTGAGAAATGGAACTAGCGACGATGTTATGGTAGCTTTGGCGTAGTTTGGCATCACCTTGGACTTCAGTATCTTGCCAAATTTTAGCGTGGACTGCATGAGCCGCAGATTCTACTTCAAATGCAGCTTGCCAACTGAGATTTCCGGTTTCGTAAGCGTGGAATGAGGTAACGTAGTAGTCTGGGTAGATTAGCTGAGGATTTTGGACTTGAGCTAAATCATTTGCCCAATCACGCCCTTGCAGTTTTTCTACTTCTTTTGTCCAATACACACCTATTTTCTCAGCGCGTTTAATCATCATTTGTCGGGCTTGGTGTTGGGCAAGATTAGCTAATGGCTTAATTGCCAGGATGCCATTTACCAAACGGGAAGCTAAGTCAGGGGTAGTTGTAACAGCAGCAGTCATAAATTAACTTGTGTTTAATAGACTAGTCTTTTTAACTTATGACATATTTCTTGGACGTGAGTCTAGAAGTAGATTTACTTCTACAGTCAGAGTCTTTTTCACCTAATTGGCATAGGAAAACCAATTTTAAAGATTTATAGAATAGGATTCTACCCTTTCTCTGATCCTATCTACGGCCTTTATGGCAAAAATAAATCGCAGAGCTAGAAGCTTTATCAACGATTTTCGAGAATTTGCCGTGAAAGGCAATGTCGTTGATTTAGCGATCGCATTTATTATTGGTGGAGCTTTTGGCAAGATCGTCACCTCTTTTGTACAGGATCTGATCATGCCATTAATGAACCCTCTGATCACTTTACCTGGTCAAGACTGGAGAACAATCAGCATTGGTCCAGGAATTGCCATCGGCAGGTTTTTCGGCTCCATAGTTGACTTTCTCATTATTGCTTTTGTCTTATTTGTCACTATTCAAGCATTACAAAAATTCAAAAGGAAAGAACAAGTTGCGGCTGAACTGCCATCATCAGATTCTCACCTTGTAGCTCAAGAAAGACTGACTGAGGCGCTCAATCATCTGACGCAGACTTTAGAAACTCGAAATCCTCAAATTTAGTTGGATTTAGAGCGCTTGAGAGATAACAACATCTCCATTTGACTGGTAGATTGATCGGGACTATTCACAGTCACACCCAGACCACGAATAGAAGATAAGATACCAGTAGCTTCCGGAGGAAGGGGTTGACCTTGCGCGGCAATACGAGTGATTAAGGTAGTGGTGCTGTCCATATCTAGATAGAAATAACCACCATTGGGTTTCTGTAAAGAACCAGTTACGGTTTTAAATGTATCGCTATTATCAAGGGCTTGACCTTTTTTGTCTGCTATTGCTTCACCAACCGGACCACCAATAGCGAAAAATACGGTGTCTTGATCTAGCCACCCATGTGCCACTAAAGCGCCTTGTTGGGGTATTTGCCACTCTGTGATATTTTTACCACCTATGCTTTTTTGGGCAACGTTGAGAGATTGCTTTTTGGCTAAATCATCTAGTTTGGTGAAAGTTGCTTCGGCTGTTTTGCGATCGCTTGTATCAAATACAAAAGCCCCTCCAAAACCAACATTTGCTAACCAACCTTGATTAGATTTCACAGCACCCAAGGCAAATTCTCCGTTCATCCAACTAAAAATATCTTTATCTAAATCAATATTGGCAGATTGTTTTAGTTGTCCGCGAGCTTGTTCGACTCCTTGCTTAAATTCAGGATAATCTTTGGACTGTTCTACAAAAGTTTGCCAACTACGATTAATATTCTGTCCAGTGACTAAAGCAAAAGTATCACTAGGAAATTGTCCAACTATATTAGCAGGAGTGGTTTGATACTGAAATTTGTTCAGTTGTGGATCTAAATTTACTACTGTTTTTAATCGCAGTCCCCCATCATCAACACCAATACCTGCTACTACAGATTTTACTTGCTTAAGTTGCATTAAAGTCTGTGGAGGTAATGCTCTAGCTGGGGAATTTAATGCTGTTAATTGCTGTATAGTATTAGCGTAATCAGGCAGATAAATCTGAGCAAGGCTGTTTTTAACATCTACACCCTTAGTTAAAATGCTACTTACACCTTCTTTACTAGCAAAAGAAGATTCACCTTTATAAGTATCAATAGCTTTTTCTACAGCTTGTCTTTCTGGTGCTAAGAGTATGTAGCTATTATTTAAAACCACTGTATATGTTGATTTACCCTTGTTTTGAGTGGCAATAATTTTTTCACCTTTGTACTCTGATTCCTGAATTTGAATGTTTTTCTGCCCCTTTAACTTGTTAGCAAAATTTAAAGCATTGAGTTTGTCTTTTATACCTACTACCAAGAGAATATTTGGCTCCTGAGGTGGTTGGACAGGTGGATTGGATTGACTAGGTGTAGGGGGACTTGGTGGTAACACAGCAATCATCACACCCCCTATCCAAGGTTGTATGTCTGTTTCATAGGAAATGTTACTATCATTAAGTAGTCCTTTATTGATAGATCCTAAACTTTTTGTCAGCAATTGTTGTGCTTGTGGAGTGCCAAACTGCTGTAACTTCTGCCAAGATGGGGGATCAGTATTGATATAAGTTGCCATTAAGGCATTAGATGGTACAACTTTAGCGCTACCCAGAGGACTGGAGGTATCTCCAAAAGGAGCTTTTAAATACATATACGCAGCTAGACCACCTACCACGACTATAGCAGTACCAATAGCAGGAACTAAAAATTTTGATTTACTTTCAGGCATTGTTATTATCCTCTTGTGATCAAATTATGATCAGGTATTTACAACAGTAATCGGCAGGTTTTTGGATTTTTATCACTAATTTCCACTAATTTAGTGGGTATTTACTGATAAAATTGGTATTTATACACAATACTAATTTTTAGTGACTCTAAAAAAGACTTCACCAAAGTGAGGAGTGAATCCGCAAATGGTATTTTAGTTGATCTCAAAAAAATAATCAGACTCTGAGCCACAAGTTCTTCTCAGCTAGAAGAATAATAGTATTTTTACTCAATGAAAATAGATCACAGTGTGGTATAAGAGACTCTTCGATGATGTAAAACTGAAAAATATTCAGATGACATCAAGATATGGAGACTTGGGAGCAAAATGAGAAGATTGATTTTTATCATCCCATCCCCAAGGAAAATCCTGATCAACTAATCAAGTTGATTGGGGATATGTTACGTGCAATCGCTATTTTTCTGAAAGTTTCAGGATTACAAGGTCAGTAATAATCAATGTTGCAGTCTTATTTTGATACCGAGAATAACGGACATAAATCTTTTGAGCTACCAGGGGCTAAACCACACTACAACCCCGATAGACCCGGACAAGTAGAACATATTTTTCTAGACCTAAATTTGGATATACCGCACCAAAGTTACTACGGTAATTGTAGCATTCGTCTATTGCCAATCCGCAATAATATTGAGCGGTTGACCTTGGATGCCGTAAACCTGAATATCCAATCTGTACAGGTAGACGAAGTCATACAGAAGTTTGAATATGATGGAGAAAAGCTTTCTATTCAACTTTCTCAACCAACTCAGATCGGAAATAGATTATTAATTGCGATCGCTTACTCGGTAGAAAAACCCCAACGGGGAATTTACTTTATTCAACCAGACAAATACTATCCACATAAACCTACCCAAGTCTGGACTCAGGGAGAAGACGAAGACTCTCGGTATTGGTTTCCCTGCTTTGACTATCCAGGACAGCTATCAACTTCAGAAATCCGTGTCCGTGTTCCCAAGCACCTGATGGCAATTTCCAACGGTGAACTGATTGATACAGCGGTTGATGGTGAGGATAAAATTTACCATTGGTCACAGCAGCAAGTTCACCCTACTTACTTAATGACATTAGCAGTAGGTAACTTTGCAGAAATTCGAGATGAGTGGCAAGGTAAACCTGTTACCTACTACGTTGAAAAAGAACGGGCAGCAGATGCTAAACGTAGTATGGGTAAAACTCCCCGCATGATAGAATTTTTGAGCGAAAAGTATGGTTATCCCTATGCTTTCCCCAAATACGCCCAAGTTTGCGTAGAAGACTTCATTTTTGGAGGAATGGAAAACACCTCGACTACCTTGTTAACTGACCGATGTTTACTAGATGAACGTGCAGTATTAGATAACCGCAACACAGAAAGTTTAGTTGTCCATGAATTAGCGCATCAATGGTTTGGGGATTTAGTCGTAATTAAACACTGGTCTCATGCTTGGATTAAAGAAGGAATGGCTTCTTATTCTGAAGTAATGTGGACAGAACATGAATATGGCGAGCAGGATGCAGCATATTATCGTTTATTAGAAGCACGTAGTTATTTAAGCGAAGACAGCAGCCGCTACCGTCGGCCAATGGTCACTCATATTTACCGAGAAGCCATCGAACTTTATGATCGGCATATCTATGAAAAAGGATCTTGTGTTTATCACATGATTCGCACGGAATTGGGAGATGACTTGTTTTGGCAAGCTATTCAAGTATTTGTCCAAGATAATGCTCATAAAACTGTAGAAACCGTAGACTTACTCAGGTCGATTGAAAAAGCAACTGGACATAATCTCACTTTCCTTTTTGATCAATATGTTTATCGTGGTGGTCATCCCGACTTTAAAGTTGCTTACTCTTGGGATGGAGATGCTAATTTAGCTAAAGTAACAGTTACTCAAACCCAAGCTACTGTAGACGATAAAGAATTGTTTGACCTCAGAATACCTATCGGTTTTGGTTATATTCAGGCAAACTCAGCATTGAAAACTTTCACCGTACGCGTGAATGAACGAGAACAGAGTTTCTATTTTCCACTAACTGAAAAGCCAGATTTTATCAGCTTTGATGTGGGGAATAATTACCTGAAAACTGTGGCTTTAGAATATCCAGTCCCAGAATTAAAAGCACAGTTAGAATTTGATCCTCATCCTGTTTCTCGCATCTATGCAGCAGCAGCTTTGGCTAAAAAAGGTGCATTAGAAGCGACTAAAGCACTATCAGCAGCTTTGCAAAATGATCCCTTTTGGGGTGTGCGTGTGGAAGTAGCTAAACAATTAGCAGAAATTAAATTAGATCAAGCATTTGATGGCTTAGTTGCTGGTTTACAAGATCAAAGTCCTTATGTACGACGTGCTGTGGTGCAGTCTTTATCTGATATTAAAACCCATGCTAGTTATAAAGCTGTTAAAGGTTTTGTTCAGGATGGTGATCCCAGTTACTATGTAGAAGCTGCTGCTTGTCGGACAATAGGAGCAATAGCTGCTGCTAACTTGGAAGATAAACCTCATGAAGAAAAAATCATCAAGTTGCTGAAAACCGTTTTAGAAGAAAAAGCAGGTTGGAATGAAGTTGTCCGCAGTGGGGCAATTGCTGGTTTAGCAGAATTTAAAACTTCAGAAGCTGCTTTGAACTTATTGATTGAATATACTAAACTTGGTATTTCTCAACCGTTACGTTTAACGACAATTCGCAATTTAGGCAAAATTTCTGTTGGTCAAACTCCTACTAATATAGAACGGATTTTAGATCGATTATCAGAAATAGCTAGAGAGACTTTCTTTTTAACCCAAATGGCAGTAGTATCTGCATTGGGACAAATGGAAACCCCGAAAGCAATGAGCATTTTACAGTCTTTAGCTAATCAAACGGCAGATGGAAGAGTGCGTCGTTATGCGGAAGAAGAAGTGACCAAAGTCCAAAAGAATATTGGCCCTGAAAAAAGCTTGCTTCAAATGCGCGAAGAACTCAACAAAATTCAACAACAAAATCAGGAACTAAAAAGCCGCTTAGAAACTTTGGAAGCAAAATCAAAGCAGAGTTAATTAAAAGTGTTTAAATTTTAGATTTTGGATTTAATTATTCAAAATCTAAAATCTGAAAAGGTTTCATAATAATTAGTTCCTATATGGAAAGGCAAAGCCTAAAACTATTATTATTAATTAGCAATGAATACACACCGATGCTTACCTTGATGCTCATCATTCAGGTAAGCCAAACAAGTCTGTTTTGACTACGTATTATTTTATTAAGTTCAGTATTGATAGACACAATTTTTACGAAATGTATATTTCTAACTGTAGAGTATAAAACTTTTATGATAGGCTTTTGCAATAATTTCCAGACAGTGTACTTACTGAATTTTAAGTAAAAATATTTACACATATAACTAGTTAGTATTTATTGTTTTATGAAGAATAATTAAAAAAATATAAAATGCTCCAAATATTAGATAAATGTTTGTACTTTTATAAAGTATAATTAACGAAAAGATAAACAAATCTAGGCAGATGGGATATTTTTAGTCTGCCTCATAATAGTTCCTAGAAATAGGCCAAGCTTATATTCTTTCTTGTAACTAAAACCGAAAGAAGCTCCACACTTTACCGGAAATGGTAGATGAGGGGATAAGTTTATAATGGGGCTGGATGCTATCTGCTGTAGAGGTAAAAAAGTTAACACTATGCTACATAGCAATTAGTGTTAGCAGTAGTCAAATCAAAACCTACCACTATCCTTGATGAGCAAGCAGCTTGTGATTCAGGAGACAAACAATAGTGTAAATTTCCTAGTTGGAGAGGCAAATAAAGGCGTGGGTCAGTATCAACCTGCTCAACTAAAGCAGTATAATCAAGAAGCGATCGCTCGTTACTACAGTTACCGTCCCTGGTTAGCTTGGGGCAGACTCCTGAGAATCATCCTCTCTTTTTTAGGCTTTATACTCAGTCTTAAGTGGGATGAATGGCAAAATCAAGTTGAGCAGAACAAGGGTAAACGAGCTACCCAGTTGCGAGAACTGCTCACCAACCTTGGACCCACTTTTATTAAAGTTGGTCAAGCCCTTTCCACCAGACCTGACTTAATCCGCAAAGATTTTTTAGCAGAACTGGTTAAGTTGCAAGATCAGTTACCACCTTTCGATAATGACTTGGCTTACCAAATTATTGAAAGTGAACTAGACCGACCCATTCAAGAAGTATTCAGTGAACTCTCACCCCAACCTGTAGCAGCAGCTAGTTTAGGCCAAGTCTACAGAGGCCGTTTAATTAGTGGTGAAGAAGTAGCAGTGAAGGTACAACGCCCTAACTTACGTCCAATTATTACACGGGACTTGTACCTCATGCGCTGGGCTGCTGGCTGGTTGACACCTTGGCTACCTCTTAATCTTGGTCACGACCTGACACTAATTGTAGACGAGTTCGGAACCAAGTTATTTGAAGAAGTCGATTACATCAATGAAGGTCGAAATGCAGAAAAATTTGCTAGTAATTTCCGCGATGACCCCCAAGTTAAAATTCCTTGTATTTATTGGCGTTACACTAATACTTGTGTTTTAACTCTGGAATGGATTAACGGCTTTAAACTAACAGATACCCAAAGCATTCGTGCAGTAGGTTTAGATCCAGAAACAATTATCCAAATCGGTGTTACCTCTGGATTACAGCAATTGTTAGAACATGGTTTTTTCCATGCAGATCCTCATCCAGGTAATTTGTTTGCTCTGCCCGATGGTAGGATGGCTTACGTTGACTTTGGCATGATGGATCAGTTGGAGGAAACTACCAAAGAAACACTGGTAGATGCCTTAGTACATCTTGTAAACAAAGATTACACCGACTTAGCTGAAGACTTTGTCAAACTGGGATTTCTGGCTCCAGATACAAATATTTGCCCAATTGTTCCAGCATTAGAAGCTGTGCTGGGAAATGCTATTGGCAAAAATGTCAAGGATTTTAACTTCAAAACTATTACTGATGAATTCTCGGAATTGATGTATGAATATCCTTTCCGAGTACCTGCCAAATTTGCTTTAATTATTCGTTCCTTGGTGACACAGGAAGGTATAGCTCTCAGCCTCAATCCAAATTTTAAAATTGTTGAAGTAGGTTATCCATACATAGCAAGACGGTTGCTAACTGGGGAATCTCCTGCATTGAGACGGCGGTTACTCAATGTATTGTTTAAAGATGGTAAATTTCAATGGCAGCGGTTAGAAAATTTAATTTCCATTGCTCGCACTGATGAAGAATTTGATGTCTTACCGACAGCAAAAATGGGGTTACAATTTCTACTATCTGAAGAAGGTAGATTTCTCCGTCGTCAGTTAGTTCTTGCTCTCACTGAAGATGACCGTTTACACACAGAAGAAATACAAAGGCTGTGGAATTTAGTCAAGGACGACTTACCTCCAAATCGTTTACTAGATGTGGCTATAGGTATTTTGACAGAGTTATCTAAAGAAGGCATTGCTGCTATTTTGCCAAATTCTAAAACCTTTGCTGCCTTTACTATCCACCACTCACCAAGTAAAAATTAATTTAATAACAATTAGGAGTTTTCATGTACTATTACCCTTTACAACCGCCATATTTTTTACTGTTGGTTGGATTTCTCACAGCATTAACTTCTGGTTTAGCATTATCGGGAACTTTAAAAGTAATTGTGCAGAAATGGCCAAGTGTTCCCCAAGAAAGTGTGAAATCTTCTTCTTCTTTAAAACAATTATTTATACCATTCATTGGCATCACTGGAGGCACTTGTTTATTTATGTCTTCTGGGTTAGAAATCTTTGGCTTTCCATCTCCTTTGGCTTTAGGTGTGGGTTTACCTCTGAGTTTGCTAACTTGTTTGTTGGTTTGGTTCCAATTGGGAAGTTTACTAGATTTTGCTAAAAGTCGGGGAATGCAATCTCTAGATTTAGATTCTTGGTCTTAGAGTCTTTAGAGTCTCAGCTACAAAAACAGAACCTATCTGCGCTGTTTTTAAATCCTTAGTTTTTCACTTACTTATACCAATTCTATGTAAAGCTGCGCCAAATTTATTTCCTAGAGACGTTCCATGGAATGTCTCTACAACAAAGGATAAATTGCATCTTCATAAAAAAACGGTATTATTTCATTTTCTATTTTGAAAACGATTGACCACATATGCACATAGCAAATCTATTTTAATTGCATATGTGGTTTTTTCATTGAGTAATTTTATCCTTGAAGTTACTATATTTTAGCTTCAATCTATTAAATTTTTTCTGTAAAAACTTTGAACCATTGCGCTGTAACTGGACAAAAGGACTGGGACGGTTAAAAGATTGAGGACGTTGTTCTGGTGATTTTAAATATCGATAGTGTAAAAATACATCACGGTAAGCAATATTGACATCTTCTCCAGTACATAGCTGAGTAAATGCTGAGGAAGATACACTCATATAATGAAGATATGTAATTGGTTGTCCTTGGTCATATAAGATATTATCTACAACATTAAATTGAGAAGACCAATGACAGCCTGTTGCTTCATCATGACAGGCATAGTTATAGTAAGAAATACCACTACGTAAAACCAAATAGTTGATAACTGTTTGATCAGAATCACCCCAAGCTAGTACATCAGATTCTCCCGATTCCAATTTATCTAATAATTGGTTTAAAGTAACTTGATCAAAAATACTTTTCTTAGATGCAAACCAACCAGAACAAAAAATATCATTTCTGATACTCTGTCGTTGGAAAGTTTCTTGGAGTTTTTCTTCAGACCATTCAAAAATATAGGTCAATTTTGATTTATATTGAAAGTCATTTGTAATCCAATCATACCTATCTAATTTCTCATACACATCATCTAATGGTTTCATCAACAGAGTATCTGCATCAAAGAAGATAAACTTGTCAAAAGCACCATCTAAACAACAAAGTTTGCGATGTCTTTCTATACGAAAATTATCTGACAAACCACGTTCTCTCCAGAGCTTTAAAGCTCTAGGATGTGATTTCCAGATACGAGTCCCAATTCCTTCCCAACGAGCAAGGGAAGCAGAATCATCAAATAAGGTAACATTATCTCTAGTAGCAATCTCTGCTTTTACCTGATCTAATCTATCATCATAGGGAATAACACAAACAGGAATTTCTCTGCCAGCATTAGCTTCAATACTGTTAAGTAAAGCCACTAATTGGTCATAAACCACATCATTAGCTAAGGTGTAAATACCGTTAACCATATAAATACTCCTCAATATTAAATTCGGTTAGTAATAAAAGGAAATAAGCGACGAGTGAGTTTAGGGATAAAAGCTAATTTACCCTCATGTAGATAACGATAATGTCGCCATAACTGCCAATAAGGACTACCAGGTTTCATTTTTATACCTGCCCAATGCAAATATTTTAATCGTTTCCCTTGATCATAAAGGATATAATCTTGTTCTTGAAAATTGCGAGAACCGCCCCAACTACCAGGTCCACCACCAGGAATTTTGACGAGATTACCACGTTTGGCAATTAACTTAAGAATAAGATAATTTAAAACAGGTTGGTCTGTGACTCCTTCAGAAAAATCAAAGTATTCACGATGTGTAGCACATTCTCGCAAAGTTTCATCCATTTGTTCATAGCTAATAACACCTTTTTTTGAACCCCAGAAGCCACTATTGAAAACATCTTCTAGTTGAATGTCTGTAAAAATTTGCTGCTCTTTTACAAGAGGAGAAAAAATATTTCTAAGTTTGTCATTAGCATGATGATAATCACAACAGAAGAAATCTAACTCAGCAAGTTTGTCTAAGTCGTTGGATATTTTTTCAAAGACGACAATATCCGTATCAATATAAATAAATTCATCTAGGGGTCCAAACCATGCCACCAATTTCCGCATTTTATTGGGTAAAGCTAGGAAGTCTCGATCAAAAATTTCACCTATACGTTGTGTAAATTTGTCAATTAATTCTAAGTCAGGGAAAATTTTGACATTGTGTAACGTAGCCAATGTATCAGCTACTTTATGGTATTTATCATTAAAAGGAATGAGATAAACTGTGACTTCCTGGTCATATTGACGAATACTATTGAGTAAGGCAATAGCATTTTCAATTACGTGGTCGTTAGCAACAATATAAATTCCCCGACTCATATAGCTATCCTCTAAATAATTTTAATTTTTGTAATGCTTTAGTTAGTAAACCTGGTGGTGAGGCGTTATAAGAACGAGGAGGATTTTTGAAAAATGGGCGTTTATCTGGTTCATGCAGATAGCGATAGTAAAGAAATAAGTCTCGATAAGGAAATTCAATATTTTCGCCTGCACATACGGCTTGACTAATCTTCGGTGTGATGCCAATGTAATGTAAGTAGGTTAAGCGATTACCTTTGTCATATAAAATTTTCTCTTTCTCTTCAAAGTGTTTAGAGGTGACGGTGCAACCTGTAACTTCCTGGCTAGGTAAGTGATGAGCTAAATTACAAATTTTTAGACCAGACCTCATAAACATATAGTTAATGACTGGTTGATCACCTGTAGGATACAGAATTTCTCTTTCACCTGCGCGTAAATAAGATAAGAGTTTCGCTATACTATTTTCATCAAATAGACCTTTTTTAGATGCGTAAAATCCAGAACAGAATATTTCTGTATCTAAACGTTTTTGATCAAAAACTTCAAATAACTTTGGGGAGCCAATATTATAAACTTTGTCTAGCTGTTTAAATTGAAAATCATAGACTATACAATCATATTCAGCTAATTTTTGAAATACTAAATCTAGTGAATCCATCACTAAAGTGTCAGCATCAAGATAAACAAATTCATCAAATGGTTCATCGAAAGCACAAAATCGTCGATGTCCACCATAAATTCTGTATTTGCGGGTCATACTAGCTGGACTAGCTTCTAGCATGAATTGATCCCAACGTTGAATTGATTGTTGATTATCGTAAATAAATACATTGGGACGTTTGGCTATTTCCTCAGTTATCCGCTGGATTTTTTCATCAAAGGGATAGATACAAACTGGAATTTCTGAACCCAAGAAAACATCTATACTGTTGAGCAGAGCCACAAGTTGATCGAAAACGTAATCATTGCCAAGGGTGCAAATACCTTTCATATATTTATGAGTATTGAGCAACGAAGTTTGATAACCAGTTGAGCAAATTGAGTTTGTGTAAGATAATTTGTCTAGCTTCGGCAATTGCGTCTTTAGCAGCATACCACGCATCAGGGGTGGAAGTTACTTCTTGGATATAAGCAATACCTTTTTCATCTAAACTAGGCAATCTTAAAAAACTACCTGTGGGTAATAGTTTATCTGCCGCTGTTCCACCATAGTAAATAGGTAAACACCAAGCTAGTAGACTATCCCAAAGTTTCTCACTCACATACCAATCATTACTAGTATAGTTTTCAATTGCTAGATTGTAGTAATACGGTGCCATTCCATACCATTTATTACCAAGTTCTCCCGAAGTTTTTACCCATTTTTGTAAACCACGTCCATAAAAATCAACTTGTAGCCCTTGAGATTGTAAAGATTGCAAAAAATCTAAACGTTGACGATGGTTGGCTGTGCGATTAATTCCTGAAGTAATCCAACTACAGTTTGAAACTTTTTCTGGGCATGGCATTTCATCCAAATCTTGAAATGAATTAGAATGATACCAAATTGCTGGCATATAATCGGGCGTAGGAGCAAAATCATCAGGCCCAGAAACATAGCCACAATAATTCTGAGCTTTTTGATAATTACGCTGGTTTATTTCTACAATTTCCTCTAAAGGTGGTTCTCTTAACAAATAAATAATCTGTTCTTTATTGACACCACGTAATAAATTATGAATATTTAACTCTGGTTTTTGCTGCTGTTTCCGTAAACGTTCTAATAACGATAGAGGAGGTGATGGTTTAGGAAAATCAAACTGATACATAAGCAGGAAATCTGGTTTTTCTGCCAGTGCTTGCATTTGTATATTTCCCCAAACACCAAAGGGATGGGGTGTTTGTTGCCACAGCCAATCTGCCCTTGATTCTAAGGCGCGATAGCTGCTAATCATACCTACAGTTTTCATATTAGTCACTAATCAAAATTAGTTCAGAGGATGAGTGGAGGAAGAAAAGATTCATTGACGTAGCTAAGGATTTTGGTGGCACGATTTTCCCAAGAGAACTGCTTAACAAAATTAATAATTTCTGGATAACCATCTATTTTTTTTGGATGTGTTTCTAAGACTTGTTGCAAAGCAGCAGCAAATTTAGTTGGGTTATCTGGTTCACTCCAAGCAGCAATGGCTGGAGTATTTTTAAACTCAGTTAAAGAAGGAATTTCGGTAGCAACAACTGGATTTCCAGAGGCGAGGTAATCAAATAATTTTAAAGGAGATGTGAAAGTTGCGGCTTTTCCTAAGCAATGGGGATGAGCTAAAATATCGGCTGCTTGTAGCAATGATACTAGCTCATCATGCAGTATATACCCTAAAAATGTCATATTTTCAACTTGCTTGTCTTTAGTGAGTTGCTGGTAATGCTCAACTTCTTCTGAGTTACCACCAGCACAAGCAAATTGCACATTTGGCATTTCCTTTGCTACATCAATAAGTATGTCAATACCTTTGAATTGTTTTAATGCTCCTGCATAGACTACCAATTTATCACGTCCATCTGGCAATAATTTTTCACGCCATGTTGTTAATTTTTCTGGTTGTCTTCCCATAAATAGGCTATTAAAACCATTGTGAATGGTAATCACTTTCTCTGGAGGCATACCATTTTTAATCATGCTGTCTCGAATGGTATCTATGACAGTAACAGCAATTTGAAATAGGGGATTTTTCACAATTTCTGGTTCAAATTTTTTGTCCTCATGATGGTGATGTTCATAAATTGCCGGAATGCCATTTCTAATTGCGGCTTTGATAAAATTCCAGTTACGACTGTGAACTATTTTTGTATGTGGTAATATGTGGAATGGAAAATAATATTTAGTAGTAATAGTATTAGAGTTGGTAAATTTATTATGCCAACTATCAATAGGCCAAGGCATAGGTAAATTAGCTATTTTTAATTTATCTTGTAAATTGTAGTACTTAACAAGTTCGACTGATGGTTTTCGTGGTTGAAAAGGATGAGCTAGAAGCCAGGGATTCATGGCTTCTCGTCCTTTTTGGTAATGTATTAAGACAGTGGAATAACCTAAGTTAGCAGCCCCGTTAGCAGCGTTAGTTGACTGAACTAGATGAGCTGCTGGCTTGGGCAACTGTTCATTGATAAAAAATATGTAATGTTTATTTGTAGGATTATTATTCATAATTATTTGAGATTTTACTTAATGCTGTCTTCAAATTTTTCTAAGTTACCGAGAAGATAAATGGCAGATTCATGGGCTTCTATGAGCAGTTGATGTTGTAATTGATTTTGTTCAGTGACATTATCTGCTAGTGTGCGGAGGCTTGCAAATATAGGATTTAGAGAAGAGCGAAATTCATCAAACATATAACTAAAATTTTGATAATAAGTAGTGATATTACTATGATTTTGTTCGGCAATTGAAACTAATTCTCCCTTGATTTGTCGATTAATTACATCATCGAAAACATCAACGGTATTGAGAATTCTCCATGCTGATTTGTAAGATTGTTCAAGTAATTCGTGTCGCTCTTGAGCATCATCTACTAGATCATCAAGTAATAAACTTAGCAACCCAATCATTGAGTTTAGTTGTGTGCGAATTTCGTAAGATATGCGGAGCAAGCTTTGATTTCGTTTTTCGGGAGTGTCAGACTTATTTGCAAATTGCATAGAGTACAGACGTGAATAGTAACCCCCTCTTTTGACTAGTTCTTCATGAGTTCCTACTTCCACAACACAGCCTTGATCCAAGACGGCAATTTGATCAGCTTTGCGGACTGTTGAAAGTCGATGGGCAATTATTAAGGTAGTACGATTATGACTCAGTTCATCTAGAGCAGATTGTACTAACCGTTCTGAAACAGTATCTAAGGCACTAGTAGCTTCATCTAAAATTAGAATTTCTGGATCTTGAACTAATGCGCGTGCGATCGCTAATCTTTGCCTTTGTCCACCTGATAACATCACGCCTCTATCGCCTATTAGGGTATCAAATTGCTGGGGTAATTTGCTAATAAATTCATAGGCATTAGCGCGCTTTGCTGCTGTGATAATTTCTGCTTCTGTTGCTTCTGGTTTAGCATAGGCAATGTTATTTCGCACCGAATCATTAAAGAGAAAGGTATCTTGACTGACAATTCCCATATGCTTTCGCACAGATGTTAAATCGAATTCTCGTAAATCTATGCCATCAAAAGTAATACAACCACTTGTCGGATCATAAAATCTTGGTAAAAGGTCTGCTAAGGTGGATTTACCCGCTCCAGAACCGCCTACTAATGCCAAAGTCGTACCACAAGGTAAATATAAATTTACATCTTTAAGTACCTGTTTTTCATTGCCATTATACGTAAAGTAGATAGATTTAAAATCAACTCCTTTGGTTAATGTTTTATAAGTAAGTTTACCGTTACTCATAAACGGCTTATTTTCTAGCATTAAAAAGTCACTTACCATATTTACACTGGTAGAGATGCTGGCAAAGTTGCTCCTCAGAGTATTTAATTGAGAAACCAATGGCAGCAATCGCAATAACACTAATAAATATGTCAGCAGTACGGTAGAAATTGCGTTAATTTGATTAGCAAATAAAGTCTTACTTAAAAAAACAATCATCATTAAGCAAGTCACTCCCATGAATTCACTCAAAGGAGCGATCGCTTGTGAATTAACTTGAGCGTGAAAATCTGCTTTTTCACGAGTTCTAATTAAAGTTGTAATCCGGTCATATTCTCTGGCTTCGTTACCTGTGGATTTAACTAGCCTAATTCCGCTCAGAGTTTCTAGTATGGCGACTGAGTATGCCTTGGACATCTCGCTAAGTTGTTTGCCAAACTGTTTAGAACGAGCAATAATATGTTGATTCAGCAACGTCACTACTGACATCAAAGCCGTGGCCGCAATTGTTAGTTGCCAGGAAATTGACAATAATAAACCAACGAAAACTAAAATTGTAATTGATAAGGTGATTAACCTAATAGTATTACTTATTGCAGTAGATGCCCGACCCATCTCTCCGCCTAAGCGATTAATTAAATCGCCCACCTTCATTTTAGTGTAAAAATCTATATCAACTTTTAATAATATACTGAGTCCGGCCTCTCGCATATCCGAAGTTATCATCCTGTTCAAAGAACTTGATGTTAATGAACTCGTGTAAGCAGCTAAGTTCTTTAAAGCAATTGTAACTATGATAGCCCCTGCCATGAATACAATTCGGTAATTTTCTGGTACATTATCGAACGGATTCATTATTGCTTTGAGAATACCAGGAGCGCCTTTAAAGTCTACTTCTTGTCCTACGATTTTTAAAATAACCGGCACAATTAGCGCCGTGCTAATGCCGTTAAATAAAGCTCCAGAAAATCCTAATATTATTGTTAATAAAATTAAGTTTGGATAAGGTTTGGCAAATCTTAGTAGTAGTTTTCTGGTAGACATTGGGGGTGATTATATTGAAAATACAGTTGTTTTTAACACAAACAATCTAGATATCAATTCCTGTAAATTAATCATCTCTATTTACAAGTTAGCGATGACAGATTCCAGGACAGAAGACATAGAATTAATGCTATATTTAGCTACACATCTTTCTCTTGCTTTGAGCGCACGCTGGTTAGCTGCATCCAAATCATCAAATATCAATTTAATCTTTTCTGCAATTTGTTTAGGCGATTCAGGATCAACTAAATAACCAGTTTCATCTAAAATATCGGGAATGTCTCCCACTCGTGTTGCTAATACTGGCTTGGCCATTGCCATTCCATCTGTTAACTTCAGTGGGAATTGAGCTAAAGCTGCGGTTGTATTTCGTTGTGGAACAATGACTATGTGTGCAGCTGCAACAATTTTAGGCATTTCTGTAGCTGGATATTTTGGTAGTTTGATAATCCAACGTCCCCATTTTTTTGAGAGTTGAGCATCATAGTCATCATAAGGGCTTCCACCTACAATTACTAGTTTTAAGTCTGCTTCATTAAGAAGTTCAAGTGCCATTAATACATCTTCAACACCTTTATATGGTCTAGGTGCGCCAGGAAACATTAAAATTCTATACCCCGATAGACCATAGTAGACTCTACTCGTTTCTGGATCATAGTGATTGGGATTAAACAGTTCAGTATCTTTTCCATTAGGTAAATATATGCCTCCAAATCGCTCTTGCAAAAATTTGGTATGAATTGTGATAGCATTTGCTTTACCAGTCATGCCTTCAATCATTTTTAAATAAAATGGATGATCTGGCTGTCTCAAGGCACCATCCGGTTTTATAATATCCCTATAAAGCTGCTTTGGAGAAACTTTATATTGCCATTTTTCACCACCATACCAACTTAATTCCCAGTCGTCTATATCTAAAATTATTGGTTGATGAGTTTTTATTTTTCGCAGTAATGCTAAACCAAAAGTTGTAGGTTTTGGTCTCATAGCATAAATAATATCACCATCAAGTTTTTTTAAAAGTTGAGAAGCCGATATTAAAAATTTTGGGTAGTTATAGCCGTTCAATTGACTGACTATAATCTCTGACTGAGGAATTACTGCGGCTTCTTCCCCAAATACAAACCCTATAATTTCAACTTGATGATTCAATTTTTGCAGCGCCTGAGCTAACAGAAAGGAACGAACAGAAGCACCACCCCATCTTCCCGCTCCGGCACTCGATAAATCACTCACTAAGATAGAAATTTTCAGATATTTTCTCCTTCAACTGTCAAGAAGTTTTTAGATATTTTTGGTTGTGCTAAACTTTATTTGCAAATATTTTCATTGCTTATTTTAGAGAATATTCATTATCATTAATAGTTTATTTCTTACGCCAGGGATTGGTCACTTGATTGGGTAAAAATACTTGAGCTAATCTGTCAAATAATCTAGTATAAAGGCTCCGAGTGATATTCTTGGCATATTGAGGACGATAAGGATAGGTACAGTGTAAAACTTTTATTTGTGTATCAATTTGATAAGAACCCTGCCATTTACTCATATAGTTATAGGTAGGTGGCAAGGTTTTTATTTTTGGCTTGGTTGAGGCTATCGCTGAGGCAAAAGCACCTTGATCTTTGAGTAGCAGTTTATCTTGATTGTTTTTAATTATTTCAAAATACTGTTTGAATTCATCAAAAAATAGTTTGATTTTTTCGGTTTTACGAAAGGCTATAATACCACTATTATACTGTATGCTTTCAGGTTGCAATGGTAAGCCTATAGATTGTAAAATTGATAGGACATGGGGTAATAGTTCTTGTTGATTACCTCGCAATAAATTTGTGGCTTTAGTAATATCAGGTTGTACATCTTCTGTTATTAAAAAGTCATACTCTTGCAAACTATCAAATACGTCATTGATGTCAGATAGTAGGCATATATCTGAATCTAAATAGATTGTTTGCTCAAATTCTGATGCTTCGTATAGAGCAATCTTGGCGTGTCTTGAAGATAAAACTGTGTTTTCATGGGCAGGTGCAGGTTTTAAAATTACATTTTTAAAAGCTGTTAGTAAAGGATATAAAATTATAGGAACACGGTCAATTAAAATAATAATTGGTTCTTGATGAAATTTCCTGACTGATGCTAAAAAGTGTATACAATCTTGGAAAGAGTAAAGTCCAGTTAGTATTGTAATAAATCCTCTTGGTGATTTCATAATTTTCTGGCTATCAAAAGTTAGTTCAAAAGTTCCTGCACTTCAAGGGACAAATTATTTAAACTTAAGTTAAAAAATATATGTATATCTATATCTTGATCATACTGAAAATGTTAAAAAAAATCCTTGTCTCTAATAGCTGGTCTGAATAAAACATTTTTTTACTCCTTGAATTGAAAATTTGTAATCATAGAATCATCTTCAGATTTCCAGTCAAAGATATATACTGAGAGTCTGATTAGTTCATAAACACTAAGTATTTACTGACAATAAAGGCATAAGTAATGCACGTAATTAGTATAGCAGCACTTACAGACAACTACATATTTTTGCTACATGATAGCAAACAAAATATTGCTGCGGTTGTTGATCCAGCAGAGGCGGAACCAGTATTACAGCAACTAGAGCAATTAAAAGCTGAGTTGGTAGCAATTTTTAACACACATCATCATCATGATCATGTAGGTGCTAATCAGCAGTTAATCCAAAAATTCCCTCAAGTAGTTGTTTATGGTGGAGTTGAGGATCGAGGAAGAATTCCCGGACAGCAGGTATTTTTACAACAAGGCGATCGCGTACAATTTAGCGATCGCACTGCTGAGGTATTTTTTGTTCCTGGACATACCCGCGCTCACATCGCTTACTACTTCCCCCCAGTCACAGCATTGGAAGCAGGGGAGTTGTTCTGTGGTGATACTCTGTTTGCGGGGGGTTGCGGTCGCTTATTTGAAGGCACACCAGCACAAATGGTAGACTCCTTAAGTAAACTCCGAGCTTTACCGGATAATACGCGCGTTTGGTGCGCCCACGAATACACCTTAAGTAACTTGCGATTTGCTCTTACCGTTGATCCTGATAACATCGACTTACAAAAACGTTACGATCAAGTTAAAGCTATGCGCGATCGCCACGAAGGAACAATTCCCTCACTTTTAGAAATAGAAAAGCGTACAAATCCTTTTTTGCGTTGGGATAAACCTTCGTTGCAATTAACAGCAAAACGTAATGAGCCTACTCAAGTATTTGCGCGAATTAGGGAAATGAAAGATAAATTTTAGTAGTTTAATCAGCAGGGAAGAATAATTTGTTAACAAACCATTGCTATTTCCTGCTACAATATCTTGATGCCAATAGGTTTTTAATGTTTTTGGAGTTTTAGTATTGCGATCGCCCCCTGCATTTCGCTACGATCTGTAAGCTTTGGGGTTTTGGCAAAGTCGCTTGGGGTAAAGCTACACTGATGTGAGCTATCCTACTGACACCCAAATTAATCATATTTTACAGGAAAAACGGAAGAAGATGGCGAAACGTGTGCAGTTAGTTTTAAATCAAGATATCACCAAACTGGGAAAATCCGGCGACCTAGTGGACGTAGCGCCCGGCTATGCTCGTAATTATCTGATTCCCCAAAAATTGGCAACTCATGCCACTCCTGGTATTCTCAAACAAGTAGAACGCCGTCGTGAAAAACAGCGTCAGTTACAACTAGAACTGAAAGCGCAAGCTGAAGAGCAAAAAGCAGCTATAGAAAAAGCTGGTAGCTTGAAAATTGCCAAGCAAGTTGGCGAAAACGAAGCTATCTTCGGTACAGTTACAACTCAAGATATCGCCGAAGCAATTCAAGCAGCTACTGGTCAAGAACTAGATCGGCGCGGTATTACAATCCCCGATATTAACCATTTGGGTACTTACAAAGCCGAAATTAAGTTGCATTCTGAAGTAGCAGTACAAATTGACATTGAAGTAGTTCCTAGCTAATCACTGCTTACTTTGTCACCACAGATAACTGATCTGTGGTCATCCTTTTTTTGCGGTTGAGGCGAGGAAAAATTAGTGGTAATTAAAATAGCCTCAAAAGCCCCCAACCGTAGATTTTGGATTAACAAGGTGTGTGGTTAAACCCTGCCGAAAATCTAAAATCACTTATGGCTGAAGAATTAAATTTTCAAAGTGATGCTAGTAATCGCCTACCACCCCAAAACATTGAAGCAGAAGAAGCTATTTTGGGGGGAATTCTATTAGATCCAGAAGCAATTGGTCGAGTTAGCGATCATCTCGTCCCTGAAGCCTTTTACATTAACGCCCATAGAGAAATATATCAAGCCGCCTTGCGTCTTCACGCTCAAAGTAAACCCACAGACTTACTTTCCCTTACCACTTGGCTAACTGATAACGATAAACTTACTCTCATTGGT
Source organism: Anabaena sp. PCC 7108 (assembly GCF_000332135.1). Lineage (NCBI taxonomy): Bacteria > Bacillati > Cyanobacteriota > Cyanophyceae > Nostocales > Nostocaceae > Anabaena > Anabaena sp. PCC 7108. The sequence continues at coordinate 5,217,124 of NZ_KB235896.1, forward strand.
GGTAGAAATAAATTAGCAACTTTAGTAGATCGCACAGTTTCAGCCGTTAACATAGATGCATTAGCAGGATTAGTAGTTGAAAAATACCTACGACGACAATTAATTAAAGCTGGTAATGAAATTGTCCATCTTGGTTTTGAAACAGAAACTGAGTTACCCATAGTTCTTGACCAAGCAGAACAGAAAGTTTTTGGTGTTACTCAAGAAAAACCTCAATCAGGTTTAGTTCACATTTCTGACACCCTGATTAATGCCTTCCAAGAAGTAGAAAAAAGACATGAAGGTATTTCTTTACCAGGTATTCCCTGCGGTTTCTATGATTTAGATGCCATGACCACTGGGTTTCAGCGCTCTGATTTAATTATCGTCGCTGGTAGGCCATCAATGGGAAAAACCGCATTTTGCTTGAACCTAGCTCACAATATCGCTGCTGGTTACAAATTACCAGTAGCTGTTTTTAGTTTGGAAATGTCCAAAGAACAATTAGTACAGCGACTATTAGCCAGTGAAGCGGGAATTGAAACTAGTTATTTACGCAGCGGACGTATTAGTCAAAGCCAGTGGGAACCTTTGAGTCGTGCTATTGGTATGCTGTCAGATATGCCAATTTTTATCGACGATACTGCAAATATTACAGTTACTCAAATGCGGAGTCAAGCGCGACGACTTCAAGCAGAACAAAATATGCAATTGGGATTAATTGTGATCGATTACTTGCAACTAATGGAAGGAGCAGGTGATAATCGTGTTCAGGAATTATCCAGAATTACGCGATCGCTCAAAGGTTTAGCCCGTGAATTATCTGTACCAATTATAGCCCTATCTCAGTTAAGCCGAGGCGTGGAATCTCGCACCAACAAACGCCCGATGTTATCTGATTTACGTGAATCGGGTTCGATCGAACAGGACGCGGATTTAGTAATCATGCTATACCGTGATGAGTATTATTCACCAGATACACCAGATCGGGGAATAGCTGAAGTGATAGTGGCTAAACACCGTAACGGGCCAACAGGTACGGTCAAACTTTTATTTGATCCTCAGTTTACAAAGTTTAAAAACCTAGCTCGACCAAATAATTATTAATTGGGAATTGGGAAAGAGTTTTTACCAGTTCCCAGCCCCCAGTCGTTACTTAATACCCAGTAATTCTACATCAAAAAGCAAAGTAGCATTAGGTGGAATAACTCCACCAGCGCCCCGCGCACCATAACCTAACTCTGGAGGGATGATTAGCTGACGGCGATCGCCTATTTTCATCGTACTCAGTCCTTCGTCCCAGCCTTTGATTACCTGTCCGATACCAATTTTAAACTCGAAGGGTTTTCCGCGATCGCGTGAACTATCAAACTGCTTACCATTTTCTAAAGTACCAACATAATGAACCACAACCGTTTGTCCTTTTTGAGGAGTCGCTTCCTTTTCATCCCCCTTTGCTAACTCAATATACTTCAGTCCAGAGGGGGTAGCTACGACATTCGCATCCGACATAATATGGCTCGCTATCAGATTATTGTTTTCTTCAATTACAGTAGTACGTGCTACTTTTGTCTGATTTAATTGAGATGCAGTAGCAGTATTTTTAGACTCGCCAATTTGCACCAATATTAAAGATCCAACACATATCAGCATAAACACTACGCTGAGTAAAATTCCTTTCAAAATCAACACTCCCTAAACAGGTAGTTTGGTCATTGGATTAGCAACAGCACAAAAATTAGTTTAAATCAAAACCGCAACTCTTAACGCCAAAGCCTATTTTCCAAATCTCTCACTTGACGCTCTAAACGATCTATTCTGCCTCTGAGTTCATCTACCTCTGACTGACGAGCCACCCCCAAATCTTGCATCATGTTTCGCATTTGTCTTTGCATTTGCACGTCCCAGTTACCTTGCTCTGACTTTAATTGCTCTACAATGTCATCCATCACGGATTTCGCTTGTTCAGGATTAAGCTTACCATCCTTCACCAGTTCCTCACTTACTTCCTTGAGTTTTTCTGCTACTAAAGAGGTTGTACCAATACCCAACATCATTAGTTGTTGCAGCCAGTTCTCGCTGTTCATACTCCCTTCCTGTTACTTTTTCCTAACCAGTAAACCTTTGCTCCCTACTCTACCCAACACAGTTATGCTGGAAGTGTAGTCATTTTGTCCTACATATTCATTGTGGCAAATTTGGAAGCATAAGAAATTAAAAGATGTAGTCAAGGAAATGTTAAACCCAGGTTATTCACTACTACTTACTAAAATTTTTTAATCGCTGATCCCGCTTAAATTTACCAAAACCCGTCATCTATATAGATGGCTGCTTTTCAGGACACATCTATAGGATTGGAGTAAAATAAGGGCAAGCTATCGTTTAGGCAAAATTGATCTGTCATACTCCTGAAGAATTTTGGCTTAGTTTCACAGATGCTGATACATGAACCTATTTTTCGGCGAAAAACACATACTAATAGTAGTTTTTCCCACTGATTAGGCATAAGTTATATTATGATGTATCTTCTTATGAATAAGCTTATTCCTTACGGTACAAGGCTTATGGGCTCATTTACTAATCTATGTATTAAAGACCAAAAAAAAGTTGATGGAAACCCTTGACAAGACCAAAAAGAAGTTGCTATATTGTTTGAGTGAGGGCAAGAGCCTGAGCAACTGAACCGAGAAAAGATAATACTTTGAAAGAGTAAAAACAGAATACCTCGTCTAAAAAATAAAACTGAAGAGTTCTTGAAAGAGATAGAGAGAACTTGGGAAGTTAAGAAATTGAAGAGCTAAAGAAAACGAACCAAAACGGAGAGTTTGATCCTGGCTCAGGATGAACGCTGGCGGTATGCTTAACACATGCAAGTCGAACGGAATCCTTAGGGATTTAGTGGCGGACGGGTGAGTAACGCGTGAGAATCTGGCTTCAGGTCTGGGACAACCACTGGAAACGGTGGCTAATACCGGATGTGCCGAGAGGTAAAAGGCTTGCTGCCTGAAGATGAGCTTGCGTCTGATTAGCTAGTTGGTAGTGTAATGGACTACCAAGGCGACGATCAGTAGCTGGTCTGAGAGGATGATCAGCCACACTGGGACTGAGACACGGCCCAGACTCCTACGGGAGGCAGCAGTGGGGAATTTTCCGCAATGGGCGAAAGCCTGACGGAGCAATACCGCGTGAGGGAGGAAGGCTCTTGGGTTGTAAACCTCTTTTCTCAGGGAAGAAAAAAATGACGGTACCTGAGGAATAAGCATCGGCTAACTCCGTGCCAGCAGCCGCGGTAATACGGAGGATGCAAGCGTTATCCGGAATGATTGGGCGTAAAGGGTCCGCAGGTGGCTATGTAAGTCTGCTGTTAAAGAGCGAGGCTCAACCTTGTAAGAGCAGTGGAAACTACATAGCTAGAGTGCGTTCGGGGCAGAGGGAATTCCTGGTGTAGCGGTGAAATGCGTAGATATCAGGAAGAACACCGGTGGCGAAAGCGCTCTGCTAGGCCGCAACTGACACTGAGGGACGAAAGCTAGGGGAGCGAATGGGATTAGATACCCCAGTAGTCCTAGCCGTAAACGATGGATACTAGGCGTGGCTTGTATCGACCCGAGCCGTGCCGTAGCTAACGCGTTAAGTATCCCGCCTGGGGAGTACGCACGCAAGTGTGAAACTCAAAGGAATTGACGGGGGCCCGCACAAGCGGTGGAGTATGTGGTTTAATTCGATGCAACGCGAAGAACCTTACCAAGACTTGACATGTTGCGAATCTTCTTGAAAGGGGAGAGTGCCTTAGGGAGCGCAAACACAGGTGGTGCATGGCTGTCGTCAGCTCGTGTCGTGAGATGTTGGGTTAAGTCCCGCAACGAGCGCAACCCTCGTTTCTAGTTGCCAGCAATAAGATGGGAACTCTAGAGAGACTGCCGGTGACAAACCGGAGGAAGGTGGGGATGACGTCAAGTCAGCATGCCCCTTACGTCTTGGGCTACACACGTACTACAATGCTACGGACAAAGGGCAGCAAGCGCGCGAGTGCAAGCAAATCCCATAAACCGTAGCTCAGTTCAGATCGAAGGCTGCAACTCGCCTTCGTGAAGGAGGAATCGCTAGTAATTGCAGGTCAGCATACTGCAGTGAATTCGTTCCCGGGCCTTGTACACACCGCCCGTCACACCATGGAAGTCGGTCACGCCCGAAGTCGTTACCCCAACCGAAAGGAGGGGGATGCCTAAGGTAGGACTGGTGACTGGGGTGAAGTCGTAACAAGGTAGCCGTACCGGAAGGTGTGGCTGGATCACCTCCTTTTTAGGGAGACCTAATCCATTTAGAAGTCGAACACAAACAGTAATTAGACGCTAAATTGGTCTAACCTAGGTCGGTCGCAGGTATGATTATACGCTTTCAAAGTATTATTTGGTTTGGTTTATTAAATATAAGCACGAGACTTAAAACTGGAAAAGAAGTCAGCAACTGGATAAAAATTCAGACTGCTGGATTTAACCAGCCAGAACCTTGAAAACTGCATAGTAACGAGAAAAAAAGAGCAGGCAGACGAAACTGAGTACTGAATGATGAGTACCGAGTGATGAGTGAAAGACTCAAAGCGGAGTATAGAAGAATTCAGAGCAGCAGAAAAGTTTGCAAGTGGAAACCAATGTAAAAAGTGGTCAAGCTAATAAGGGCTAATGGTGGATACCTAGGCACACAGAGGCGAAGAAGGACGTGGTTACCGACGAAATGCTCCGGGGAGTTGGAAGCAAACTATGAGCCGGAGATATCCGAATGGGGCAACCCTAAATACAGCCTGTTGAATATATAGACAGGTATGAGCTAACCCAGCGAATTGAAACATCTTAGTAGCTGGAGGAAGAGAAATCAATAGAGATTCCCTAAGTAGTGGTGAGCGAAAGGGGAAGAGCCTAAACCAAAGGGTTTACCTTTTGGGGTAGTGGGACAGCAATAACGAATCATGGAGACTAGACGAAACAGCTAAATACTGTACCAGAGGGGGTGAAAGTCCTGTAGTCGAAAGTCAAAGGATAGTAGCTGAATCCCGAGTAGCATGGGGCACGAGGAATCCCATGCGAATCAGCGAGGACCATCTCGTAAGGCTAAATACTACTGTGTGACCGATAGTGAACCAGTACCGCGAGGGAAAGGTGAAAAGAACCCCGGAAGGGGAGTGAAATAGAACATGAAACCATTAGCTTACAAGCAGTGGGAGTCCGATTAAACGGATGACCGCGTGCCTGTTGA
>NZ_KB235896.1:5527355-5714552 GCF_000332135.1 Anabaena sp. PCC 7108
AAATACTCTTTGGTAAAGGAGTGAGGGATAAAACCTTTTTGGGTAATCTTAGTATTATATAAGACTCGTATTTGATTTATAAACGGGTTTTCAGATCAAAGCCTTGTTGAATATGGATTTGGGTGCGGTTTTTGTGTGTTCAGCAGTAAAACCCTTTTGATGCAAGGCTTGTGGATTAAAATCTATACCTTGTTCAACTGTATACCACGATAAGTAACAGTATATTTTCAAAATTTCCTCCGATTTTTTATATATTTTATATATTACTTGAATGACATCAATTGACCGTACCGCTTACCCCAAATTTAAACAATTTCCTGACCCCAAAGAACTGGCAGAACTTTATACTCCCACACCCACAGAAATCAAGTTTGTCAAGTCTAAAACCAAGAATCATGAAGGATTACTACGGTTAATGGTTCTGTTCAAATCCTTTCAACGTCTGGGATATTTCCCTCATCCTGAACAGATCCCAATTGCGGTAATTAAACATCTCCGGTCGTGTTTAAAATTACAAGACTCAGTAAAAGCAATACCCTCCGAACGCCAGCGTCACACCTATAAAAATATTATTCGGGAGTATTTAGGGGTCAAACAATATGATAAAACCGGTCAAAGATTAATAGCCACAATAGTTGCAGACGCTGCCAAATAAATTGTTCTCTGTAACTCATGACGCAAAAAGTTTGAAGTAGGAAGTTGGGAGAAATTACATCATTATACACCTCCTGCCCCCTGCCTCCTGCCTCCTGCCTTGAACGCAGAATTTTCACAAAATCGCGTTGCTCCCTATCCGTAACTGGAAGGATTTAACTTTTGTGCGTCCTGGTACAGATGTTAACTATCAGCATATTGAGCCACTATTTAAGGGTGTTGTCAATTGGAGTTTAATTCAGACTCATTGGTATGACATGATGCGAGTGGTGCTGTCAATTAAGGCTGGTAAGGTGATGCCTTCGACGCTGTTACGTAAGTTGGGTAGTTATAGTCGGAAAAATCGTCTTTATCAGGCTTTTCAAGAGTTGGGTAAGGTGGTGCGGACTATGTTTCTGCTGGATTATATTTCTAATGTTACGTTGAGACGGGAAATTACGGCGGTAACAAATGTTGTGGAGATGTACAATGGTTTTCTGGATTGGGTGTTTTTTGGTAAGCAAGGGGTGATTACTGAGAATGATCCCATTGAGCAGGAAAAGCGGTTGAAGTATTTGGATTTGGTTGCCAGTGCGGTGATTTTGCAGAATACTGTGGATATGTCGTTGGCGATTCAAACGTTGATGTCACAGGGTGAGGTGATTCCTAAGCGATACCTTGCTGCTTTGAGTCCTTATATTACAAGGCATATCAAAAGATACGGTGATTATGTGGTGAATTTACATAATATTCCTCAACCTTTGGAGGCGGCGATTAATCTCCCACCTGAAATCTTTGAAATGTAGACACAGTAGGCGTTTTCAGACCATCTTGCAGGTTTTTACACGTATCTCGGCTCAATACCAAGAGGAAAAGATAATGAGTGGAGTTTTTCAGATTTTAGAAAAGGTGAGAACTAAGCCAGGAATGTATATTGGTCGTCATAAAGGTGAGCGATTTATTTATGTTTTTGGTGGGGTATGAATGCGCCCGTAGTGAGTTAGGAATTGAAACCACTCAGGAGGATGATGATTTTTATGGTGAGTTTCAGCCTTGGTTACAGCAGAAGTTGGGGATAACAACCGTCAGTTCTTGGGCGAAGATGATTATGGTTTATTGTCAAGATGAAAAGGCAGGGTTTGAATATTTTTATAATTTACTAGATGAGTTTAAACAGGGAGATAAAAGTTTAGATAAAAATGGAGTTAAGGAAATATCTGAAACTGTCGGAAGTAGATAATATCAATTCTGACCCCACATTTAGGGAGAGAAATAATGAGCCTTTCAATTGAGCGATAGCTACGCTCACCGTATCCCTTCCGGGACCGCAGGAAAGGTATCGCTCAATTAATGCGGACCCAGGACAGATGACTGAGATCAGTTTTGTGCAGTTTATAGAACAGCCCCAAATTAATTGCATTTACCAAAAATCATCTTCAATAGGGGCTGAACCAATCATAAAATCAAAATTACCTTCACCCTTGCTTTTCTTCAATGTTTCCATAATTTTTGTGGGGTTATCGTGGGGACCATTAACATAGAATGGTTTCCCGTCACGACCACATTCAATACGTATCATCCCATCCCATTCTCCAATGTGCGCTCGTGATTTTTCAAAGTCTTTGTGTGGTTGAAATCCTAAGCTTTGAGCGTATTCGCAAGCACTAAATATCATCCCTTGGGCAACTTCAAGGGGAACCTCTTGTGGTTTTCCGGGAAACAGATTGAATAATCCTTCTACAACTTCTTTAAACTTTATCCTGTCTACTGTACGTGGTGGCATGGCATCTTTAACACCCAAGCACCATATATCTAAAAGGTAACTACAAAGCGTGATTTGATTGTATCGAGCTTCCCTGGTAATCACTACCAATCCTAAACCGCTATCAATATCGTTCTTGTTTTTTATAGGTATGATGTTTGTCAGTATATTTTCGATGCTGTTTTCCGGTGGGATTTTCGGTAACAATTGAATAAGACTCTCGCTTGCTAAACACTGATATATGGGGTCTAATTCTCCGGAAGCTAATCTATCTAATGTGGTTTGCTCGGCTTGATTTTGAATCGCTGCATTGACTTCTGATACTTTGATACCTAGTTTTCGAGCTATTTGTTTGGGTGTTAAATTCAATGTCCTTAAATTCAGGATTTCTTGTTGTTGTGTTGCTGTCATAAATTACTACCTTCTACAAAGCTGCGCTATCATATTTTCTGCCTGTACTTATTCTCATCATCACTCCTGATTATTTAACATTCCCGTCAACAATTCCGACATTTCCCATAAATCTTTATTGCGGTTATCATCATAAATCATCAACGTTCTCGGGTCAGCATGACGGCTCAACTTCTGCACCTTTCTAATATTCCCATCAGTCGCATCAAGCGCCGCCGTAATCGCCGAATGCCTCACCCTATGCGGTGACATAGGTTTCTTCACCCCCACCGCCTTAAAACTCGCCGACACAATTTTATAGATCCCATCCGCCGTCAATCTATGCCCAGAATTATGAAAATCCAACGCCGTAAAAATCGGTAAATTCTCCTGCACATCCCCCCGCGCTATCAACCACTGGGCAATGGCAATGCCCACATCCTTAGACATATCCAAATACTCTTCATTCGTTCCCTGACCCTTGCCTAAAATCCGCAACTTGCGACCATAAAAATCAAAATCACCCACATTTAACTGACATATTTCCTGGCGACGCAACGCTAAACCCCAAAGCACCATAAAAATTGCATAATTGCGCTTACCAATCAACGTTTCTCTATCAAACTGCTGAATCACCTTGGCTATCGTCTTAGTATCAACACCCCGCGTATCCCGATAAGCCTTTACCTTTTCCCCCTCCACATCTTCCAGGGAATAATTACACACCCCCAACTTCCGCCCCATCTTCGCCAAGGACTTAATCGCCGCCAACCGCCGATTAATCGTCGCCTCCCGCACCCCAGATTTAATCAACATCGCCTTATATTTCAGCACCACCATCACCGCTTGCTCCCGCTGCAAGTGCAGAAACTCCAGCACACTATCAGTAGATGGCAACAAGCCCGTCATCTTCGTAAAAAAATCCCGAATATCCTTCTCATACGCCCTTTTTGTATTGGGATTGCGCTTATCTGCCAACAACTGCGCCAACACATCCGGGTCTTGGTCTAACTGCGCGTCAAAATACCGAGATATCTTGGCATCCAAACACGCTTCTAACTGAGGAACGATAATTTCTCCCACCCGTGGTTGATTAGACATTTTTCCTCACTGGTTCGTTCGTGATAATGTATCTTTCCAATAACGTCTATCATAAAACAACAAGTATGGGCATGAATCAAAATATTCCCGAATTAACTAAATACTCCTTGCGGAAGTTGTCAGGTATGATTTGTCCATGCTATGTCTGTATTTGCCTGTTTTGATATCGAAGTTGATATCAGTTTTTTAGTACATCAATACTAAAGAATTACCCAAAGCGAAGCAATCGCTTTCTTATCCGGAGGGGTGATCACAGAAAAGGGAAGCAGCTTTAGATGCGTTTGTCCTGATGTCCAGTTTTGTCAAGACGGGAGTCAAACCCTACTACCAGGGGCTAAATGAGCAGCCATGCAGAAAGTTACGATAAGGACTTGATGACCCGTTAGTAACATCCTGACAAGCATGGATAAAACTGTACCATTTGAACGCCTCTAGTTTTTGTAGCCTGAAATCGGGGTAAAGACAAGATACGCGCAAAATTTATCACGATATTAAGAAATATAAAGAACCTTAACAAATACCCCTGAATTTCGGCTATTCATTAGTTATTTTTTCATTTATCCCCTCTTTTGTAAAAATAACGTTACAGTTAGTGGTAATTGAAGCGATACCTGCGGTGAGCGAAGCTATCGCCAAAGTCACAGCCCTTCAAATTAACTTGACCGAAAAGGGAAGTGGGTGGGTCAAGGAAAAAAGCTTCAAACCCTATCATTTCATTAGATTCAATCTCAAATATTGCCTAAAATGAACCCAACTAGGCAATGTTTGAAAGACATAAATACATGACTACTTTACAAAACTTTACGTCGTGCTAAATTTTGCGCGTATCTCGTCTTTACCCCAAATCCTTATGACTACGTTGTCAAATGCTGTATCAAATAAACTTTGGATTAATTGGTACGTTGAGAATTACCAAAAATATTGATTGACAGAATGCTTATCCAGTAAGAGTTACAGCCTTAGCGTAACTTTCTGTTCGATTGCTCATTTACCCTCTTTAGCTACTATCCACGGTCAACGCATGAAACAATTAGGTATTGAGACTTATGCTGGACGTATTCAACAACATCAGGACAAGTACCCATGCCAGAGTGATTTTAGTTTTGCTCTCTACGGACAACTATGGATCTATGGCATGGAATTATGGGCTGATTTAGCTCTGAACTTAATCGCTCTCAAGCCTCATAAACGCCTCTTTTTTCAACGCGGCTTTCAGGCTCTATCCCTTATGAAACAAGCTGTTTAACTACCTTGTCACCCGTTGAAGTCAAAATTACTTGCTATGTAAAACAATCACTCAATTTTTAAATTCCCAAATTTAGGACTCCACCATCCTTTAGCCGTATGAAAATAAGCCACATCCTTATGTTTCTTATCCTTCCAAGACTCCTGACCAGAACACCGCAGCATAGTTTTACTCTGTCCATCCTTAATATAGCTGTATTCCTCCAAAGGTTTCTTACATACCGGACAGGGATATGAAGTAATTTTTGCAGAAGGCTTGGGAGCATTTTCATCTTGGGATATTTTACTTTTCGGTGCTTCCCACTTTTTGTTAAAATCGCTCCAAAACAAAATAATGTTTTCACACCCACTCACACATTTGAGAAAGTATTTCTTTTTAACTTTGCTGCTAGGAATTTTAGCTAAAAAGTTTTTACAATCAGGACAACGAGTTTTAGAAGTTTCATATTTGCGCTCAACCAAGCTATTCGTTTTAGTTGTAGCTGATGAATTAACAACCACAGTTTTAGCTTTGGAAAGCGCAGGTACAAAATAATTTTGATTCCAACTAGTCAAATAATGTTGCCAAGAGTTTTTTCCTTCAGAGATTGCATCTAGTGCATCCTCCATTTTGGCAGTAAATTCCGCTTCTAATAAATCTGGTAAAGCCTTTTTTAAAAACTCATCAACTTCCAAACCCAAAGCTGTAGGTTGAAGATTATCTTTTTTCAACTCCACATAATTGCGTTTCTTTAAAGTAGCAACTGTAGGGGCGTAGGTACTAGGACGACCAATTCCTTTACGTTCCATCAGTTGTACCAGTTTTGGTTCACTGTACCTTGGTGGTGGTTGGGTTTGTTTTTGGTCATGTCCGGCATTTTCTAAGGTGAGTGCCTGTCCCTGTTGCAATAAAGGTAAAACCGCATCTTTGCTAAGATTCGTCCAATATTTTGCATAACCGTAAAATTCAATTACTTGCCCTCTAGCTTGCCATAAAATATTTCCTGATTTCGTAATTACCAGAGTTTTACGAAGTTGAGCAGGACGACATTGAGAAGCCACTGCTCTTTTCCAAATCATCACATACAGGTTAAACTCATCGGTAGGGAGTTCTTCACGCAATTGAACTGAAGGACGAAAGACATCTGTGGGACGAATAGCTTCATGTGCTTCCTGAGCCGTTTTACTACTGCGATGTTTGGCTACTTGCTGGGGGACATTCTGGGGGTCATTTTGTTCCAACCATTTACGCGCACTAGCACAAAACTCAGGACTTAACATTACTGAATCTGTTCGCATATATGTAATTAACCCTGCCTCATATAGCTTTTGGGCTACCTGCATGGTTTTGTCGGGGGCAAATTTCAACTTTGAACCAGCTGCTTGTTGGAGGGTGGAGGTGGTAAATGGTGGAGGGGGTTGACGATAAACTAGTTTCCCTTTTCCCTTCTACATGAATAATTTGATGAGGATAACGCTTTGCTTCCTCAACTAATCTTGTGGCTTCTGCTTCTGAGAGAACGCGCTTAGATTCGGGTTTTTCTGGGTTATTACCAGCTGCATCATCATGAGTTTCCGTTTCTGGTTCTGGTGTGTCTGTGGGAGTATTGGCTGTACCTTTGTAAAAAGCCCGAAATCCTTCTTTGTAATCTACCCAGACACTCCAGTAATCTTGGGGAACAAAAACTTGAATTTCTCTTTCTCGTTGACAAATTAGGTGTAATGTGGCGCTTTGAACTCTACCTACACTTTTTGCACCGTTATTTAATGCCCAAACTAGGGGACTACCTTTGTAACCTACCAGCTTGTCTAGGCAATCTCGACATAATCCTGCACCTATTAGGTTGGTGTCAAGTTTTCTAGGATGTGCGATCGCATTCTGAACCGCTGATGCTGTAATCTCTGTGTAAACTACTCGCTTTGGTTCTCTCAAACCTAAGATTTCTTTGAGATGCCAAGCAATGGTTTCTCCTTCCCGGTCTGGGTCTGTTGCTAAGACGACTTCATCAACTTGTCTGACAGCGGCTTTTAGTTGTTGAATGGTTTCTTTTGCACGTTGGTCACGGGGTACATAATTGCAGTGGATACTATTGCCTTCCATTGTGAATCCTAGTGAATCATCCCCCTCATTGCTGAGTTCGCGGATATGTCCACAACTAGCGCGAACAATCCAATCTGCACCGAGAATTTGACTCAGTTTTTTGACTTTACCGGGTGATTCGACGACTAGGAGGCGTTTGGGCATAGCACCTGTTTTCTAAATGCTCTATATTGAGTGATTTGTCACAGTAAGCAATTCCATAGTACATTTTAGTAGATATGTACTACGATTTTACTTTTATTTATTGCTTTTGACTTACAACTTTCTGATGACTGCAATTGGCATCAATTTAGCGCATAATGTCCACTGTACCAAACCCTGCTCCCCAACAAATTAATGCTTCTGTTCCCCAAGAAACAATTACTGGGGTAGTAGAACGACTCACTTTTTACTCAGAGGAGTCTGGGTATACTGTAGCAAGGTTAACTCGCTCCAAATCTCAAGATTTAACAACTATTGTCGGCAGCTTTGCCAATATTCAGCCAGGACAAACACTACAACTAACGGGTTTCTGGCGGGAACATCCCCAATATGGGCCACAATTTCAAGTAATCAATTATAAAGAAACTAAACCAGCTACACTTACAGGTATCGAAAAATATTTGGGCAGTGGATTAATCAAAGGTGTGGGTCCAATCACAGCAAAACGGATTGTTGCCCATTTTGGAACGGAAACACTAGAAATCATTGAAAATCAAATTGACCGCTTAATTGAAGTTACTGGAGTTTAGACTAAATCGGTCATGTTCAAGAAAAAAGGGAGTCTGATTGAATACAGTCCCCCTTTTGGCGGAAGCTAAGAGAAGAATCACCTACTCTTACTCGCCAATATGAAACGTACCTCCTTAGAAGAATTCCGTCAAGCAGCCTACCAACATTTAGGCAAAGCGAAAGACGCTACCTTTGAATTGACAGATGCGATATTACTGACTCGAAATGTTTATTGCCTAGCAGAGTTGTCCTTATCACCAGTATTTAGACGCAAGTGGCCAAGCATCTATGAAGCATTACAAGATAGCAGACCACAGCGACAGAAATTGATGCAGCTATATATCAAACAGATACCAACTGTGGAGCGACCTCTATTGGCAGGAGATCATACGAACTGGTCACGACCAGATGCAGTCAAACTCAAAGAAAGAACTTATCAACATAGTGGCACATCCATCGCCGGAAATAAACCAATAACTGTAGGACAGGGATATAGCACAATAGCCTGGATACCAGAAAAAGAGGGGAGTTGGGCATTACCTTTAAGACATGAACGAATCACAAGTTCTGAAAGTCCTATTTCAAAAGCAGTTTGGCAACTCAAACAGGTATGTAAATATTTACCTGTCAGACCAATTTCTGTTTGGGATAGTGAGTATGGTTGTGCGCCTTTTGTCTTAAAAACTGCGAACATTCCCGCAGATATTCTCGTTCGGTTGCGTTCAAACTTGTGTTTATGGGGTGAACCAGGAGCTTATTCTGGGAAGGGGCGACCCAAGAAGCATGGTGATAAATTTAAACTCAATGAACCAACAACATGGACTGAGGCGACATCTGTATTAGAAATAAATGACCCAAAATTAGGACTTGTGCGTCTGAGATTGTGGAAAGATTTACATTTCCGTAAAGCTGCCACAAGCCCAATGTTAATTATCAGAGTTGAACGTCTGGACGCGCAAGGTAACATGAGAGTGTCTAAACCTTTGTGGTTGGCTTGGGTAGGAGAAGAAATGCCACCCCTAGAGGAAGTTTGGTGTCTTTACTTGCGTCGCTTTACCATTGACCATTGGTATCGCTTTTTAAAGCAACGTTTACATTGGACAGTTCCAAACTTTGGTACACCTAAGCAATGTGAAAGGTGGAGTGACCTGATGCCGTTGATGACTTGGGAATTGTGGTTAGCTCGTGATATTGTTACCGATAATCCTCTCCCTTGGCAAAAATCTCAGGGTAATTTGACCCCTGGAAGGGTTGCTCAATCTATGGGTGGAGTTTTTGCGGCCATTGGTACTCCCACTTCTGCACCCAAACCTCGCGGAAAGTCTTCTGGTTGGGAACCAGGAAAACAGCGTCACCGTAAAAACCGCTGCCCCATTGTTAAAAAAACAGTATCACGACCACCTAAAGAACCTTCTGTTGCTGTTTAATACTCAAGGTTATTCATACTTTTCCTAAGTCTCTGATTAACTCAGCCCTGCTGGGTCATTTTTCATGGCTTAGTCTAAACTCCAGTTAATAACCCAAGTTGCTAATCATCTAGTTAAGGCTGGTAATTGGTAATTGGTGATAAAATCTCAGTCTTAATCCTATGAATGACTGGACTGTAGAACAAATTGCGTTTCGGTGCTATCGCCTTTCTGTACGTCTTGAACAATTGGCACAGAACTTTCTGCAAATGGCATCTCTCAGTTTGGATGGGGTTAATGAGGAAGCGGTACTTGGGATTGTTAGAGAAAGTAAAGTATTTTTAGAACTGACAGCGATTGATTTAGATGTGGACAGTGCGTTTGAACTGGCTCAAATACAACGTCAATTGTCTCGATGGCATACCCATTGGTTGGAGACTTGGGCAAGTGATTCTAGTCGTCTCCAAATTTCAACCTTGTCTCAAACCTGGGCAAATCGAATTAGGGAGATGGCAGGAGTTCTAGTTTAAAGCTTGCTGCATGGTTTTTCGCAGTTGATCATTAGCAGCTAATGTGTATTGAGAGGTTGGTTTGTACTTTGAAGCCAACCTGCTAAATATAGCTAATTGTTAAATCTTGCTAACAATTCCTCGCGGGATAAATCATTTAATTGAAGTAATAATTTGCTATATTCCTCCGTTTGTGAATTTAGCAGATTATCAATAATTCTGGATAATTCATCATCTAAATTTCCAAATTTTGCCCTCAACAAATTTTCCAAAACTAAACGCTGTCCTTGCTGTACACCTTCTTGTACAGCCTCAGCCCTTGCTTTTTGATAAGCCTCTGTTAACATCATAATTAACTCCTGGTCATCTTCTGTTAATATTTCCTGAGTTTGCACACTCACACGCCAACTAAAAACCAGTTCTAGAATATTGTGCCGCAACGGGTTTTCCGGTGGTAGTGCAACCAATTCTTTCACCGCTTCTTGTTGAACCTTCCCTCTTCCTAACAACCTACATAAAAGCGTTTCATCAGTGACAGGTAACTGGTTAATTGCCACTATCGCCGTTTTGAAAGCATCAGGCAGAAAAAATACCCCTGGTAGCCAATTATCTAAATCTAGTTTAGCTCCAAAACTCTCCAGTAAACCAGTAGAAGCAGAAGGAGCGAAAACCCATAAACTTGGTAAATTACCCTCTGGTAAAGAAGTATTTTCCCGTTTGGCTACTAATGCCTTAAGAATAATTAAATTTTTTGAATTATATTACAATAGTTATTATGTATAGCCAACTTAATCAAAATTTACTATGAGCATTAGTCTCACACCTAAGCAAGAACGCTTTATTGAAACAAAGCTGCAAACTGGGAAATACCATTCTGTAGAAGAAGTTCTAGAAATCGCTCTCAAGTTGCTAGATGAGTATGATCGTTCTGAGACAGAATGGGTTGAGGAAGTGCGTGAAAAAATTGATGCTGCTATTGCAATTTCAGAACACACAGCACCTATTGACGGTGAAACATTTGTAAATCAAATTTTAGATCGTTTTCAGCAACAGCGACAGGGACAAAAATGAATCGTTACGTTATTAATATTCTCGCTAGTCGTGATCTGAGCGAAATTGCTGAATACTTTTCACAAAATAACCTAGAAGCAGGTGAAAAATTTTTCCAGGAATTTAACCGTAAATGTCAACAATTAATTTCCTTTCCAAATAGTGGTAAAAGCTACTCAGAAATACATGCTGATTTGCGAGGATTACTCCTTGAAGGCTATATAATTTTTTATAGAGTCTTAGATGTGGATGATGGAATTGAAATTTTGCGGGTAGTAAGTGGTCGTCGTAATCTTCCCTCTGTTTTTGATGATTCTCAATAGAATAAATAGGATAAATTTTACCAGACCGTGAGCTACACTAACGCATTTCTGATGTAGAGTGCATAATTCAGCAACGCTAAATTTATTATATCAATTGATAGATGTTGTCATAAATTTTATACCAATGTTTTAGAAATAAGTGTTGAAAAAAAGTAGACACAATCTTATATCTGCAATTACGAAATTTGATAGCTGACTCAGAGAAGCAGGATAGTAGAAAATGATGCTTATTCGTAAGTAATTATAAAGATTGAGACATGAGAATACACAATAGTCCTGATTGCAGTAATTACCAAATTCCCAAGCAACAGGCAATTGAAGTTTATCCAATAGCATCCCAACGTCGCCCAGTTGATAAAAAAAGTTCAATTTTCTTATTGGTAGCAGCAGCAACAGCATTAGTGCTGGCAAATACATCCATTAATCACCTGCTGATGTCTGTTTTAATCTTGCTGACTGCCATCATCGCAGCATTTCCCAAATTAGCAAATAAATTGCTGACCAAATTTGAAAAATTGCAACGCCGTTGGGGGATCAACTTTTATGCCATTTTAGTTGGCATTATCTGTATAATTTTAACTTTTGATTTCACCACAACATCAGCTAATGCCCAATTTTTTAATGGCGCACAAACATGGATGACAGGAGCTTTTGCAGGTATTCCTGCCACTGCTGTTACACTATTTTTTAATGTTCTAAGAGCATTGTTTTTGTTGTATCTTGGTATTTCACTGGTGAGAATTGTCAATGCTGCCAGAAATGATGAAGATTGGCAGAATTTAGCGAGAACTCCTTTAATCATCAGTGTTACTATTGTAGTTGGGGATATTCTCACTGGTTTGATTACTGGTAATGCGGCTTAAATAGCTCAGAGAAAGAGGGGTTGAACTCTTTCTTAAAGAGTAGCTTTTAGAGATTTACAGCAGATTTCAGATAAGTGAGGTACAGAATCTAAGTTAAAAGCCAGACAATAAGACAGTTTTAATTTTGACTCCTGATCCTTGAATTTTTCTGCATAACGAGCGCTCGTTTCTCAACAACTTCTATCACTCTTGGATAAATTAACTATTTTTCGACAATACAACGGACAAAATTTCAGCTTTTCTCTCAGTCTGATAATAGCAGTTTAGGTTAAATTTACATCTTCAAAAACCTCAGATAACTAATAGAGATAATGAAGCGCAAAGAATTTAGAACAGTCAATCGAATTTTGGGGGAACAGCCGAGAATTGGACCATTTCCAGCAGATCAAGTTTTTCCTTGGACAGCTATTGCACTGATTACATACTTAATCTGCAAACAAAGTCTTCAAGCTTCTTGGTTAGTGACTGGATTAGTTATCGCTTGGGGGTGGGGAACTTGGTGGACTCTTACCAGTAATAAAACCTGGTTATCAAAGTTTCTCACAGTACCCAGAGTTACTAGAGGATATAAACGCTTTTATTCCCTGATTCAAGAACCAAAAATACTAACATCAACAGCAAAACAGATGGTCGTGCCAAATTCCAAATAGTGCTAACCATAGGTTAGGTAAAAAATCAAAAGTCGTTGCTCCCGATGCGGGGTAAGTTAGAATCTGAAACTATCGAAATTTCGAGGCTTGCATCCTTTTTAAATTGGTCAAAGTCAGAAAAAACTACATTATTTGAGTACCGAAATCATGGCAATGAATTCTTCAGCGAAAGGGAAAATATCTAAAGATAAGGTAGGAAATAAAAATATCTCTGCCCAAGAGATTTCTGTAGCCAAACGCCTGACTCCTTTTGAAGACTTAACCCATATTGCAGCAATCACTAATATCTCCATAGCCGGCAGAAAAGATGTTGGAGCAATTATCCTCAAGCGTAAAGACGATATCCAAATTAAATTCTGCTTTGATTGCCAAGGTATCCACTCCTCACTGCCAGAAAGTCAAATTTTACCAATTTTTGCAGGTATAGAAGCAGGACTGAAAGAAATACCTTATGGTGAAACTTTAACCTTTCATCTGGGTTCATTTACCGATGACCATAACCGTCAACAGGAACTAAAAGCATTAGAAGAAAATTGTCGCAGTAATGAACTGATGCTATTAATTCGGTCAGAAAGGTTACGAATTAGAGATTTAACAAATCAAGGCAGTCGCAAAAACAAATTTTTGAGAATTTACTGTACCTACACTGTTGCTGAAAATATTGAAACAGCGGACTTTGTAGAGAAATTCATTCTCCAAGCTAAAGAAAGTTGGCATAAATTTACTGGACAAATTCACGAAGTGCGACATCAACGTATTGAATCAATTCTCAAAAATAGCTTTACATCTGGCTTTCAGCTATGGGAACAAACCCTGAATAATAAAATGGGGTTGAATATCAAACCCTTGGGTTCTCAGGAACTGTGGGGAGTAATTTGGGGACAATTTAATACCAGCAACCCTCCAAATATTCCGCACTTGCTGACTTTGGATGATGATGGATTGCGGGAAGAACAAAACAGCGACTTCCATATCCGTCACTTAATTTTAGAAAGAGAAGCATCAGTTCCTTTTTTGGATAGAGCTTGGGTAAATTTACAAGACCATTATATCGGGGCATTAACATTCACAGAAAAACCAATTGGTTGGGTGGATGAATATGCTCAATTGCGCTATTTGTGGGAACTAATTGCTAGAGATAAGGTTTCTGATACAGAAATCATTTGTCAATTAACAAGAGCTAATGAGGGATTAGCTAAAACAGCACTGCAACGTCTGACTAAGCAATCTATCGTTTCCTCTGCCATGTCTGCTGATAAAAACAGTGTGGATGTAAAAGCCAATTTGAACATGGAAGAAGCGATCGCTGCACAAGAAACCATTTATAAAGGTGCAGTGCCGATTAATACCGCCGTAGTCTTTCTGGTACACCGTCCCTCACGTCAAAAACTAGATGAAGCTTGCCGTTATGTTTCTAGCTGTTTTCTCCGTCCGGCTGTTGTGGTACGAGAAATGGAATATGCCTGGAAAGTATGGTTACAATGTTTACCGATTGTTTGGCAAAACTTGCTAACTAAACCATTTAATCGCCGGTTGCCTTATTTTAGCAGTGAAGTCCCCGGACTAATGCCAGTAATTAAAACTGCAACTGGAGATAAAACAGGGTTTGAATTAATTGCTGATGAAGGTGGTACTCCTATTCATTTAGATTTATACAACCACCACAAGAATTTAGCAGTATTTGGGACAACTCGTGCTGGTAAATCGGTATTAGTAGCTGGTTTACTTACCCCGGCTTTAGCTCAAGATATTCCCGTTGTTGCCCTTGATTATCCCAAGCCAGATGGTAGTAGCACTTTTACTGATTATACTAATTTTATGGGGGAAGATGGGGCATATTTTGATATTAGTCGTGAGACAAATAACCTGTTTGAATTACCAGATTTGAGGGGGTTAGAAGCAGAGTTAAGAAAAGAGCGATTAACAGATTTTAAAGATTTTCTTAAATCTACAATCATCACAATGGTCATAGGTACTAATTCTGTTGGTGTTGATGCTACGATGGTGAGTAATATTGAAAGTATCATCACCTTAGCAATTGAAACTTTCTTTGCCGATGATGACATCAAATTACGCTATAAATTGGCATTAGAAAAAGGTTTAGGGACGGAAGAATGGAATGATACACCGACACTCAATGACTTCTATAACTATTGCTCTCCAGGTTATATTAAACTAGATTCAATTGCTAGTAATAGTGAGGAGCAATTAAAAGCACTAGACCAAATTAGGTTGCGATTAAAATTTTGGCTCAACAGTAGAGTTGGTCAATCTATTAGCAAACCCTCCAGTTTTCGTACTGATGCTAAGTTGTTAGTATTTGCATTGCGTTCTCTTTCTTCTGAGGCAGATGCAGCTATTTTATCATTAAGTGCTTATGCTGCGGCTTTGCGTCGCGCTCTGAGTTCTAAGGCTTCAATTTTCTTTTTAGATGAAGCACCAATATTGTTTCAATTTGAAGCAATTGCGGAATTAATTGGTAGATTATGTGCTAATGGTGCTAAAGCTGGAATTCGTGTAATTTTATCAGCACAAGAGCCAGATACTATCTATCAAAGTAAATCATCTGCCAAAATCTTTGCTAACCTGACAACTCGGCTGATTGGTCGGATTCAAAGTAGTGCGATAGAGTCATTTATCAAATATTTTCAATATCCAACAGATATTATTTCTCGTAATAGTACCGAGTCATTCTTTCCCAAGAAGGAAAGTATTTATTCACAATGGCTATTAGATGATAATGGGAAATTTACATTCTGCCGTTATTATCCTGCTTATTGCCTTTTAGCTGCTGTTGCTAATAATCCCCAAGAACAGGAACTCAGAACATTATATCTCAGGAAATATAAAGATGATCCTATTACGGGAATAGTCAGATTTTCTGAAGTGTACATCAAAATGATTAGAGGTGAAGAACTTACTGAGGAGGCTAATGAAATTTTAGAAGAGGTGAAACTGAAATCAAAACAAATTCATATTTCAGAAACTAAGTCTGATAAACCATTGAAAATAGTGGCATAAAGGAAATTTATACCTCATAAAGAAATGGTATTAGGACTTACGCACAAGTCAATTAGGAACGTATCCCTTCCCTTACGGAAGTCGATAGCTTGCGTGGCGACGCAGGAGCCATAGACATACCACGGAGGCACAGAGGACACGGAGAAATTAGGGTTTAATACCAAATTAATATGAAGATGCATAGAACGAAATATCAAGAATAATTGACCGCAGATAAACGCAGATAAACGCAGATAAAGATGGGTCAATCAATGGATTTCAGGATTTTGTTCAGCCTCACATAAAATTGGTATATAGCCTTTCTTAGGCTAGTGGGTTACATCTCTTTTTATCTCTTTCTGTTCCCTCCCCATGACTTACATCACGCTACGCTATCACTGATAAGTTCTCAAATCAAATAGGATTGCTATAAGTAATCAACTGATTTTTCTGTTTCCTTTTTCAATAAGTGAATTTAATTTTGTCCGACTACTTATAGGAATGTGATTGTAATAATCACTCTACTTTAAAAACCATACCATCTTTCGTTATTTTTGGTGTTGTGAATTATGCTAATACAATTTTTTAATTATTAAAACACAAGGTCTAATATTCTAGGCATATCATTCATTTATTAAATTACTCAACAGGTGAAATATCATGAAAAGTAACAAGAAAAAGTTAATTTCAACTGCTATTGTATCAGGTTTTATATTAGCAGCAATAACTGTACCAAGTAATGCCTTTGCCATTGACTTGGGAGGAGAACTTGACAACTTCTTCAATCAAACGTTTGGATACATAAACGGCTATTTTAACGAGGTAGCTAATCAACTAAAAGAAGAAGTAGATAAAAGTTGGGGAAATCTCCAAAAAGATGCTCAAGCAGCAATTGAAGAATCTAAGGGAAATATGGGGATACCAGACCCTACAGCAGCTAGTCAAAAATTAGCTGATAAGTTGCAAGAAAAAGGAGGAATAGCAGCAGAAAGTAGCACTATTATTGGTGCGGTGGAAGCCGGGAAACAACTAGAAAGAGATAGTACCCGCGCTACGGTAGCTAGTGTTTTAGGGAAAGAAGGACAGCAGCGGACTCAATCTGAAATTGATGCTACCAACAAAACTGTTGGACAAGCACAGCAGTTAGCTGAAGATGCTCAAAATATGGATGCTTCACAAGATGTCCTCAAAGCGATCGCTGCTCAAAATTCTCAAATTGTCTCCATGTTAGGACAGGTACGTACTGATGGTTTACAAGCACGACATGATGCCCAACAAACTAACCTCATGCTCAATCAAATTGCTGAAAGTCAATCAGAACAAAATCGAGCTAGAAGAGTTTTATCTACTGGTATGACTAGTCAATATTTAGAGTTAACTGGTTGGAGTAGATTAGACCCTGCTTATGTCAATAAGTAGCCATCATGAACTGCGTACACCAGGAGGGATGAAAATAGATTTTCAAATCAGGTTGAAATTGACACTCTCAGGTCTAAAGACATTTTGATTAACTCTCAATACGGTTCGATTAACTAAAAATCCCAATTTTTCAAATCATGAACAATTGATTATTACATTCCTTTGTTGAGAACAATGTCAATCATTAACCTTATCCAAACTGTATTGGATTAACTCTTTTTTCACTTCTATTCTACCAGGAATAACATTATGCTTGGTCAAACAATACTAGCAGCAAATAACTTCGGTGCAGGAGATTTAATCGAAAATGCGTCTGCTGGTGCCAGCTTGGTAGCAGAAGGTTTTAATGATCTATGGCAACAAACTCTTACAGGTGGACTATATGCTTCGCTGTGTAAAGTTGGAGTATTATTTGCAGTTGCTACCCTCACATTATTCATGGTGCAATGGGGTAAGCAAATGATTAATGACGAAGAACAAAGGGCATTTAGTGAATTAATTTGGCCTTTAATTGTCACTGTTCTTCTTGCTAATAATGGTTCTCTACTAGCGAATAGCACTTTGGCATTGAGGGAATATATTAACAGTGTCAATAACTATATATTAGAGTACACCGCAGCCGATGCTGATTTGAGATCCGCTTACCAACAAGCACTAGGACAAGCGGCATTAGAAACAGCCGTAGGTAATGCTATTCAAGAATGTCGTTCTTCTCAATTATCAAATGAAGAAGAAATACAGTGTCTCAAACAAGCAAAAGCCGATTTAGAAGCTAAATTTCCTGACATTTTTAAAGATGCAGAAGGTGGTAGCTATTTAGGAGCAGCAGGTAGTTGGGTAACTCAAGGTTTGGACAAAATCAACCAAGCAGCTTCGGAAGCTGAAGGTGATGGTTTAGTGGGAAGTATTACCAGTAAATTGTCTGCGGCTTCTAGTGCGGCAATTGGTGCAGTTGTTACCACTTTTATTACCAGTTTATTATTAGCACTAAATAATGCTTACCAATGGGGATTAGAACTAGCATTACTTCTAACTGCATTGATAGCTCCTTTGGCAGTTGGAGGTTCTTTAATGCCAATTGGTAATAAAGCAATTTTTGGTTGGTTAACAGGGTTTTTTACTGTTGGTCTTGCTAAACTTTCTTTCAATATTATTTTAGGTTTAGCTGGACAATTAATTGCTACAGCCAAAGCTAGTCAACCGATGATTTTTTTGGCATTTATTGGTTTAGTTGCCCCATTTTTAGCTACAGGAATTGCTGCTGGAGGTGGTCTAGCAGTGCTAACTCAGCTTAATAATGGCGCTCAATGGTTAGCTAGTGGTGCTATCTCAGCAGGTAATATTGCTCTTTCTGCCAGTGTGTCACGAATAACAGCGATGATTCGCAAATAAAAAGTTTATCAATCAGAACTTTATCAATTTTGAGAAATTATGCTAAATCACACTAAATCCAAAGTTCCTAAAAGGGAAGCATTACAGTTTTTAAGTTCTGGACAATCGGTATCTAATCCCATTGCTATTGTTGCTATCATCTCGCTAATTTTTAGTTCTTTATCCTTCCTATTACAAATGCTCAATTATGGTGCAACTTCAACTTTAGCTCGTAAAGAACCACCATCTTTAGTCCAGATTGCTGATGGGAATACAATCAATGTGAAAGCACTCGAACCTGATGACCGTTCAGCAGAAGTGATTAAAAAATTTGTGGTTGATACCTTAGTAAAATTGTTCAATTGGGATGGATTAATCAAATCAACTAAAAATGGAGAAATTATTACTCAACAAGATAATGGCACTAATATAAAAGTTACAAAAGGGACTGCAAGAGTTACTACAAAAGCTTGGGAAGCTGCTTTTGCATTAAGTGAAGAACAAGACTTTCGAGCCAGTTTTCTGAAAAGATTAGCAGAACTCACACCACCAAGTGTCTTTCAAGGTGGTTTACAAAGTTCTCTAGTACCAAGATATGTTAGTGAACCACGCAAGATAGGTAAAGGAAAATGGCAAGTAGATGTGATTGCTACTTTGGTGACTTTTAGTAAGGAGGATAATGCTGGTAATGGAATAGCTTTTAATAAAACTGTGACAGTTCAAGCTATACAAAGTCCTCAAAAACCTCCAGAAACAACAGAGATTGCTCAGAAAATTTATTCGGTTCGCAGGTCAGGTTTAGAAATTATTGAAATCACAGATTTAAATTTAGGTAAGAACTGAGACAAGGAAAGCTGGAGAGAGAGAAAAAGAGAAAAGATAAAAAGCCTTATTTGAACTATATTAAGGAGTAAAGAATTCAGAATTAATCTCACATAACAGATATTTACTTTATTGGTAGTGGTTGATTGAAAATAAAAATCTTAATGACAAAATATCATTTCATAAGATTTTTATAGATTTATATTTTGTAAATCACGGCAAGATTCATAAGTCATAAATCAAAGGGAGTTAATTTATGTTTATTTTAAAGCACAAGTCATTTTTTACATACAATGAATAATAAAACTCTTAGGGGGTAGGCATCTTGCTCGCAACAGGTGTACTTCATTGAATTTAGATGAAATCTTCTGTAATACCTAAGATAAGGGGATGTAAATTTAAAGTTGATTGATACAATACTGTGTTGATGTATGAATAAAAAATCAGAACTTATCGGTTGAGTAATTTTATAGGAGTTATGTTTATGAAAAAAGTATCATCAAAAATTAGGCATTAATCAATCTGAAGATTTGAGTGTTATTGAATTAATAAGATACTTTTGATCTAATCCATAAAAATTGAGATTTCTGGTTATTTACTGTAAATACAATAGGGGTATTTATGAAAACAAATTTAGAGAACAGAACTGAATCTAATAAGATAGATAATTTACTCAATTTCGCCGAAGATAACTCTGAAAATAATCTTGCTGGTACTGAGAATCAAAATATTATTAGTGAAGCAGATGTGGAATTAGCAGATGAATTGGAATTAGTAGAAACACAACATTCACTTGTAAATTCTCCCTGGTCACGCACAATAGTAGTTGGAGGAGGATTTGGAGTAGGATTTATACTAATTTTTATGTTCCTCAATCCCATGATGAATGGGAAAGTAACTAAGAAAGAACAAACACCAGAAGTTGCTGCTACCTCTCCTCCTGAAGAAGAAGTTCCCAAACAAGATGGTGATATTTATGCCAAATTAGCATTACAAAAACAAGCAGAAGAACTGGAAGCGTTTAAAGAACAAAATAGAATTAAACAGGAATCACCAGTTGAAAAACAGGATAAGCAGACAGTTGAAAACCTGCCCAGAACTAAAACTATTCCTAATAAATCTGTCAGCAGGGAAACATCATCAACAGTCACTAGGGAACAACAACCTAGAAGACCTATAAGAACGGAAAGACCTGTCAGAGAAGTGCCAATGGCACGCTCTTCACCCCCAGTACAAACTGTTGCAACTTCAACAATTTTACCCAAACAACAAACCACGTTTAAATCTCCTACAAAACCTTCAGATCCATTAGCAGAATTAGCAAATTTACGTTCTCTTGGTTCTGGTGGTCAAATTGATTATGCAGCAGCAATTACAAATGAGAAACAGGAGGTAGCAAGCACCCAAACTCAAAATGTTGGCACTTCTGATTATACTCCTAGACGTAGGTCGAGTTATAGCCGCAATTCTCAAATAGAACCACTAGAAACAGTTACTACTAATAATTCATCATCAGATTTGGACAGTAATTTTGATAATAACAACGGGGGAATTGAAGAACTAAAAGCTAAGTGGACTCCAGTAATTAGTGCGAAAAGTTTAAATAAAAGTGATAAGGTAACGAATTTCAGTGTCAGCAAAAATTATTCTCCAGAAGAAGCAGCTATTATTGAGGGCAGAGAAGAGCAGTATTTAAGGGTAGGAGAATACACTACTGCCATATTAGAAACACCCGTCGTTTGGTCGGCAAATGTTAATTCTAATAATTCTCACATTCAAACTAAGTTTGTTGTGAAACTCACCCAACCTTTAATGAGCAATATTGGGAAAGAAGCAATTCCTGCTAATACACTTTTGAGTGCAGAAATTCAAGGAGTTGATTCATCTGGGAGAGTTACTGCTGTAGTTACTGCCATTCTCAAAGATGGAACTGAATATACATTACGACCAGGAACAATTGTCATACAAGGTCAAGGGGGAGAACCTTTAATTGCTAATCAGTATCGGGACAAAGGTAAAGAGATTTTAAGCCTGGATGCAGGATTAGGTTTGATGTCAGGACTGGCCAAGGTGGGGGAGGTGATTAACCAACCTGATATTCAAAGTAGCATTTCTCAATCTAATGGTGGGTTTAGCAGTATCCAAACCAGTCGCAATGGAAATCGCTCTTTATTAGGTGCATTTGCTCAAGGAGCGTTTGGTACAGTTTCCAAGCAAGTAGAGGAACGCAATCAAAAAGCGATCGCAGAAATTATGAAACGACCCAACATTTGGTTTATCCGCCAAAATACCCAAATTACTGTTCAAGTAAATCGCTCTTTGCGACTTTAACTACCGAATACACATTGGGTGAAGGTATCTCCTGGAGAATGAAAATGGACAAGTTTTTCTGGTTATTTCTAGCTGTTACAACTTCTTGCTTGATCAATATTCCATCTCAGGCACTACCGACACCAAGAACACAATCAACTAATACCAAGAGTTCTGTCCGCATTATCCCTCAAAGTAAAGCCACTGGAACTCAAGCCCAGCTGCAAACTGTGGAGGTATGGCCGGGACATGGTGTATCCGTCTCGTTTTATGAGACTGGTGAGGTTATTCAACGAGTGTGGTTAGATGATCCTTCCCGCATCCTCATGGATGTAGATGGTTGCTTGCAAGGTTTGTCTGATAGGTCGAATTGTAAGGACTCAGGTGCAGGTTTAATTCACCTTAGACAAATTAACCCGGTTAATATTCCCGGAATGCCTACAGCTAAAAACGGCGCACACTTGACGGTAATTACGCAATCTTCAGCAGGAACGCGCCAAGTTTACAACTTTCGGGTGCTAACAAGCAAAGGAACTCCACGCTACAGTACCATCTCTATCACTCCTGATGTCACTCGCAAAGAAGCACCACCCACAGATTCTATTATTGTCGCCACTATTACTAAGGGATTACAGGTAGCAGCAGAGAAACGGTGGATAACTCCTAGTAATCCTTTATGGCAGAAACTACAACAACTAATTCAAGAGTTACAGTCAGGTAAAAATCTGACCACTGCTGCTCAAAGTGTTAAAGTTTCTCCTCAACTGGTTGAGCGTTTATTGCAATTAGGAACTGAATCAACTAAATCAAGTATTCCTGCTCAAAAAGGTAAGCATTTAACTGTCAGTAATCAGCCTTAAAGATTGAAACAAACAACAAGATAAAAAGTGTGTAAATTACCAGGAGATTAAAATCCTCACTCTTTAATCAATCTTTGCCATTGATGCTATTAGCTCATCACTGATATATGAATGCTTGTAAAATATAAATGCTTAACTTTACTTCTTTCAAAAAAACAATGGTTTTCAGGTTTTCATTCTAAGAATTAAGGTAATCAAGGTGTAAATATGCTGCATAATCCTCAGTATCGAAATAATCAACAACCCATTAAAAGCACAAAAAACAATCATTTGAATTTTAAATTCAATATTAAATACTGGATGTTTTTGGGTTTATGTACAAGTTTATTATTACATGGCTTAATATCCTTTCGCCATCATAATTTACTCAGTTATATTTTAGGAATTCAGCCAGCAACGGCATCTCCTACACCAACAGTGAACACTATCCCTAGTAAATATATAAATAATGCACCAGTTCCTGATTGGCAAAGTATTACATTTAAATCATTTGTTTTCTTTAGTCCTGGTAGTGTTGAACTTCCTAATGTTGAATTTCCTGGATATAAATCAATCAGAAATTGGCAAGCAGGACAAAGTTTAGATGAAGTAATGGAATTAGGAGATTTTGAAAATGTATTTAATTTAGAAAATTTTAGTTTACAAACAATTGGTCAATTGAGCGGTATTTCTCTGGTAAATACTAAATTATCAGATTTTGATACTGTTAAATGGCAAACCGTTCCTGAATTAACTAAAGCTATTCCTAGTTTAGCTAATGAATATGTAGAAAATGTACCAGCTATCCGAGATTTGATTAAAAAGATATTGGGTGTTGCAAATATTAATGGACAAACCATAGGAGAAATTATCAATAATTTCCCACAGATAAAAGATATAGAGTTAGGAGAAATTGATTTATCAGATTATAATCTGACTTCCATTCCTGGAATAGAAAAAACTGCTCTTAAACAGTTTAGTAATTGGCAGAATACTAGTATATCAAAAATCCCTGGACTAAATCAGGTAACATTCGCTAATTTTCCCAATGCACCTGTACCGCAAGGAAGTATTATTGGTAAATTAGATTTGCCATTAAAGGAAGTAGAATCAAACCGACAACGTTCGATTAGTGGTAGTGACCAAGTTGGATTTAATGTTCCATGTACTAACAACTGCGCTCACATAGAATTATCAGGTGCAGGTGGAATCACAGGTAGTCAATGGATGAGTGGTAAGTTTCAACAAGTAAAGGGTGGTTTTGGGATATTAGGCAATCTTAATGGTGGAAAAGAACCAACCGGAAGGCATCCTTTTGGTAAGGGTTTTAAACAAGCTGTGTGGGATATTAATGAAGGTGATGGAACTGCATCAACAGCTATTTTCTTCCGCATTTGTCGGAGAGGAGGTTGGTTTGATTTAGGCTGTTCACCTTATTTTATTGGACCGTTTCCTTTTTTCATATATCAAGAAAAATCACCTATATTTCTTGGTACTCCTTTAACAATTCCCTAGACAATTTAATGTTTTTTGAAGTTGCGTTTTAGCGGAGATAGGATGTTATGTGTGATGAGAGTTTATATATCGTGCTGATATCACAATTCTATCTATAGCAATCCTAAATAACATATGAACACCTCTTTTTCTCTACCTCTGCGCTCTCTGCGTCTCTGCGGTTCGTTTTAAAAATTCCGTTCATAAATCAAATAGGATTGCTATAATTTGTGTTTTTAGAAGATGCGTGAAAAAGCATAAATAGATTTTTTATTTCACGCAGAGGCGCAGAGATCACAGAGAAGATATGGAAACAAAAGATAATTTTTTATGACTGATACAGGACTAATATAGGCATCCTGTTTGATTTCTGAAAATATACTGAGACTTTAATCTATGTCCAACAAGGCTTTTATCTTCAAACAAGTTGAGAAATCAAATATAGCACTCCTATTTGATTTCTAAAAAAATCGGTTACACCTTAATTTTCCCTAATCCTCTTACCTGCCTAAAAAAACTATCAGCAATCAAGTCATATACCTATATATGTTTTAAAATATTCATCTACAACAACTTTTAAATTTTCAAACAACACTCTTGCGCTCTTCTCTGCGCCTCCGCGTCTCTGCGTGAGATAAAGAAAATGTAGTTATCTACTTGAAATGGCTGTCATACAAAATATCGCAATCCTAAGTCTATATCAATCATTTTGAAATTTATCTAATCACAATGAGTACAAACAACTTCATTTCCGAACTTCAAAATCCCCAAGCACCAATTGGTAAATACACTCATTACCTTTTTTCTGCTAATGGGTTAATGCTGACAGGATTATTGGTAGGATTTCTATTACTACAAATGTTATCTGGCAATAAAAAAGGCAGGTTAGCTACCAGTTATTTTGGCGGCAGCAAGGAGACAGCTAAAGCGAAGAAGAAAGCTATTAAACAAATTGCTAATCCTCAATGTGATAGTGCCAGTCTCTATATTGGTAGACACAAATTCACAGGTCGAAAAACTCAAGATAAAGAACCAGGAAGTCCCATTCCTTTATACATACCAGATGTACAAAGAGGAACGGCAGTAATTGGCGCTCCTGGTAGCGGTAAGTCTTTTTCTGCTATTAACCCGATGATTTATAGTGCCATTGACCAAGGTTTTCCAATTGTTTTATATGACTTTAAATACCCTACTCAGGCTAAAGTTGCCAGTTATGCGAAAAAGATGGGTTATCAAGTCCATATCTTCGCTCCTGGTTTCCCTGAAAGTGAGGTGTGCAACCCCCTTGATTTTCTCCGAGATTCTACGGACGCGGAAACAGCAAGGCAGTTAGCAACTGTAATCAACAAAAATTTCAAAATGATGGCTGCTAGTAATGAGGATGCTTTTTTTGGACCTGCTGGTGATCAGTTAACGGAAGCTATCTTAATGCTGACTAAACAAACTCAGTATCCAGATATTATGACAGCGGCGGCTATTTTGAGTAGCGATCGCATGGTAGAAAGATTAATGGCTGCTAATCTCAATCCCTGGATTAAAATTGCTTTTGGTCAGTTGTTTAGTTCTGCTGGTTCTGAGAAAACGATTGCAGGTATCGCCGGTACTGCCAGTTTGATGTTTACCCGGTTTATGAAAAAGAATACTTTGGGGTGTTTTGTTGGTAAGACGACTCTACCTCTGGAAATCAAGGGTAAACAAATGATTATTTTTGGGTTGGATAGGGAACGACGGGATGCGGTGGGTCCACTATTATGCAGTATTTTACACATGACCGTTGCTAGAGCGACCACCTCCGGTGCGCGAGACGCGAACGCCAAAAAACGGCAAGACCCATTAGTTGTTGTCCTCGATGAAGTGCCTTCTTTATACCTACCAGACCTGTTTAGATGGCTGAATGAATCTCGCAGTGAGGGTTTTTGCGGCATTCTGGGTTGGCAGAACATGGGACAGTTAGAAAAATACTACGGTAAGGAAGTTGCTAAAACCATGCTGGGTGCTTGCGGTACGAAGTTCATTTTTAATCCAGGTGAGGAAGAATCAGCGCGGTTGTTTAGTGCTTACCTGGGAGATGAAGAAATTAAATACAAGCAGAAATCTAAAAGCACTGGGGGAGGTAAAAGCAGTACCTCAATTTCTGAACAGGATAAAACACGGAAGTTGTTTGAACCAGCACAGTTTTTGAAGTTGCCACCGGGGAAGTGTATATTTATCAACCCAGCTTACTGTAATCAAAATGAAGCTTCTGTTCCTTTATTAAAAACGATTAAAATCCCCAAAGTTTTAATTAATATTGACCGAAAAAATGACTCTAGGTGGAAAAGTTTGATTACTCAGTTAACAGAGAAAAGCACTCAACAACGTCCTACTCAAGAGGATTTAGATAAACGAGTGGCGGAGGTAAATAAATTATTTCCTATTCCTCAGCAACCTGTACAAGCTGGTGCTGTACCATTACCTATTGATGCTTATAAAGGATTTTTCTAATTACCAATGTTAAGGGTATTTAGATAGGGAGATTAAGAAACAGTTAGCCAAAATAGGTTTTTCTCTGGAGGAATAGAAATGATACAGGATAGTGAACGAAAAATTGTTTCAGAGTTTCGCTCCCAACTGGAAGCAATAATTCCCATTTTAGATTTGCGGGTATTTGGTTCAAAAGCGCGGGGTGATGCTACAGAAGAATCAGATTTAAATGTGTTTATTAAAGTCGCTGAATTAGATAGATCATGTCGAGAAAAAATTAGTGATTTAGCATGGGAAGTGGGTTTTAAATATGATCTAGTTATTTCCACTTTTGTAGTCACAGAAGCACAGGTAGAAACGGGAGCTATGGGGGCTAGTCCCTTACTGTCTAAAGTGTTACAAGAGGGTATTTCTATATACTGAATCAGAAACTAAAGTTATTAAATGAATCCTATTAATCCTTTAATCCTGATCTAAAATGGATATATTAATATGTTTGATGAAAGAGTAACGCAATTAGCAACCGCTTATCAAAAAACTGTTGACCATATAATTGATGAGCTTCAAATTACTGCCTCAGTATTAGCAGAATTAGTCCAGGCTTTAATAGATAAAGTCAGAGAAAAACTTAAACAAGAACAAGAAAAGTTATTTGAAATTGAAGTACAAGTTGGTAGTGAGAAATATCGGCTTGTTCCAGATGAGGAATTTCCTGGTGCTTGGAAATGGGAATCTGCCGAAATGTCTGATGTCCAAGTGCAGAATATCGCCAAGCAGTTAATGTTAACAGCAGCAGATAATTCTCAAGACATCACAGATATTGTTCTAGCTAATAATAATTCTTCTTTAGCTATTATTGCCACTATTGAATCAGGTGATAAATTAACTGTTTACCAGCAAGATATTGAAGGTAAATGTCGTCATAACTGGGTGACGGAAAATTTACAGACTGAGGAAATTATTGCTGTTGTTTATGAACCCATAATTCGTTATTTACCTCCTAGTCAAAATTACACAGATAATACAAGAGAGATAAAGGAAGATTTAACCAAAATTGTTGATGAACTGCTAGGTCAACTTTTTGGAAGTCAAGATATTGAGAGTGAAGTTGTTGATAATTATACAGAATCTGAATCTCCAACAGCAAGAATAAATTCTGGAGAAAACATTGAATTAGAAAATGAATTTACACCTATTTTAGACTCACCATTTGAAGAGGAAACTTTCGTCTTTTGGGATGAAAATACTCCATTACCAGAACCACCAGTAGATGATTCACCAGAATGGGATGATGCTAGGGATATACCTTTAGCTGCTGAGACGACATATACGGAAGAAGAACATCAGCATAATTTTACTGATAAGCAAGTTTCGACGAATGAAATAAAAACTGAAGAAACAGTCACAGAGACAATACCTGAAGTTGATGTTGATGCTTTTAGGGAAGAAAAGTCAGCTAGATTTGTTGAAACAACAGAGGAGGAAATTGGGACAAAAAAGCGAAAAGTTGCTTTTACAGAAAACTACAATGGTGTGGTTTCATCTCCAACAGTAACTTCTCAAAATCAGAAGTGGATACGGGAAGTGGAAGTTCCTATTAAGAAGGATGTTGCACCCATTTGGCAAAAGGTTCTAGGTTTAAATTGGCTGAAAATGCGGCATAATCTCAAAGTTGAAAATGCCAAAATCGCTCAAACAGCAGTTGAACTTCTCAAAGCTTATGGGGAGACATTAGCAGATGGTTCTAGACTTTATAGAAGTGATGCTTTTGTAATTAGAAAAGAAGGTGAAAAGTATAGTATCCATCATCGGCGTGATGAATTATCTAATTTTTCTCATTCTTTGATGGAGTTTACTGTCAATTCTCGTCAAGATATAAAAGTTAAAGTTCCTCCTACACAAATGTTAGCAGTAGAAAGACAAGAGTTTTTGATGGTAGCTGAGAAGATTTCGGGTGAGAAAAAATTACCACAGCTACAAAATGCAGATATCAGAAATATTGCTAACCAACTAGGTTCTTTAGCACCTGCTGGTACTTTTGCAACGTTGGAAAGTTTTAGAAAGACTGAGGTTTTGGGGTTACTCAATTCTGCTTTACAACAAGCTAAGACTGATATTTTAACTATAGGTGAATATACAATTTCTAGATCCAGGGATGTAGATGCTGGGGTGGCAAAGTTACAGCTACATAAAACTAATCATCAGGGTGAACAACAAGAAATGGTATCTTTTACTCTCTATAAAACGGCAGAAGGTATTATTAAGCAGGTAGATTATCTGAATATTAGCGATTGGGATTTAACACAGTTGAAGTTTATATCCCGCAATGCTCATTTGTTTGATTTGGAGAAGTATGGTTTAGTTGATAAAGCAAGGGATGGTAGCAAGGAAGTTAAGAATATTGCTGATATACCAGTTCCTCTACATCCTGCAATTAAAAAGGTATGGCAGCAAGTGGAAAGGGATAATTCTCATATTAATTCTTCTCTTATTAATGCAGATGAGGTTAAAGCGGGTATTCAAGATAAGCTTGAAAAGTCTCAGGAGATGCTTTCTGTGGGTGAACAGAGGGAATTGTATTTTCAACTGTTGGTGTTACAGAGTTTAAAGCATGATGATTTGCAAAATCAAATGCCACCTTTGAGAGAAATAACCGATGATTTAGAACAGTGGCGGAAGGAAACAGTTTCCAATAAATATACGGCAAGAGCAAGTATATTAACACAGAATATGGATACAACGAAGAGATCAATGCAATCTAGAAATGTTGCTGAATATTCACTTTAAACAGCAGTAAAAAAAATACCCCACCTGCTTAGGGCTTTATTGACAGAGATATAGCTGCAAAAACGAGAATTCAGGTTCAAATTACACCAAGACTGACTACACCTATCAGCTTTATTCATGTCGGTATTCAAATTGCCAATGCAATTCCAGGACAGCAAAAATTATTAATAGATGAAAATCATCAAGTTACAGCTAATCAAGATCATGGGATTATATGAATTACGTTACATATTCATGGATTTTTATTTCCTGCACCAAAGTTTTTATTTTCATAAATTGCTCCTTAATTTCTGCTTGATTTAAATTGATTGCATCTGTATTTATAATCAAATTGACAACATTTGTTAATTCAGCCTGTTGCTTGTGATTAGAAACTTTGAGTTGTGCCAGTTCCTGTTCTCTAGTTGAAATTACCTCATTTAATCGCTCAACTTCTGACGTTAATGGTGCAATTGTTTTTTCTAATTCTGAGTTGACAACTTTTGCGGCTTGCTTAGAAAATGTGTTATTCCAACTGTTTTGAGTGGCTTGTTCTAGTCCCTTTTCTAAATCAGCTATTCGTTGCTCTAATTGCTGGTTTGTGACTTGAAGATGTTGAACTGCGGCTAACTGTCTTTCTGTTTCAATTAACTGCTGAACTAATTTTTCCTTCTCTTGTGTCATTTTTTGAGCGTGTTGTTGAGCAGCTTTTAATTCTACTCCGGCAGCTTCAAGAGCAGCTTCACGAATTTCGATAAATTTACCCAGTTCTGCTTCTGCTTTTTCTTGTTCGCGTTGTGCTAAAGCTTCAGCAATTTTTTGTTCTACCTGTTGTGCAGTAAAAGTCTCTTGTAAGCGAGTTGTTCTACTCCGAGCCTGGTTTAGTGCTATTTCCAATTGAATTTGTTCTGGTTTCAATAACTCTTTTGAGAACGACCCTTGGGCAACTGCATTGTCTAATAGCGCCCACCAGCATTCATTGCCATTTACTTCCCACTTGGCGGTAATAATCCCTTTGTAACCATTCCAGATTCCATGATCAACAATGACAATTCGCATCCCCGGCGCAAATTCTGGCGCATCTACTTGTTCGTTACTGGCAGCAGCAACAGTAGTGGAATTAGTTGTTTTTGGACTGGCTTTTGGATTTGTTCCAGTCTTTTCTGCTGTTGCCTTGACTTGTGCGGCTGTTTTCTTGCCAGAATTGACCAGTTCTTTGACAAGGTGATCAGCTACTTTAGTCAGTTGGCTAAGGGCAGCAACACTCCAGTTCTGGACTTTTTCTCGCACTAAACGTTGGATTCGCTCTGGCAGTTGCTCAAACCAAGCGTAAATTTTCATGGCTGAGGAGGCAATATAGCGAGATGCGCCAAAATCATTACTCAATAGCCAGGTGTTAAAAACCTGTTTACCGTTGGGGCAAAAAGCGATGCAATCGTTATAAATATCTTGCAATGCTTGACCACTAGCGAGTAAGCCATCAAAAGTCTGACGGACAAAACCGATAAAGTTAGCTAGGGTGGTTTTGGCTTTGTTTTGCAGTCCGGGGTCTGTAAATTGGTTGTAATCGAAGTTGTAGTTGAGAGCAAAGGGCGCAATTGCATCAGCTTGTCTGTCAATGTATTGTTCTAATTCTTGCTGTGCAGTTACTGGAATTTCTGCTAGAGCTACCCTAAAACCTTGATATTGTGTCATCATAATCTTGACCTCGAAATATTAGGTCTATTTGTGAAAGGGCGATCGCGATCTTTGGACGGAAGGCGATCGCCTTTTTGCTTTTTATATTATAGCGATTAACTATTTAATTGTCTAATCGCTATAATGGCTGTAACTATAAACGACAATAGAAACGAAAGACTTTTAAATGACAGCATCCTTAATGAATCGTAACGTTCCCCCAAAATTTACTAAACGAAGTGACAGAAAAGCTGTGCAGCAGTTGAAAGTCCAACTTCGTTGTCGCTTACAGGATTTAATTGATGCCCAAGATTTGACCAGATCGGCACTGGCTGAGGCGACTGGGCTAACTCCTACTGCTGTTAGGGGATTGTGTGATAACTCTGCAAAGCGTTATGATGTTGATACTTTAGCGGTTCTATGTGATTTTTTCGGCTGTGGAATGGGTGAATTATTTGAGGTAATTCCAAAAGAGCGACAATAGCGAATAAAGTAGCAATTCAAGCTACTCTACTTTTAAAATAACTGACTTTAATAATCAACGTTATATGCCCCAATATAGCTATCAACTCGGCGGTAGTCTAATCGTTGATGCACCTAGTTACGTACAGAGGCAAGCCGACTCGGAACTGTATCAAGCCCTAAAGCGAAGAGAGTTCTGCTATGTCCTGAACTCCCGACAAATGGGCAAATCCTCTCTGCTGGTACGAACCAAGCATCGTCTTGAGCAAGAGGGCTTTCACTGCGCTGCTCTCGATTTGAGTGTGGTGGGGAGTGAACAAATTACTCCACTGCAATGGTACAAGGGATTCGTAGGTGACTTATGGCGGCAGTTGGGGCTACTGGAAACCTTAAACCTGAAAACTTGGTGGGAAGAACGCAACGATCTTGGTTTACTGCAACGGCTGCGGTGGTTTATTGAGGAATTGCTACTGGTGCAGTTTCCCCAACAACAGTTGTTTATTTTTGTTGATGAAATTGACTCTCTGCTGGGGCTGAATTTTTCGATTGATGACTTTTTTGCCTTCATTCGCTTCTGCTATAACCAACGGGCAATTAACCCAGAATATCAACGCATTACCTTTGCCATTTTTGGGGTAGCAACTCCCTCGGATCTGATTCGAGACAGAACGAAAACACCGTTTAATATTGGACAAGCGATTGCACTCAAAGGGTTTGAGTGGGAAGAAGTGACTCCCTTAATTCAAGGATTGGAAAAGACAGTATCACAGCCTGCATCATTTGTCAAGGCGATTTTAGACTGGACGGCTGGACAACCATTTTTGACTCAGAAGTTGTGTCATTTAGTTGTGCAATTGAGTCAGCAGACAATCGGGGACGGTGGTATAAGTATTCCACCAGGTACAGAATCGCTCTGGATTGAGAAATTGATCAAAACCCGGATTATTGAGCGGTGGGAATCGCAGGATGAACCGGAACACCTGAGAACAATTCGCGATCGCATTGACCGTAACGGTCAGCTGGCTAGTAGAATCTTAAGCATTTATCAAAAAGTTTTGCAAGGAATTGAAATAAAAAGTGATGATAGTCAAGAACAGATGGAATTGTTACTCAGTGGCTTAGTCGTGAGACACGAGGGAATATTAAAGGTAAAAAATCGCATCTATCAACAAGTATTTAATCTGCAATGGGTTGAAAGCAGATTAGCGGCGTTGCGTCCTTACTCACAGACGTTTGATGCTTGGGTAGCTTCAGGGCAAAAAGATGAATCACGACTGTTGCGCGGACAAGCCCTCAAAGATACCCAACTTTGGGCGCACGGGAAAAGTTTGAGTGATTTAGATTATTTATTTTTTAATGCTTCTCAAGAAGTCGATCGAAAAGAAGTAGAAATACGCTTAGAGGCAGAACGTGTTAAAGAAGTAGAAGCCAGACTGGTGCAAGAACAAAAAGCTGTGAGAATTCAGCAGTTCTTGCTCAATGCAAATATGGCAGCCTTACAACAATCTAGACTCAGTGAAATTAAAGCGATCGCCAGTGCTTCTGAAGCCCTCTATGCCTCCCATCAAGGTTTAGAAGCATTAGTTCAAGCAATTATTGCGGGGCAAAAGTTACAACAATTAGGTTTAGTTGAACCTGAATTAGAGCAAAAAATTGATAACGCCCTGCGACAGGCAGTTTACGGCACAACCGAATGTAATCATTTGACGGGACACAGTGCCGATATTTGGAGTGTTGATATCAGTCCTGATAGTAAACTGGTTGTCTCAGCAGGAATGGATGGTGCGCTGAAACTTTGGCAACGAGACGGCACCTTACTTAAAACTTTGCAAAATGAATCTGTAGGAATTTGGTCAGTTAAATTTAGTCCCGACGGACAAATGATAGTTTCGGGACATAATGATGGTAGTGTGAAACTGTGGCGACTGGATGAAGATCAACCAAAAATCCTAGTCAAATATTCTACAACGACTCGCGCTGTCAACTTTAATCTTGATGGTCAAATCGTTGCTTCCGGACACGATGATGGCGTGATAAATTTATGGAGTCTGGATAGTGTTTTGCTCGGCTCATTCAAACATCCAAACCA
Organism: Anabaena sp. PCC 7108; assembly: GCF_000332135.1. Lineage (NCBI taxonomy): Bacteria > Bacillati > Cyanobacteriota > Cyanophyceae > Nostocales > Nostocaceae > Anabaena > Anabaena sp. PCC 7108. Next base: position 5,560,791 of record NZ_KB235896.1, read on the forward strand.
AGCCGCCAATATTATTTTTGTTCCTGACAGTCAACTGATAATTACGCAGGCAGAGAACGTCATTTACCTCTGGCAGGAGAACGGGACACTGCTCAATAAATGGGTGGCACACCAAGCGGGTATAAGCACATTGCTTCTTAGTCCTAACGGAAAAATCCTCGTTTCTGCAAGTCAAGATACTACTACTAAATTGTGGCATCTTGATGGTACGCTTTTAACAACAATAGCCGGACATAGTGCAGCAGTATGGGACATTGCTTTTAGTCCGGATGGAAAAACTCTCGTGACTGCCAGTGGAGATAAAACCGTCAAAATTTGGAGTGTTGAGGGAATAGAACTGAGTACCCTCAAAGCACATCGTTCCACCGTGCGAACAATTGCCTACAGCCCAGACGGGAGTTATTTTATTTCTGCTGGGTCCGATTGCACCATCCGAATGTGGAAACCTACTCATGACCTCAAAACTACTATAAATGCTCACAGTGCAGCAGTTTTCGGCGTTGCGATCGCTCCTGATAGTTCCACGATCGCGACGGCTAGCTTAGATTACACTGTCAAACTTTGGCAGCGCGATGGCACATTGCTGAAAACCTTGCAACACGAGGCATCTATGTTTAGTGTTGCTTTTAGTCCTGTTAGCGATAGCCTGCTGTCAGGCGTTGGAGAAATTTTAGCAACGGGAAGTAACGATAGTATTGTTAGACTCTGGCAGCGTGGGGGTAGAAACTGGGGCAAAGCTGAACTTCTAAAAATACTGCCAGCAGAAGGAGGATTAGCGTTTAGCCTTGCCTTTAGTCCTGTTGGCACTAGCCTGCCGTCAGGCATTAGTAAGGTGATTGCCTGTGGTTATGGGGATGGTAAGGTGAGGCTTTGGAATCGAGATGGCACATTACACAATATTCTCACTGGACAAGAAGAGATGGTTTCGTGTGTTGCCTTTAGTCCTGACGGTCAGTTCATCGCCACTAGTGGTAATTTAAACCAAATTAAAGTTTGGCATCAAGACGGCTCCTTATTGACAATTCTTGCTGAAAATGATGCAAGTGTTAATTATGTTGCTTTTAGTCCTGATGGTCAATTAGTTGCTTCTTGCAGTGGTGATAGCACGATTAAGCTGTGGAACTATAATTCTACAACGGGAGTTTCCAGTCAATCTATTAAAACCTTTGTCGGTCATAACGGTGTAGTGTCTAAGATTGCTTGGAGTAGCGACAGTCAATTTTTTGCTTCCTGTGGAATGGACACAACCGTTAAACTTTGGAGTCGAGAAGGGCAGTTGATTACTACTCTACTTGGTCATAGTGGTTCAGTTTGGAATTTGGCGATCGCGTCTGATGGCAGTTTTTTAGCTTCTGTTGGTGAAGATAACACTCTGGTTATCTGGAATTTACCGCGCATACTCAATCTTGACTTGCTGGAATATGGCTGTAACTGGGTACGAGATTATCTGCTGACTAACGCAGAAGTGGAAGAGGGGGATAGACAACTTTGTCAATAGTCATTCGTCCGCAGCGCCTCTTGGAATCAATCTGAGCTTCTAGTTTTAGACGGTTTTATGTCTTTCTTTGTCCAAAGTCCAATCGAGTACCGGAGGGGAATAGACATTTGTGCGATCGCTATTCTGTCTCATCACCAAAATAACAGCGATCGCATTCTCCAAAGCCTACTTCTTAACAATCAAGAAAATGACGCAAAGAAATAGCCTAATCAGGACTTACGCAAACAAAATTTGTCATTGCGACCGGAACGCAGTGTAGGGAAGCAATCCCAGAATATCAGGGGATTACGTCGCTTCGCTCGTAATGACGTAATTCCGTGACTTTTGCGTAAGTCCTACTAATAAGTGCGTTAAGTGTGCGTACATTTTAAGTGAAGCATTTAAGCCTAAAGGGAGTTCTGAGGGCAAGAAAAGATGGTTATGCTTTCAATGAGGTCTATTCATCAATACTGTAGCCAAAAAAAGAGTATAAAAAGAGGGCTGATGTAGTAGAGTTATAGTCTTCCACAACGACAACTCGAAAGCCACATACAGCCCATGTTTGACATACTAGCACTGTTGCAATGCCTACTACCAGAAATAAAAGTGACGACGATGCGGCAGTTAAGCCAGATCATCACGGCCATGTTAGCCATGAGCGGGCGAGTCACAATGTTGGGAATATCGCGTTGGACGCTTAGTGGTGGTAGTTATCGGACGGTAATCAGATTTTTTCGTACAGTCATACCGTGGACAACGGTGTTCTGGGTGTTTTTTCGGCGGCATTTGTTCTGCCCAAATGATGTTTATTTGTTGGCAGGAGACGAAGTAGTAATAAGCAAAGCCGGGAAAAAAACCTATGGATTAGATAGGTTCTTTTCCAGTCTAATAAGTAAACCAATATTGGGACTATCTTTCTTTACATTATCATTAGTAAGTGTTCAACAAAGACACTCATTTCCGATTCAGATAGAACAGGTAATAAAAAGCGATGTAGAAAAAAGTAGTGTCTCGCCAAGTCCAGAAGTAAAACCTCAAGAAAAACGTGGACGGGGACGACCAAAAGGAAGTAAAAACAAAAATAAAAAGGAGGTGACTTTTACACCTGAATTGCTAAGAATTAAGAAGATGATTAATGAGCTATTTAAGTTAATAGCTAACTTTATTCCCCTCACTTACTTGGTCGTAGATGGTCACTTTGGGAACAATAATGCTTTGCAGATGGCTAGGCAGGTAAAGTTACACATAATTTCCAAGTTACGCCACGATTCGGCGTTATATATACCTTACCAACATCCTGACCCCAATCATCGTTCTCGTCGTAAATACGGAGATAAGCTGGACTGGCACAATATATCTGATAAATATTTGTGTCAAATTAGTATTGAAGAAGATATCCAAACAAATACTTATCAATCTACCTTACTGCACAAAGAATTTGCCCAGCCTTTGAATGTAGTGATTTTAGTAAAAACCAATCTGAAAACTAATGCTTGCAGTCACGTAATTCTGTTTTCTAGTGACTTAACTTTATCATATGACAAAATAATTGACTATTATAAACTGCGCTTCCAAATCGAATTTAATTTTCGTGATGCTAAACAATTTTGGGGATTGGAAGATTTTATGAACAGGGGTCAAACTGCGGTGACTAATGCTGTCAACCTTTCATTTTTTATGGTCAATTTATCTCATTATCTTCTAGCTCAGTTCCGTCAAGATAATCCTGGTTCTGGCATTGTTGATCTTAAGGCTTACTGTCGTGGTTTTCGATATGTTCGGGAAATGTTAAAAATGCTTCCGCAACAGCCTGAGCCTATTTTATTATCCCAGATTTTTGCCAAGCTTACCTCTCTTGGTCGTATTCACAATGCTTCTACAGCCGTTGAACCCTCGTAATTTGGCTACAGTATTGTTCATAAGAACCATAAAACCAATTACCAGCAGCATTCAAATCATCACTGATATGAAACTCTTTGGAGGCTTGGAGATATTCATCGCGTGAAATATGTCCATCAGCGTTGGTATCTAAATGGGCAAAAGCTGTTTCAGCATCTTTTTGGGTCAGACCAACAGCTACACAAAATTCTTGATATTCTATCAGGCTGATTTGACCATCATTACTGGCATCCAAAATGTCGAATATCACGTTAGCCTTATTCTTATGAGCTTCTTGAAGTAAGGCTGAATTAGAAAAATTACTAATCGAATTATCTGCCATCTTCAGATATTCTTCTAAGCTAACTTTACCATCGCCACTAATATCAGCAGGCTGCCAAAAATTAGTCCAGATTGCTGAATATTTGGCTTTTAACTCGATAAATTCTGATGAGTCTGGTTTCCAATTACGCAGTTTGGCAAGATTGCTAGCACAAAGCTCTAAATCAGCTAGTTCTACAAATCCACTTCCATCTATATCGTATAAGTAGGTTAACAGAAAAATTTCAAGGTATGTATCGGTTTGTAAAGTTGTCCTAATGCGTTATTCTGGTTGAGTTTCAGCCATTTTACAAAACGCAATATACCTCATTTTTATTTTGTTAACCTACTTACATGGAAATTCTTAGTGTGTTTTTTTTACAATAGCTGACTTAACATTTATAGTTTTCCAGGGATTCATAGATAACATATCAAACTTTATCAGGTTTGAAAAATAAAGCCACTTTTTTTTAAAGCAAGCCGACTTTTCCTACTTGTTCAATTAATTGGGTTTGAGGTGATCGATGGCGTTTAAACCATTTTCGTTATGGGTGTGCTGAATTATGTATCTGTAATTCGAGATCGCGCCTCTTGGAACCAATCTTTAGCTCTAGTTGGGTCATTAATTGACCAATTTAGTATATTGACAAAAGCCAGTGATTATGTATTTATGGCTCACAGTAATATAACTTTACACAAACATACCAACTTTATCTATTTCTCATTGAGCTAAAAAACTAAACAATAGTCTTCACATAGCTTGGTTTTTTCCCACCGACTCGCTGTGTCCATACTACTCAAATAGAATAACTACATGAATGTTGACGAAGTTCTCGACACTGTAGAACAAAGTTTGCTCTCAAGACAATTAAATTCCCTTGAGCGCTTCATCCTATGTAACTCATGGCTTGGCCGCAGTTATAGTGAGATTGCACCCGATTGTGCCTATAGTATCGCTCACATCAAGGATATTGGCTCCCAGTTGTGGCAAGCCCTTTCAAAAGCGTTAGGGGAGAAAGTGACGAAAAAAAATCTGTTTTTAGTCCTGAAGCAGTATCTACTCTACCGCAGAGATGAAACAGTGGCTAGTGACTCGTTATCTGTTACCTTAGAGTTAGTAAAAGTAATTGACGATTCTGTGGAAGCTTCATATTCAGAGGATAGCGAGCAATTACCACTGGTTAGCGATCGCTGCGACTTAATAAGTGACGAAAGTTCACAGCTTGAGATAGGGCAACAGGATTACCAAACTTTCACAAAAAACCCAAAAGCGGAAGATAATAAAGATGCCCCAGCCATAAAGATTGAGCAAATAATTCCTGGTAGTTATTTGCTGCTAGACTATCCTCTTTACGTGGGTCGTCTCTTGATGGAAGAACTCTTTTACACTAAAATTAGTCAAATTAGATGTCTTATTCGTATCAAACCATCTCATAGCTTGTTGGAGAAGAATCCAGCTATTCTGAATTCAGGAATCAGAATTAGTAAGTCATCAAGAAAAATAATTGTGGAAGTACTCTCGATATAGCTCACAGCTAACAGTCGCTTGATTTTCGCTAAGATGCACCAATCCTAAACTTTTTAACTTAAATGCTACCTCAAGTTCTAACTGGATTGGATCTATTAAAACTTGTTGAAAGGCATCAGCTAATTTAGGATGCTGTTGAAGATTCCACAACTGATACTGAAGATGTTGTTGATAGATTCCAGTATTTCTCGTAGCATCTTGCAGTAACGCTTGCACAGGAATCTTCAAGCAGACACTTTTATACAATGCCAGTCGGATTAAATATGGAAAGCCAGCAGTGAGCTTCATTAACTGCTCAAGTTCAGTCCTCGTGAGTTGAAGTCTGTGACGTTCGGCTAAATCTTGCACCTGTTCTTGGTTGAAAGTCGGTAGTGCGATCGCTAATCCCACATTAAACGGAGAGCGATGGGTAGGTAAAGGAATGTAAACTTCAACTGCATGAGCCATGACAATTCGTAACTTCTGCCAAACTGAACTGTCTTTTGTCTCCTCATACCAGGAACGTAACAATACGAAAAAATCACTAGCGAGTTCTGGGTACTCAAATAATTGGTCTACGCCATCTAGTGCTAAAATTATGGGGTGAGAGAGTTCCTTGAGGAGATAGCCCTGAAAATAAATGGTGCTGTTAATCAAAGCTCCCATATCCTCGTCCCAGTAGTGATTTAATCTCGATTCCAAACCCAACTGGCGAGTGACATTGGTACAAAACCAGCGCAAGAAGCGATCGCTCGAAGCAAACACCTTTGTTCCGGCGTGATGTAAGCTGAGTCGTACTGTGTGGTAATTCTGACTGCTTCCATAATCCAGAATTCGGGCGATTAGGGAAGTCTTCCCCATCTTCCGAGGTGCTTGAATGCGAATGAACGTATGGGGTTGGAGAATTTCTTGATAACAGGTTTGTTCGATTAGCAATAGCGAAGCGCTGCTGCAAGCAGATCGCTCAACATACAGACAAGAAGCCAGGGGAACCTGTCCTTCGGGAGATTCTACAACATAGGATGAACTAGTCAAGCCCGTCACAGACATTGCTTTTATTGTCTCATGGGGCTGAGGATAATTCTGATTTATGAACTTTTGTTCTAGCAGCGTTAGGAAATTCGTCTTATTAACCTTTTCACCGAGCGTCTGTGAAAGCAAAGACCATAATCTAGGCGCAACTGTAAACTTAATATAGCTTTCAGAGTACTTATTTTCTTGGGCAAGTTTAGCGTAAGTTTTTTTGTTTTCAAGCAGAGATTCTCGCAGGATTACCTTGTGAATATAGCTAAGAGAAAACCCTGTTTCTGTAGTCACTAACTGGAGCGCAAATTCAACAAGTTCTTCAATGTTTTTCATTCAAATAGCAACTTGCTAGGCTGGAATATTCAAGGCTCCATTGACTAAAAGCCACTGCTTCTGTTGGTAAGTTAACCCTTGAGCGTCTGTAAAGCAAGCTCCTTTGACGCGGGAACCAGAAAAATCAGCACCCATTAGCTGAGTATCTTTAAAGTTGGTGTGTCTGAGATCAGTCTCAACCAGATTGGTATCATGTAAGACTGCTCCCTGAAGATCGGCTTGAAATAGAGAAGCTCGTTTTAAAGTCGCACGGCTTAAGTCAGCGCCGACTAAGTTTGCTAACTCTAGGGCAACTTTGCTTAAAATTGCTTCTGTCAAATCGGCATATCTCAAATCAGCCTTAACCAAATCAGCCTCCGTCAAATCAGCCTTGTTGAGTATTGTCTCATGAAATTGGCTCTCTTCGAGATCGACTCGCCGCAACGAGGATTGACTTAAGATAGCACCTTCCCAATTCGTCTGACGCAGATTAGCTTCATCGAGGTTAGCTCTGGTAAAATCTGTCTGTTTCAAGTTTGCTTTGAATAAATTGGCTCGAGTAAGAGTTGCTTGAATCAAACAAGCGCCTTCTAAAGATGCTTCCGTCAAATTCGCACCCTTTAAACAGGCAGAAGTTAGATTTGCATGATTTAGAAGAGCATTACTTAAGTTGGCGTTAACTAATGTGGCTGACTTTAAATCTGCCCAACAAAGACTGCTGTAGAGCAAGCAAGCTTGAGTTAAGTTTGCCTCGATTAAGTTGGCTCGATTCAAGTCTGTCCAAATCAAATTGCTACTGCTTAAGTTTGTATAGCTAAAGTCAGCACTATTGAGGTTAGTATGACTAAAATCAATTCCATTTAGGTCACCACCCTTCAAGTCAACTCGACTAAGGTTAAGATTTTGAAAATTTCGTTCCTGCTCGGCATAGTGCTTAAGAATGTCACTGGCATTAATGATGTTCATCAGCATTAACGAGGCATTGCTCGGCTTAACGATTGTTTTTGAACAAGCTTGGTTGTCATTTTCTATACTCACAGTTTTGCCATTTCTACCAATATTCCATTTGCGTTTGTTTCCAGCAGTGATGCTGTATTTGAGATATTCGTAATTTTTCGAGCAATCTGACTTAGTTTAGCGATCGCTCTGTTTACTATTTACCAAAAAGGCAGGAGTTAGGAGGCAGAGGGCAGGAGGTGGAAGTATCAATAAAAACTGTCTTTTCTGGGTCTAAAGCCCAGTTTAAAAAAGGAATTATACCGAGACGCGTAGCGCAAGGTATAAAGTGTCCTTACCTCAATCCCATTCTTTTAAGGGTGGGTTCCTCCTGCCTCCTGAACAGTTTGATGTCATCCATAAAAAATACAAATATTAAGATTGAACTGGACACACACTATATATCACTATAATTCATTAATGCAATTCAGGAACACGAAAAATACAAAACTTGAAAGGAATGGAGCTAATTAAAATCATTGCGGTAGTTCCGACTGATATTAGAAGTAAAAATTGAAAAGTTGATTAAAAAAGTTCCATAACTTGCTGGTATCTAAGCAGAAGAATTCAGAATACAGAACTCAGGAATCAGAATTAATTAGTAAGGGATTTAGACCCGACATTAATTGTAGACTAAGTAGAAAGGCACAAAAAAACCGAACTATGTAACGAAAAGTAAAGTTGCCCAAACCCTGTTCCCTGTTCCCTTGTCATAACGACAATTTTTAACGCCAACCTACTTACCAATCTTTCAATTTGGTGGGGGACTTAAACCCAGTTATTCAGATGCTCAATGATTCGCTACCGCTACGCTATCGGCCAGTCATACAAAATTCATTTTGACTTTTAACTCCTGAATTCTTTCTTGTTAAGTGTAAATATCGAATATCTGTTCTTTATTTTTTAGGTAATAATTGCCTGGAGTGCAAATAAATGTTGCCTGATAAACTGATAATTTCAAATTCTCAGGCAATCACTCTCATCCGCGATTTGAATCCTTAAGTGTCAGCTTATTCGTAAGCACCAAAAAACAAGTTACCAGGCGCTTGTGGGTTGTCACTCAAGTAGAAATCAGCAACTAGATTCAGGTAGTCATTTTTCTTGATTTTGCCATCTCCATCGAAATCAAGCTTGGAAAAAATTTCTGCGGCTAAATTAGCATCACCAATTCCGTGAATTTTGTACATGATTTTATATTCTTCAAGACTTATTGCACCGTCCTTATCTACATCCTGAACGTCGTAAAACATACTTGCTATTTTCAGCCAGAGAAAGTCGCTTTTGGGATCGTTCACTAACTTGTCTTGATAGGAAAGCCACTCATCTAAAGACACTTTATTGTCTGAATTTGTGTCTGCCTCTTTTGCAAGAGCATCCCAGCGATTACCATAAGTTGAGGAAATATATTGGTAGGTTTCTGAATCCTGTGCGATGTTGTAAGTTTCTGCAACACCATTGACAATTTTATCAAAGTCAGGTTTTTCCAAAACACCATTTTTATCAGCGTCAAACACATGAAAATAATAGGTCAATTTCTTCTTCTGAAGTTCAGTTAATATGGGTTATCGGTATTGCAACAATTAACCCAACAATAAGCTATTTTTGGTTTTTCTTATCTTGACTATACTAGATTCCTACCTTCCCTACTTTTCCTACTTTAAAGTCAGGAATAACTTATTTACAAATAATTTGCAATTCCGCTTGACTTAGATACATTAATCTGAATAAATAGATAAAACAAAGAAATACAAATACAAGGTTCAAAAGCTGAAACAATCTATAAATAGTAGATTTATTGGTTGAGACATAAGCAACAAGTTAATTATTCACAATCAAAATTAATAAAAAAGATGTTAAATCCCGAAAAAGGCTTGCGGAAGTTGCGTAATGGCTCCCTAATTAATCTAAAACTGGGTGACTGGACAATTAAATCCAAGCTGCAAGCATTGCTCCTGGGAGTTAGCCTTGGTTCTGTTGTAGTAGTTAGTGGGATTGGTTGGTATCAAACACAAGCTACCCTCAGAAGCAAAATCGCCGAGCAACTTTCTGGTATACGTACAACTAAAGCCGAGCAGTTTGAGTCGTACTTTGAAAACTTGAATAACCAAGTGGGGATGCTGGCGGCAGATGGCAACGTCGTCAAAGCGATGGTGGAATTGAATGGGGGTTTCCGCAACCTGGATCGCAACTTCATTCCCCCCGAATGGGATACAGCATTGAATGCTTACTACACCGAACAATTTTTTCCTCGCTTGCAAAAGAATCTATCCCCTGAAGCAGTGATTCCCAGTGTCTATCAGCCCCTTGGACAAGCGGCTCGCTATCTTCAGTATCACTACATTGCGTCTAATCCCAATCCAGTTGGCAAAAAAGACCAGCTTCTTGATGCTGGTGATGGCAGCGCTTACACCAAAGCTCATACCAAATATCAAAAATTCTTTGCAGGAATTATCGAAAAATTCGGTTATTACGATTTATTTTTGATTAATCCTAAAACAGGAGATATCGTCTATTCCTATTTTAAAGAGTCAGATTTTGCTACTAATCCGCTACAGAGTTATGACTCTCAGAATGGACTAAAGGATTTGGTGCAGGCAGTCCAGACAAATCCGACTCAAGGTAGCATTCAGGTTGTTGATTTCAAGCCTTACCGTCCCTCTTATAATGCTCCGGCTGCTTTCCTGGGAACGCCCATTTATAGCGGTTCTAACATGATTGGCATCTTGGCAGTGCAAATTCCTATTGAAAAGATCAACAACGCTATTAGCCGGACAAATAATTGGGAAGGCAGTGGTTTGCAGAAAACGGGGGAAGCTTATTTAGTCGGACCCGATTTCCTAATGCGTTCGACATCCCGTTTTTGGGTTGAAGACCCCAAAAAATATCAAAATGTTGTTCGTAACACGGGGACTGACAAGAGAACTCTGCAACTGATGGAGAACTTTAACACTACCATTAGCTTACAGAAAATCAATAGTCCAGCCGCTAAAGCCGCCTTAGAAGGGCAACAAGGGATGATGGTAGACCGCAACTATCGGGGAGCAGAGGTATTGAGTTCTTACACTCCTTTGAAGTTGAACGGGTTAAATTGGGCGATTATAGCAGAGATGGAGGTGGGAGAAGCTTATCGTCCGCTTTACACGTTACAGATAATCTTGCTGATTGCGGCGGCGCTTTTCTTACTGGGGACGGCGTTTTTAGCGGCAATTGCTGCGAAAATTTTCACCTCTCCCCTGCGTCGTTTGACTGATAGCGCCCGGAAACTGAGTGCTGGGGAACTGGACACAGAAGTTGATGTGACATCCCTTGACGAGTTTGGGGAATTGGCAACAGAGTTCAAAGAGGTGGCGAACAAATTACATCAAACTGAGGAAGATCTGGAAACCAAGAAGCAGGAGAACGATATTCTCTTGCAGAATATCTTACCAAGAGCGATCGCCGAACGCAGGAAGCAAGGAGAGCTATCCATTGCGGAAAACTTCAAGCAAGTAAGCATCCTCAATGCTCATCTGGCTGGGATTGCTGAGTTGAACAAACGCCTGTCACCGCCAGAGATCACAAAATTGCTCACCGAGCTATTTGATGAATTTGATGACTCGGCAGAACGCTACGGGTTAGAACGACAGAACTCCCTGAGTACAAGCTATGTGGCGGTGTGCGGACTTACTGAAGTCAGATTTGACCACAGCCAGCGAACTGTTGATTTTGCCCTAGCCATGTTAGACATAATCCAGCGTCTGAATGTTAATCATAATTCTGCCTTGGCTTTACGCATCAGCATTCATGCAGGTTCTGTGACAGCCGGGGTAGTAGGAACACAGCGATTTGGATACAGCATTTGGGGAGAAACAGCATATATAGCAAGCAATCTTCAAAGCCAAGCTGAGTTGAACTATATTTTACTGACTAAGAGTGTGTACGATCGCATAGCCGATAGCTACACATTTATCCAAAACCCAGTCGTGAAAATTCCAGGTCTGGGTGAAGTAGAAACCTGGACGCTAGTAACCACCAGGAAGTTAGTTCTAAGTCAAGTGGAGTTGGTTCAGTCATCCTTTGCTAAAGTGAAACCCATCGCTGATCAGGCTGCCGAACTGTTCTACAACCGACTGTTTGAATTAGAACCTTCTTTTCGTGCTTTATTTAAGGGGGATATGAAAGAGCAGGAACGTAAGCTAATGGCTACGCTTGCACTTGCAGTGGAAGGTTTGCGTCAACCAGATAAGATTATCAGTCCCGTTCAGAAGCTTGGTCGCAGCCATGCCAGCTATGGTGTCAAGGCTGAATACTACGATATTGTCGGCGAAGCTTTGCTGTGGACGTTAGCGCAAGGACTGGGTGAAGACTTTACTACGCCAGTGCGAAAAGCATGGGAAGAAGCCTACACATTCCTGAGCGAAATTATGAAAGAAGCAGCAGCGGAACTTGAGTTGTCAAAGATAGGCGTTTAAAGGGGGCAAGAGGCAGGAGGCAGGAGGGTTTTAAGACTTAATTTTTTGAATGCTTGACACTAAAATTCCTTGAAATCTATCGACTTCTTCCAAAACGGGAGTAAATAGTTCAGGGGATGCTAATCCAACTTCCTTGGAAATAATTAACTGAGTGTCAAGTTCAAGGGAGCGAACCTAAAGCAATATGTAGAAATTGGATATATTCGTTCTGCGTTCGTCTTCCATACCCTTCTGCCATATTTGATGGCACAGAAACTGCGGAGCGCCTAATCTGGCTAGTTAATCCGTAAAGCTCAGATTTCGGAAATTTTTCGGTAAGTCGATAGCAGTTAATGGCAAGCTTGACTCCACGCTGCCAGATAAATTGCTCTCTGTAGCTCATGGCGCAAGAAGTTTGAAGTAGGAAGAAACTAAACTATTCTACACCTCCTGCCTCCTGCCTTTTTCCCCGCTACTCACTGTTTATTATTCGTAAAAAAAACAGTCATGGATAAATCATTTCTGGGATGGATATTACTTTTGGGGCTGGGATTTCCATTGTTCGGTATACTGCTTGGTGAAGCTGCCTCAAGATTGGAACGGCAGCAACACCCCTTAGCAGTTGCTCTGCGTCAGATACGGGAGTATGTGTTACCTCCCTTAGCCGTAATTTTGGTCATGCGACAGCTTTTAAGCGTTGCTGGCAAAGATTCCTGGGCACGCTTTGTGGAAACGTTAACTTGGGTTGCCGTGATTGTGGCGGGAATTTCTTTAATTAACGCCTTGTTGACCACAAAAAAAGAACCGATCAAATGGCAAATTCATGTACCTAGCCTGTTCTTTCAGGTAGCTAGGGGTGTGGTAATCTTCGCCATTGGTTATCACATTATCAATGGAATTTGGAATATAAATTTGACTGGCTTGGGTTCTTCTGTGGGGATAGCTTCAGCAGTAATTGCCCTAGCGCTGCAAGATACCCTCAGCAACCTGGTATCAGGATTGCTGCTGCTATTTGCCAAACCATTCAGAACGGGTGACTGGATTGAGTTCGACGGAAAGCAGGGGCGGGTACTCGAGCAAAATTGGTGGTCGGTTACTATTGCAGCTCCTGGCAGAAAATTCAACGTTCCCAATGGGGTATTGTCGAAGGCAAGCATTATCAATTACGGTCAGGGAGCAATGTGGAAAAGTATTTCTGCCAGCTTTTCTTATGACGACTCTCCTAATGAAGTGATTCCAGCACTAAATAGCTTGGTGGAGGGCATAGATGCGATCGAAGACGAAGGTTTGGCTCAGGTTAGTTCCTATGGAGACTCCTGTATCACCTATGACCTTTACTATAAATTACTGCCTGAAAATAATTTTGGCGTTTCTGCGACACTCAAATCCCGGCTTTACTATCTAACCAAACGTTATGGTTTTACCGTCCCCTATCCGATCGCAGTACAGTACGATGTCGATGCGAAACTTGGGATACCAAGCCGGATTCCTCAAGTACTAGAGAACCGCCAACAGGAATTGGTAACTTATTTGCGATCGCTCCCATATTTCTTAACGCTCAATGATAATCAAGTTGAAAAACTGAGTGAACGGGCTAGATTTAAAGCCTACGGTAAGGATGAGTTAATTATTCAGGAAGGTAAAGAAGACGAGGGACTTTATATTATCTTCAAGGGTACAGGACAGGCTTATCTAAAAGATGAGCAAGGGAACCGCAAGATAGTAGATGAACTAGAACTTAACGAAGTATTTGGTGAAATGGCTATCTTTCCAGGAGAGGTAAGCCCAGTTACAGCGATCGCCAATGAAGATGTCGAGGTTGTAGTGATTCCAACGGACGAGGTTATTGAAATAATCGAGTCTAACAACAAATTTGCTTCAGAGATTCTTGAGTATATCGAAGAACGGAAAAAGATGGTTCGACTTGCTAAAGGAATTAAGGAGGATGTGAATCTGCCAAATAACAAAAATGGTCGCCGAATCCAAGTGGGAAGATAATATATGTCATCAATCAGGAGAACTTGCAGAAATTACTTATTTTTGTTCAGCATAGTTTTACTATTAATAGCTTGCACTGGTCAATCAAAAACCTCAAAAGCAAATATTGATAATCAAGCTAATCCGGACAAATCTGCAAAAGAAAATTTAGGTATTCAGAAAGTCGAGAGGAAATTAGTTAAATCACTCTCAACCCAAGACTCAGCTCAACAGGGCATTGTGCTTCCGGAGGTAAACCCCCTAGAACTAGAGGGAATAATAGCGATATCTGGAACTCAGGTAGTTTTGCCAATTAGTCAGGCTATTGCTCAACGCTTTATCCAAGACGGGTATCCTAGCAAGATTAATCTCGCTGGTATTGATACGGTTGTTGGCTTCAAACTATTTTGCCAGGATAAAACAATAGATATTGTCAATGCAGTTCGCCCGATTACCAGTCAGGAGTTAGCCGCCTGTGCTAAGTCAGGTATTCAGCCGATAGGCTTTAAAATTGCTACCGATGCCGTGACTATTGTAGTTAGTTCTGAGAATAATTTCGTCCCCAACACTCTGACACGCGACGAACTGGCAAAGGTATTTACTGTCCAAAAGTGGTCAGATGTCAATCCCAAATGGCCAAAAGAACTGATTAAACGCATTATTCCAGCCGGGGCTGGTACGGGGGGAGCAGTTGACTTGTTTGCTCAAGCTATTCTCAAGGGCAACGTTAGCCAACTTACTAATGCTCCCAATACGATGTTTTATGACTTTGTAGAGCAGTTATACTCAGAAGCTTTAATTGATTCCTACATGGTTGGCTTCTTAGAGTATGGCTCCTATCAAGAAAACCGTGAGAAGTTGAAGGCGATCGCTATTGATAAAGTAGACCCTTTCCTACCAGGATATCCTCTAACTCGTCCTTTGTATATGTATGCAGATGCCAAGGCGATTCGGAACCGAACGGAATTAGAAGGGTTTATTAACTATTACTTGACATATGTGGACCAGGAAATTTCTAGTCTTGGCTACCTTCCAGTTAAACCAACCGTATTGGATGAATCAAAAACTAAGTTTTTGCAAGTGAAAGGTAATAAAGAGTTATTGAAGTCAGCAAGTAAGAAAAATTAGTTAGTGGGACAATTTTACACTTTTAGAAAAAATGAACAATAAAAAACTGATGATTTTTTCCACAACTAATTTGCAGAAAGTTTTCACAATTACAGGAATAGTTATGCTCACCTCCTCTGTTTATTTAGGTGATGATCAAGCTCAATCTCTTGCTAACAGTAGAAGTTTATCAAGGAAGGCAGAAGGCAGAGGAGCCACTGCGGTCTTGGGGTCTCCCCAAGTGAAGCAAGTGGCGTGGCAGGAGGCAGGAGGAAAACGCATTGTAGAAATTCCTGCGCGACTTCTAGGGAGCAAGGGTTTAGGAACCCCACTGTTGCGTGAGCTTCCCGCAGGGTACGAGAGTTCAGCGGCTTCTTTCTCAGTGGGGGTTGAATCCCCTACTGAGAAAGCTCATAAAGCCTCCTGCCTCCTGCCTCCTGCCTCCTGCCTCTTGCCTCGTTTATTAATAGCCCAAAATCTAGGGGGAATAGTCCGAAAAATACCCCTAGAAGAAGTCGCACTTCCAGCAATGTCTTCAGCAAAGACAGCGACCAATGCTAAATTTAGCCAAGCCCGAATCGAACTTAAGTCAGATGGTTCATTAATATACATACTCAGAGGTCAAAACCAACAAGGCTTTGAAGTTGAAGTACAAGTTACTCCCATTGGCACTCTGATTCAAGTTGACGAGCAAATAGAGTCTAGTGGAGTTCCTGAAACTGCTGTAAAAGCATTCAAAAAATGGGCACCAAATGACCCACTTATCAGCACTTGGCGGAGTACTCGTCTTGGCGAATTTTTCTATCAATTTGTCATTCGGGATTTTTGGTTAGAAATTGCTGCTGATGGTAATAGAGTCCTCATTTACCGCAAAAAAATCAATATTTAGCAAATCAACAGTCAAAATATGCAATTCGGCGACACAGAGCTATGAAGACATTTACAATCAGTAATTGCCAGAGAATTGCCGCTACCACACTAACTGCAATAACGATTATTTTCACTACTAATACTGCTTCTGCTCAATTACTTAAGGGTGGTGGGGCTGCTTTTTCCGAACCTCTTTATCAGCGATATAGTGCAGAATACGAACGGGAAACAGGCGTTAAGTTCCAATACACTGCGATTGGCAGTGGTGGTGGTATTCGTTTGTTCATCAATAAAACTGTAGACCTCGCAGGTACTACTTTAATTCCTACCCCAATTGAGAAAAATCAAATGCAAGATGGGTTGCTAATGGTACCTACAGGGGGAGGGTCAATAGCTATTATTTACAATCTTGAAGATGTAACCGCAGATGTCAAGTTATCTCGTGAGCAACTGGCAAAAATATTTACAGGTCAAATTGCCAATTGGAACCAAGTTGATTCCAGTTTTCCTAACAAAAAGATTCAAGTCATAGTTCAATCTGACAGTAGCGGTACTAATTTGACCCTGACTAAATACTTGCGAAAAATTACGGGTGGAAAAATAGAATCTAGCCGAGAACCTAATTGGGGATTTCAGGTCTTTGCTTCCCTTCCCCAAGATAGTGCAATAGCAGGAGAAGTGCGAAGAATTGATGGTGCAATCGGCTATATTCAAACAAGCTTTGCTCGTCAGAACAATCTGCCTACAGCTAGGATTGAAAATCGGTCTGGTCGTTACGTAGAACCAACCTTAGCAGAAACGGAAAAAGCTCTAGTCAATATCAAGTTTAATGATGAGTTCACGACTGAAGATATAGATGATCCAGAAGATGGCTACCCCTTGGTTAGTTTGAGTTGGCTACTTTTCTATAACAAGTACCCTAACGAAACTCTTGTCCAGTCCAATAAGAACTTGTTGATATGGATTCTAACTAAGGGTCAAGGATTTAATCGAGAGCTAGGGTACACGAAAATTCCCGAAGATGTAGCTAAAAAAGTGATTGAAACTGCCAATAATGAATTGAAGGTTCGTCCTTAAAAAAGGTTTTTTATCCATTGTTTGTGTAGAAAAATGCAAAAATTATGAGCAAATTGAGTCTGCCATTGCCGCTGACTTTATTGATCCTGGGTTACAATTTATTAGTATTATCTCCGGTCTTGGCGCAAGCAAATTATACTAATACTTCAGGATTTGAAATTCCAACAACTGTAAACTTGCTAGAGAATCATGACGTTAGTTCTGTTGATGAATTAGCTCCTAATTCAGATGTGATAGTCAGATCAACTGTTCAAGGAAACGGGGAATTCTTAACAGGGAACAATGCGGTACAAGACCAGAGATTTTACCCCGAACTTTCACAACCGTCTATAAAGGCGGGGGTTTCTAGCACTTTAGAAAACCAACTGGCTTCTGGTAATAAAATTACTTCAAAAACCTCTGATGATCAACTTAAAATTCCAGAAATTCCTACTAACCAATTACAGCCACCCCAACTATATAGCCAACCACCAGATGCGATGACGGAAGTTACCAGGGTTGAAGATTTACGAGATGTTATTCCTGGGGATTGGGCTTATGAAGCACTGCGAAGCTTGGTAGAAAAATATCGTTGCATTGTTGGTTCTGAAAAAGCTACTTTTGAGGGTAATCGGGCTATAAACCGTTATGAATTTGCTGCTGCTTTTAATACTTGCTTGCTTAAGATGGGACGTATAATTTATAGCTTAAATAATACATTCCCTAATCAAGAAGATTTGGCATCTGTAAAAAGGCTACAAGCAGACTTTGCTACAGAACTGAAAACCCTCACCACTAAGGTAGATAACTTAGAACAGCGAGTAGCCTTTGTCAAAGACCATCAGTTTAGTACTACTACAATTATTCGGGGGACTGTAGATTTTAATTTAATTAGTGCTTTTGGAGGACAGAAAGCTGTTTCTTCTGGGAGTAATCCCAGGGAAAGTTTGAATGAAAATCTTACTTTATCAGGGCGAGTAAATCTCAATTTCGATACCAGTTTTACAGGTAAAGACCGATTGCGTACTAACATTCGGGCTGGAAATGTTAGCAATTTTGGTTCCAGTGTGACTGGAACAGATATGACTCGCCTGATTGGTGCTGTTAATACTGGTAACAATGTTACGCTAGGTTCGTTGTTTTATGAGTTTCCGATCGCAGGTAAACGCGGTAAAGTTGCGATCGCATCTGTTGCTGACTTTCCCACTCGCATTTTCCCTGCGCTTAATCCTGTTGCTTCTATTTCCAATTTTGGTGCTGAAAGTCCTATCTACTCATTTGCTTTTGGTACGGGTGCTGTAGTTTACTATAACTTCACTGATAAAATTGCCGCTGGTGTCAGTTATTTAACTACTTCTGGTAGCAATCCACTTGAAGGACTGTTTGGTGGTCAATCTACTGCTTTAGCTCAGGTAACTTATACTCCATCTGATAAGTTAGCGATCGCTTTTACCTATGGTCACTACTACGCTTCAACACCTAATCTAACTGGGAGTAAGGGTAGTAGATTTGCTCAGTTACCTTTTGGAGGCAGTACTGCGACTTCCGCCAACGCTTATGGTTTACAGTCTACTTACAAGTTGAGCAATAAGTTGATTTTAGGTGGTTGGTTTAGCTATTTCAATGCTAGGGCTGAGTCTGAGCCTAGCGTTAGTGGTTTAGATGGTTCAATTGGAGCTAATGCTGACATCTGGAGTTGGGCAATTACTGCGGTAGTGCCAGATTTGGGTAAGTTAGGTAGTCAGTTAAATTTTGTCTTTGGTATGCCTCCGAAGGTGACAAGTAATGATGTTTCTTCTCGTTTAGATAGCGATACTTCAATGCATTTTGAGCTATCTTATCGCTATCCAGTGACTGATAGAGTTTCTATTACTCCGGGAGTTTTGTTGATTACTAATCCTGAGCATAATGCTGCCAATGATAGTATTTGGATTGGATTATTGCGAACTACTTTTTCGTTTTAATTAAAACCCATCTCTAGAATATCAAAAGCAATTTTGGCAACTAATAGATCAGGTCGAGTCACTTTATAATAGTCGTCCTGAGTAAGCTTCCTACTTTTCCGACTTTATTTATTAGTAAATAAGGATTAATATTCTTTAGCAATGCCTTCAAAAATCCCGTAAGATTGGACAATGTTTTTTTAATGACTAGCAAGCTTTTACAAAATTGGCATAAAATAATTTATTATCGTTAACAATTTCTAAAAACCTGATGATCGCACTTACAGAATCAGGGTTTAACGTGAGAATACAATTTCCAACTCATAGATTAAGATAGAAAACAATGCTGAAGTTTCAAGACCTAACTCAACACGAGGTTGAAGCACTTAAGCAAAAGCATAACTATGCTGATGCTCATACTCATCAATCACAATCTCCTTCTCAACTGGAGATTATTAAAAGGTTGCCTGAGTTATGGCTTGAAGCCGAAAAAACTAAGCAAGAAACCTTAAATAATAAATTTATAGAAACCTTTTATAAAATGAGAGGATTGGATACAGCCTTATTTCCCAACAATGTCATGCTTTATTATGCGGCTTCAATCGCCATCATTCATATAGCCAACTATCTCTTAAAAAAACGCTTGAGCGTCACTTTAATTGAACCTTGTTTTGATAATCTCTATGAAATATTGTCGCACCTTGCAATTCCTCTTGATCCTTTAAAAGAAGAATTATTACACGATGTCGATAAAATTTATGAAAATCTCAAAACTCATGTCAAGAGTGATGCAATATTTATCGTAGACCCTAATAACCCAACAGGATTCACGCTGCTGGGACAGAAAAACAAAAAAGCTTTTGAAAATGTGGTTCAGTTTTGTAAAGATTATGACAAGATACTTGTTATAGATTATTGCTTTGCCAATTTTTTGATGAACGATGAGGAAATTGAACTTTATGATACCTATAAAGTCTTAAAAGAATCGGGTATTAAATATATGGCAATTGAAGACACCGGAAAAACCTGGCCAATTCAGGATGCCAAAATAGCCATGCTGAAAGTCAGCGACAATCTCTATGAAGAGATGTATAGCATTTATACAGCATATATTCTTAATGTATCTCCCTTCATTCTCAATGTCCTCACAGAATACCTACTAGATTCCCAAAACTGCCAGTTTGCTTCCATAAAAAATCTCTTAAATACAAACCGAAAGATTTTAGAAGAAACATTTCAAGATAGTATGTTAAAACCGCTCAAGCCAAAAGGTAACGTCAGTGTCGCCTGGTGTGAAATCATGGAGCCTAATCTCAAGGCGACTGAACTGCAAAAAATCTTATACGAGGAGGGCGTATATGTTTTACCAGGAACCTACTTTTTCTGGCACAATCCTGACCAAGGAGAGAAATACATCAGAATAGCTCTAGCGCGAGATACTGATAATTTTACTGAGGGTACGTCTTTAATTAAGAGCATACTAGACAGGCTAGATAAAAACTTTTCTGCTCAAGTAGCAGCAGTGCCACAGCTTTCACCGTCAGGGGGGTAAACGCGAGAAAATTAATGGAAAGAAGATTTTTAGAGTGTGAAAACCCATTGCTACTAACAAACTGATGAGATACTAGGTAAGACAATGCAATGGAAGGGTGTAATGCCAGCTATCACGACGGAAACATTGATAGCTCCGCCGCACGTACAGGTGCTAGCCCCGCAACTGCGGGCAAGCTTGAAGCAAGCACAGGCGGATTCGGATTAGCTTCACAAAACCCATCGTGGAAAATTGTTCAAAATTTTAAGACTACCGAATTGAGGAAAAGAAAATGATGGATCGACAATACCTTAGCCAAAATAAGAGGATGAAGAGAGAGGTCCGATGTAATAGAGTTATTGTCTTGGCATAAATTTCCCAGCTTGGGTGCGATCGCAAACTTTGAAGAGATAGGGCTGCCGTAGTAGAGTTATTGTCTCTCACAACGATAACTCAAAACCCACTTTCCAGCCCATGCCCGACATCTTATCATTGTTACAATGCCTCCTGCCGCAGATAAATGCTACAACAATGCGGCAATTGAACCAAATAATCCTGGCCATGTTATCGATGAGCGGTCGATACCTGGCAAATATTTATGTAAAAGTGCTATTGAGGATGAGATTCAAACTGATATTTATCAAGCCACTCTTCTTCACAAAGAATTTGCTCAAGCTATCAATGTAGTGATTTTGGTAAAAACCAATCTTAAAACTTAATGCTTGCAGCCATGTAATTCTTTTTTCTAGCGACCTAACTCTGTCGTTTGAAAAAATCATCGACTATTACAAACTCCGTTTCCAAATTGAGTTTTGGGGATTGGAAGATTTTATGAACCTTGGCAAAACTGCCGTGACTAATGCTGCTAATTTAGCATTTTTTATGGTCAATTTATCCCACCATCTTCTCGCTGATTTCCGTCAACTCAATCCCGGTTCCGGCATTATTGATCTTAAGGCTTACCATCGTGGTTTTCAATATGTTCGTGAAATGTTAAAAATGCTTCCCGAAATCCCTGAGCCTATTTTATTAACCCAGATTTTTGCCAAGCTTACTGCTTTAGGACGCATTCATCCCGTTTCCAGCAGCGTTGAACCCTCGGTAAATTGGCAGAGGTATTGATTTGAAGAACTAATTATGCAGATTAAGCCTGATATTGAGAACCTCGCTGTTAATGCAGGACACCCTCTAGACCGGCACTAATGGAGAGCGAAAAAAGCTCAGGGTTTCCCCCTAAGCCTTTCACAGCCCTATCTATCAATCAGTTTATTTTCCTCCATAGGGTGTCCTTAAAGTTTTGGACGATTAGCTAAGGCTGTTTTAATGATGTTGTGAGCTTCCTCCAGTTCAGAGCCAACGAGTTCTAATCGTGGGGGACGCACAATGGTATTCCCCCAACCAACGACCTCCTGAATCAGCTTAGTTGTCTGCACAAACTTATGTCCGACATTGAGTCCTGCTAAGATAAGAAACCACCGATAGAGATTAAATGCTTTCTCATAGTCGCCCTGCACAGCGTAATTATAAAGAGCTACAGATTCTTTTGGTAAAGCGTTGGCAAGTCCCGCCACCCAGCATGTTGCTCCTGCGGCTATACCTTCAACCAGGAAACTATCTAAACCAACAGTAGGAGAAAGACGCTCTCCCAACAAAGCGCGAATGGCAGTGATTCGGCGCACATCACCAGTTGCTTCCTTAACAGTTTGAACATTAGAATGCTCGTTAGCGAGTTCGGCAATCTGCTCTGGCAGAAGATCGCTCTGGTAGCTAGAGGGGTCATTGTATAACATACAGGGAAGTTTTGTTGCCTCAACCACAGCAAAAAGATGTGTTTTCATCTCACGCCAATCTGGGCTGTATTGATAGGGAGGTAAAATCATTAAGCCGCTACAGCCAACTTCCTCTGCTCGTTTAGCAAAAGCTACGGCTTCGGCTGTATTGATACCTCCTGTTCCAGAAACGATAGGTACGCGATCGCCTACTGCGGATACGCACGTTTGTATGTTCTGTATTTTTTCATCAAAACTTAAAGTGCTTGCTTCCCCAAGCGTACCATTAACAACAATACCCGTGCAACCATTATCCACCAACCAATAAGCATGTTTAGCCATAAATTCCCGATCTATGGATAAGTCTTTCCTAAAACTAGTAGTAATTATTGGCATTACGCCTTTCCATTGCATTTTCATACCTAGTATCTCCGTCGGTTATCTGTTAGATAGCGGATAGATTATAGCCAAACGTTACAAAGTTCATTCCATGTTTTTACTTCTATTTTCCAACGTGATTTTCCAGCAACTTTTTGACTCTCTCAAAGTCGAAGGGAAAAGGCTTTTTAATGGGTTGGTAATCTTTTGGATGAGGGGTACCGTGACGGATAATGGCATTCAATACCAAGCAAGGTTCAGAACTAAAATTAATCAATGCGTGGGGGATGCCAGGAGGAATTTTGATCAGGAGCAGTTGGTGCTGAGTTGACAAAATGTAATCGTAATAACGGTTTTGTAGAAACACTAAGACCATGCTACCTCGCACAACTACTAACTGATCGGTCTGAAAGCGGTGGCAAAATAGTGCTTCATCAGCCGTTTGTGGAGGAATCTCAAATAGTACTGTCTCGTTGCTAGACAAAGGAGTAAAAAATTTTATAACATCCTCTTTATCCTGTACAAGTTGGATACATTCTACTTTATTAAGTATGCCCATTTTACTACTTAGTCTTCCAGACAGCAATTTACTTCTATGGGGTGAACTAATAATCTCATTTATTAATTCAACTCAGTTATACACTACAAAATAAAAAAGAAATTACGAAAAAAATATAATAAATTTAACATAATATAGCAAAAATTACTTGAAATATTAAACTTCTCAAAATAAAGAAAGTAGGAAAAGTAGGAAAAGTTGGGAAAGTAGGAAAATACTTTTGTATAAACGTATTTATACTATAATAATTCCAGTGCGAAATTGATAGGAGTAAGCAGGAACGACAGCGGCTGCTATCCCTGTCAAAGTGGAATGAAAAAAGCTAAGTCACCTATGCAATTAAGATACTTAGAAATTACAAAAATTGTCCCCCATGAGTGAGTCTCAACGTCTTTCGGCTAGAAAGAGCGTGATTGAACAGGAAGTTTACTGGCAGAAGCATTTAGGTAGTATTCTGCCCGTGTTAGAAATTCCCTTCCAGCGTTCAAGAGTATCCGTTCAATCTTTGATTAGAGAAAAGGAAACAATTAAACTAGATGAGAAGCTAGGCTTAGAACTCAATAAATTTTGCTACGCTGAGAATATACCTCTACTTACCGCGCTGCTGACTATATTTAAAATTATTTTGCTGCGTTACACAGAGCAAGAAGATATTATTGTTGGTTCCCTATCTGTGGATAGTATTCGAGAAGCAAAAGAAGCAAGTCAGGAAAAATTTACCAATCCGATCGCGTTGCGGACAAGTCTAGCAGGTGAACCAAATTCTAAAGAAATTTTAAGGCGAGTTGCTATAACAGTTGAAGAAGCAGCACAAAATCGAGATTACCCATTTGAGAAACTGGAGGAGCTAACTAAATCTCCGATTTTTAAGGTAATGTTGGTACTGTGCAATGTACCGTTTTGTATTTCAGAAGCGCCGATAAAATCAGAACAACTAGAGGACATTGAGGAACACATTGCTAGGTGTGAGCTTGTTGTTTTGGCGGCTGAAGAAGAGGGGAATTTAAGAGTAAGCTGCTCATACAATCCTGAGTTGTATGAGTCAGACTCGATTCAGCGGATGTTGGGGCATTTCAAGACTTTGCTTTCGGGTTTGGTTGTCAATCCAGAGCAAAGTATATCCACCTTGCCCCTGTTGACTCAAGCGGAACGGCATCAGCTACTGGTCGAGTGGAACAACACCGATGCAGAGTACCCTCGTTCTAAGTGTAGTCATCAGTTGGTGGAAGAGCAGGTAGAACGCACACCGGATGCAGTAGCAGTAGAGTTTGAAGAAGAACATCTGACCTACCGCCAGATGAATCTACGAGCGAATCAGGTGGCACACTATCTGCGATCGCTCGGAGTAAAACCAGAAGTACCAGTTGGTTTCTGCGTAGAGCGCACCCTAGCCAGGATAATCGGATTATTGGGCATTTTCAAGTCTAATGGCGTGTATGTTCCTTTAGACCCCACCTATCCCGAAGAGCGCCTAGCTTATATGCTGTCAGATTCACAGGCGCAAGTCTTGCTAACTACAGAGAAGACGCTAAGCAGCTTACCGCAGCTAGCACTCTGTGCCCAAGGACGGCAGATAGTCTACCTGGATCGAGACTGGGAGCTTATCTCTCAGCAGAACTCCGAGAATCCAGTCACTCAGGTTCAGCCTGACAACTTAGCCTATGTTATTTACACCTCCGGTTCTACAGGAAGACCCAAAGGGGTGGCGATGGAGCATCGTGCTTTCTGCAATTTCATCTGGTGGCAACTGCATTCCACAACGGTTTCCAACAGTGCCAAAACTCTGCAATTTGCTCCTCTCAGCTTCGATATTTCCTTACAGGAATCATTCACTACCTGGAGTTCTGGCGGAATACTGGTGCAACTGTCAGAGGAAGTCCGACGCAATCCTATGGCTTTAGCTAGTTTCCTCGCTTCAAAAAGGATTGAAAGAGCATTTCTTCCCTGTGTGGCCTTACGGAATCTGGCAGAGGTGGTTAATAACGGCAGACCAATTCTTACCACCTTGCGCGAAATCATGGTCACTGGCGAACAATTGCAAATTACACCAGCTATTGCCAACTTATTCAAGCAAACAGGTGGCATTCTCTACAATCAGTATGGGCTAACTGAGAATCCAACGATAACGCAGTTTATCCTCACTGGAGAAACGAGCAGTTGGCCAGCGCTTCCTCCTATCGGTTCTGCTACTACAAATGCCAAAGTTTATATACTAGATCGATGCCTTCAACCCGTTCCGATCGGCGTTCCCGGTGAGTTGTACGTTAGCGGTGAGTGGTTAGCCAGAGGCTATCTCAACCTGCCAGAGTTAACCTCAGAGAGATTCATTTCCAACCCTTTCGGTTCCGGTCGTCTCTTAAGGACTCGCGATATCGCCCGCTACTTGCCTGATGGTAATATCGAGTATCTGGGTCGTGCAGATAATTGGGTAAAAATTCGCGGTTTCAGCATTGAACTCGGTGAGATTGAAACCGTGATGGCACAACATCCAGCAGTTCAGGAAAGTGTAGTTGTACCGCAAGAAGGTATATTAGGTAACAAACGCTTAGTAGCCTATGTGGTGCCCCATGAACATGCTACCAGTATCTTAAATCTGGAAGCAGAGCTTGAGCAAGTTTCTCTAAAGCAACAGCTAGCTAAAAAGCTCGAACTGGCAGTGCGAACTTATTTACGAGAACGTTTGCCCGACTATATGGTGCCAGCAGTTTTTGTCACGCTTGAGAAAATGCCCCTGACACCAA
This sequence comes from Anabaena sp. PCC 7108, assembly GCF_000332135.1. Lineage (NCBI taxonomy): Bacteria > Bacillati > Cyanobacteriota > Cyanophyceae > Nostocales > Nostocaceae > Anabaena > Anabaena sp. PCC 7108. The sequence continues at coordinate 5,586,669 of NZ_KB235896.1, forward strand.
GCGGGAAGGTAAACCGTTTAGCACTGCCTGCCCCAAACAAGTCTCGTCCGGAATTGGCAACAACTCTTGTCATACCCAAATCCAAGGCGGAAAAACAGATTGCCCAAGTTTGGATTGAAGTGCTTGGATTAGATGTTGTGGGAATTCATGATAACTTTTTTGAGTTAGGCGGTTATTCCTTGCTCTTGCCTCAGATTCATAACAAACTAGCTGAAATGTTTGGATCGGAGCTATCAATTATGACTTTGGTGCAATACCCAACTATACACGCTTTAGCCCAACACTTAAGTCAGATAGACTCTGAACAATCTGCTGTCAACGGACGCGAGCAAAACAGTAGACTTGGCCGGAAGTCTTTAGTAGAACAAGAACAGCAGCGCAGGCAAAAGAATCGCAACACAAAATACTAAGAATTTCCCATTATCCAGCTATTAACTATGACTATTAACAATTCAGACATAGCGATTATCGGTCTGTCAGTCCGGTTCCCAGGCGCAGATAACATCAATGCTTTTTGGCAAAATCTGCTCCAGGGTATAGAATCTATTTCCTTTTTTTCTGATGAGGAATTGAAGCTAGTCGAACGCTCTGTGCTGAGTCACCCCAACTACGTTAAAGCTGGCGCTGTTTTGCCCAACATCGACTTGTTTGACGCTTCCTTCTTTGGGTACAGCAGCAAAGAAGCCGAACTAATCGACCCCCAACAACGTATTTTCTTGGAATGCGCTTGGGAAGCTTTAGAAAGTGCTGGCTACGACCCAGGAACCTATAAGGGATTGGTGGGGGTTTATGGGGGTTCGGGCACGAACAGTTACCTAATCAACAATATCTATACCAACCAGCGCTTTTCTCCAAGTAGCACTTTCAAAGAACCAGCCCTAGCTCTTGGGCTGAGCTTGGAGAATGAGAGAGATTATCTGCCCACACGCGTCTCATATAAACTGAATCTAACCGGACCTTCCATTAACATTCAAACCGCTTGTTCAACTTCACTGGTGGCGATTCATATGGCTTGCCAGAGTTTGTTCAATGGTGAATGTGACATGGCACTTGCGGGAGGCGTGAGCATTTCGGTTCCCCAAAAGACTGGGTATTTTTACCAAGAAGACATGATTCTTTCTCCCGACGGACACTGTCGCGCCTTTGATGCACAAGCTAGCGGAACTCTATTCGGCAGTGGAGTCGGAATTGTTGTCTTGAAGTTGCTGAGCCAAGCAATTGCCGATGGCGATCACATCTATGCTGTGATCAAAGGGTCAGCCATTAATAATGATGGAGCTTTGAAACTGGGCTTTACGGCTCCCAGTGTAGAGGGACAGGCAGCAGTCATCTCCGATGCACTGGCGATCGCTGAAATTGATGCGAGTACGGTGACGTATGTAGAAACCCACGGAACTGGAACGGCTCTGGGTGACCCCATTGAAATCACCGCGCTGACACAAGCTTTTCGCAAGAATACCGATAAAAATGGCTTTTGTGCAATTGGTTCGGTTAAAACAAATTTAGGACATCTCGATGCAGCAGCGGGTATAGCGGGTCTGATTAAAACGGTACTGGCTCTTAAACATAAATGCATACCACCCAGTCTACATTTTAAACAAGCCAATCCCAAGATTGATTTTGTCAACAGTCCTTTTTATGTCAATACAGTGCTATCAGAATGGCAAACCAATGGAACTCCTCGCCGCGCTGGAGTTAGTTCGTTTGGCATGGGAGGTACCAATTGCCATGTTGTTCTGGAAGAAGCACCTGAAAAAGTCAAAAGTCAAAAGTCAAAAATCAAAAATAACCGGACGTTGCATATTCTGTGCTTGTCGGCAAAAACCGAGAAGGCTTTGCAGGAACTGCAACAGCGTTATGTAGCTTATCTGAAATCTAATTCAGACGCCAAGCTTGCAGATATTTGTTTCACCGCCAACACTGGGCGCAAGCATTTTAAGCATAGAAAATCATTTGTCGCGCGATCTGTCAAGGAGATTTTGGAGCAATTGGAGACTGGTGCAACGGCATCACGGGAAGTAACCTCATTACCAGAGGCGATTGCTTTCCTGTTTACAGGCCAAGGGTCGCAGTATGTCAATATGGGACGCAAACTCTACGAACAAGCACCAAAGTTTCGGGAAACCCTGAATCGCTGCGATGAAATACTGCGTCCTTATCTAGAACAACCTTTACTCTCAGTTCTCTATCCAGACCTTAACGCAGTAGGGGAGAATCATCAATCCAAAATCAACGAAACTGCTTATACTCAACCTGCCTTATTTGCTCTGGAATATGCCTTGTTTGAGTTATGGAAATCTTGGGGCATAGAACCTGATGTAGTCATGGGTCATAGTATCGGGGAATATGTCGCTGCCTGTGTCGCTGGAGTCTTCAGCTTGGAAGATGGCTTGAAACTGATTGCTTCTAGGGGGCGTCTAATGCAAGCACTACCATCTGATGGCGAGATGGTAGCGCTATTAACAGATGAGGTACGGGCTGCTGCTGCAATTGAACCCTACGCTCAATTCGTCTCAATTGCTGCCATTAATGGGTCAGAGAGTGTTGTCATATCCGGTGGGCGAGAAGCGATAAACGCCATCTGTACTACCCTGGAAACATCTGGAATCAAAACCAAGAAATTAAATGTCTCTCATGCTTTCCACTCACCCTTGATGGAGCCAATCTTGAGGGAATTTGAGTCGGTAGCTCAACAAGTAAGCTTTTCTTCCCCACGGATTAAGTTTATTTCCAATGTTACTGGCACCCTAGCGACAGAAGAAGTATCAACTCCAGAATATTGGTGTCGTCACATCTTGATGCCAGTCAGATTTGCCGCTAGTATGGAAAGCCTCGCACGAATGGGTGTAGAAGCCTTCGTGGAAATCGGGCCTGCACCAATTTTATTGGGAATGAGTCGCTCTTGCCTGCCCGAGGAGAAAGGACTGTTGCTGCCCAGTTTGCGCCCCAATCAAGAGGATTGGCAGGTGCTATTAACCAGTTTAGCAGAACTATACGTACATGGAGTTCCACTAGACTGGTTTAGCTTTGATCGAGATTATGAGCGTCGTCGCTTGTCACTCCCAACCTATCCCTTTCAACGACAGCGCTATTGGATAGAGGCGGCACAGGACGGATATCCAACGGGAACACTTAAGCGAGAAAATGGAACCAAGAGCCAAAACCTTCACCCATTGCTCGGTCAACAGTTATATTTAGCCGGCACAACTGAAATTCGTTTTGAATCTCACATTAGCCAAAACTCACCAGCTTGGGTAAAAGACCATCGCGTTTTTGGCACAACCATTTTGCCAGGAACAGCTTATTTAGAAATGGCTTTGGCAGCTGGGGCTTTTGTTACCAAATCGGACAAGATTTGGCTAGAAGAAGTCGTCATTCAACAAGCGCTGATTCTGCCAGAAAACGAGGAAGAAAAAACCATCCAGTTAATTCTCACTCCAGCGGGGAATTTAGTGTATTCCTTCCAGATTTTTAGCCTCACTCCCTCTTTTGAGGGAGAAAATAGCTTGCCATTGTTTTCACTCCATGCCTCGGGCAAACTGCTGGTCAAAGAAACAGAGGTAGTATCTGATCCCGTGGACTTAACGGCAATGCGGGCGCAATACACCCAAGAGATTTCAATCGTTGCCATATACCGAGGGTTTCAAGAACAGCATATTGATTTTGGTTCCAGCTTCAGGGGGCTGGAACAGCTCTTTGCACATGAAGGAACTGCGCTGGGTAAAATTAGGCTGCCGGAAGAATTGGTTCAAGAAATAGGAAACTATCAGTTACACCCAGTTTTGTTGGACATCTGCACACACGTTTGTGAAGCCATCTCCCCTGACGAGGTGAAACAAAATACCTACGTGCCTGTGGGTTTAGACCGCCTGCGTAAGAGCGGTCGTGCCGATACCCTGATCTGGTGTCAGGCTTTTGAGCGGTCTTCACAAGGGGACAGCAAACAGACAATTAGCGTTGATTTTCGCCTGTTAAACTCGTCAGGAGAGCTAATTGCTACTCTAGAAGGTCTGCAATTAAAGCAAGTTAGCCAGGACGCGATGTTAGGTAACCCACAGTCATCCTGGAACGATTGGCTTTATGAAGTGGAGTGGCGACCCCAGGCACGTTATGGTCTTTTACCAGATTACCTGCCTACTCCAGAAGAAGTTAGCTCACCCCTCCAGACCCAGTTAGCTCAGTTGCTTGCCCAGTCAAGTTTGACAGTTTATAGGGAAGCCTTGACAAAGCTGGAGGCTTTAAGTGTCGCTTACATCCTTGCGGCTTTGCAAGAAATGGGATGGTCGTGGCAACAAAAGCATCGTTTTGCTACAAACCAAATAGCTTCGCAGTTGGGTGTGGTTAGTCAACACCAAAGACTGCTACGTCGTCTTCTGGAAATCTTAGCTGAAGTTGGAATTCTGCAAAGAAGTGGCGAAGAGTGGGAAGTCATCTCGGTTCCTGAGATTGGCGACCCCCAGAATATGATAACTTCCTTGTCCTACCCAGAGGCAGAAGCAGAGGTAACCCTACTCGGACGTTGCGGACTAAGACTTGCTCAAGTACTTCGGGGAGAGTATGACCCACTACAGCTATTATTCCCCGGAGGAGATACGACTACACTCACTCAGCTGTATCAAGACTCTCCAATGGCACGGTTGATGAATAGCTTAGTACAAGGAGTCGTGTTATCAGCCCAAGAGCAGTTGCCTCAAGGACGTGGTCTAAGGATTTTAGAGATTGGGGCGGGTACTGGCAGTACAACTAACTACATCCTGCCGCACCTTTTTAGCGAGCGGACAGAGTATGTCTTTACCGATATCGGAGCCTTTTTCATGGCTAAAGCGCAGGAGAAGTTTAAAGATTACCCGTTTATCCACTATCAAGTTTTAGATATTGAAAAAGACCCACAGTCTCAAGGATTTTCACCGCATCAGTATGATATAATTGTGGCAGCAAATGTGCTGCACGCCACCAGCGATTTGCGTGCTTCTTTGCAATATGTAAAGCAATTGTTGGCTCCAGGGGGTATGCTGGTGCTTCTTGAGGATACTGCTCCCCAGCGTTGGGTGGATCTAACATTTGGGTTAACAGAAGGGTGGTGGAAATTTAGCGATTATGAGTTACGCTCTGACTATCCCTTGTTGAGCGCCTCCCAGTGGGAGACATTATTACAGGAGATTGGTTTTGAACAAGCCGTAACCATTTCGCCTGATGATATCGAGATACCCGATAAAAAAGTTTGTTTGCCTTCGGCGGTAATTGTCGCTTTCTCTGAAGTTAAGCAACAGGTAAGTTCGCCGCCTCACAGGGTCGTTTTGGCTGATGGTCAAGGAATAGGTCAACAGTTAGCAGCACACTTGGGATCTCTTGGAGAGAATTGTACGTTAGTAGTTCCGGGCAAAGAGTACGAACAGATAGCCCCCTTTGAGTTCAGGATAGACCCAGCTAATCCAAAGCATTTTCAGCAGCTATTTGAAGCTTTGCCGGGAGTAGCCGCAATAGTACATCTGTGGAGCTTAGATGCGCCGGAAGCTTTGATAGTAGAAGACTTAGAAGCTGCCTCAAAGCTAAACTGCGGTAGTACCTTGCACTTAGTCCAAGCGTTGGTCAAGACTTATAATAAGTTACCGCGCCTGTGGTTAGTTACCCGTGGAGCGCAAGCGGTGCAAGGATATCATCTTCCAGGAATAGCTCAATCTCCCTTATGGGGTATGGGGAAGGTCATTGCGCTAGAACACCCCGAATCGAAATGCACCACGATCGATTTAGACTTTCAAGCAACGGAAAATGAGGTGCAAAACCTATGTGAGGAAATCTCCCAGAAGGATACAGAATATCAAGTCGCTTTTCGAGACCAAACTCGCTATGCAGCCAGACTCGTGCGCCATCGTGAGCCTAGTATCAAGGGAGCAACTCGGTTAAAAATTCCAGAAAACCAACCGTTTCGACTAGGAGTCTCTAAGCGAGGAACTCTAGAGAACTTGCAACTGCAAAAAACAACACGCCTCAAGTTCCCGGACAAAATTGGGACACAAGAGCGTCTGTCTTTAGGCAGCGATGGCACTTATCTGATTACTGGCGGTTTAGGAGGACTGGGATTACTGGTAGCGCAGTGGCTAGTCGAACGGGGGGCAAAACACTTAGTTTTGCTCAGCCGTAGCGGACTCAATCCGAGTGTGAGTAATCGATTGGAAAAATTGGAGCAAGCTGGTGCTTGTATCAAGGTAGTCCAGGCAGATGTGTCTGACAGCAAACAACTGAATCGAGGCTGGAGTGAGATTGAGCGAACATTACCGCCGTTGCGCGGAATTATCCACGCTGCTGGCGTTTTAGATGACGGCATACTCCTACAACAGAATTGGCAGCGCTTCGAGCGGGTTTTAGCGCCCAAAGTGCAAGGAGCGTGGAATTTACATAGTTTAACCCAGAATAAGTCTTTAGACTTCTTTGTGTTGTTCTCCTCTACCGCGTCCTTGCTGGGTAACGGAGGTCAGGCGAATCACGCGGCGGCAAACGCTTTTCTGGATGCACTAGCATCTTATCGTCGGATGCTTTTACTGCCGGGTTTGAGTATCAATTGGGGGGCTTGGGCAGAAGTAGGAGCAGCGGCGAGAATGGGGCTAGTGGAGCAGTTAAGCCTCAAAGGAGAGGAAAGCATCGCTCCACAACAGGGATTGCAGGTTTTGGAGCAGTTGTTGCTAGCTCCACCTATCCAAGTGGGAGTCATGCCTATTAACTGGTCGAGATTTTTGCAACAGCGAAAGGCGTTGTCGCCGTTTTTCACCGATTTGGCAGCAGAAATTCAGCAATTGGGTTTCCGGTCTACATCTGTGACACCACAGGAGGGAGATTCCCTGAAGAAGGCTATCCTGTCTGGAATACCAGCGGAACGCCAGCAGTTGTTGGAATCTTGCATTACAGAACAAGTAGCGAGCGTATTAGGATTTTCTGCTGCTAAGTTTGATAGGCAAGAATCGCTGATTAATCTGGGACTTGACTCTTTAATGGCGATCGAGTTGAGAAAGAGGCTCAATAATGAGATGGGGGTAAACTTGCCTGTTATGAAAATCATGGAGGGTGTGAGCATTACCTCTCTAGCAGAGGTAATGTTAGAGCAATGGGCATTGACTCAGATCCAGTCAGCGTCCCCATCCGCTGAACTCAATGACAGTATGGAGGAAATCGCTCTATGAACCTTAAGCAATTTGTAGCTGAACTCGCCCTAGCTGGTGTGAAGTTGTGGGTCGAAGGCGACCAGTTGCGCGTGCGTGCCCCAAAGGAGGTACTAACACCAGAGGTACGTAATTTACTGGCATTGTATAAGGCAGAGCTTGTAAAGTTGCTGCAAAAAAAGAGCAACGCTAGCGATACTTCCATACCCCAGATACCTGTTTCGCTCCGGAGGAACTTGCCTCTCTCTTTTGCTCAGGAAGGACTGTGGTTCTTGAGTCAGTTGGAGCCAAATAACCCTTTCTACAACGTACCACTAGCTCTGCGACTTCAGGGTTCTCTGAACGTTGTCGCTTTAGAGAAAAGCCTTAACAAGATTATTCAACGTCACGAAGCCTTACGTACCAACTTCACAACAGTTGAGGGGCAACCCGTTCAGATTATTGCTGAAAGCTTGACCTTGAGTGTGCAAGTTTTAGATTTGAGTGAGCTACCTTATCGTGAGAGAGAAATTGCTTGGGGGCTAAAAGCAAGAGCACAAGTCCAGCAACCCTTTGATCTCAGTAGCTCTGGGTTAATTAAAGCTTCTGTGCTGAAGCTAACACAGACAGAACATATCTTACTACTAACAATACACCACATTGTCTGGGATGCTCCTTCAGAGGGCGTATTGGTTAGGGAGTTAGCAGCCTTCTACACAGCCTACTGCAATGACTTGTCTTTAGAGCTACCAGAGCTACCGATTCAGTATGCAGACTTTGCTGTTTGGCAGCGCCAGTGGTTACAGAGAGATGTACTAGAATCTCAACTCGCTTATTGGAAGCAAAAACTTGCGGGTGCGCCATTCGTATTGGAACTGCCAACTGACCGAGTGCGAAAAGCAACTCAAACGTTCCGGGGGGCGTGTTACCGACAAGCACTCTCAAAAGAACTAACAGAGGCTTTGATGATTTTAAGTCAGCGCAAAGGAGTTACTCTGTTTATGACGCTGTTAGCGGCGCAGCAAACATTGCTTTACCTTTATACAGGGCAGACCGATATTTGCGTAGGCACGCCTTACGCAGGCCGCGATCGCGCGGAAATTGAGGGATTGATTGGATTTTTCGTTAATACGCTGGTTCTGCGGACTGATATATCGGGTAATCCGAGTTTTGAAGAGCTACTTTTTCGAGTTCGGAAAGTGGCGTTGGGAGCATACGCTCATCAAGACCTACCGTTTGAGAAGTTAGTAGAACAATTGCAGTCAGCGCGTAACTTAAGCTACACACCGCTGTACCAAGTGAGATTTGCGCTTCACCCACCGATGCAGATAGACCTGGAAGACTTAACGGTGAGTTCAGTAGCGGTAGAAACAGGTACGGCGAAGTTGGATTTGTTTGTAGCTTTCGTCAACACCGACTCTGGACTAATTGGGACGTGGGAATACAATACTGACCTGTTTGATGCCAATAGGATCGCTCGCATGGCCGGACATTTCCAGACCTTACTAGAGGGAATTGTTGCTAATCCTCAACAGAAGGTTTCAGAATTGCCCCTGCTCACAGAGCGAGAGCGACACCAGCTATTAGTAGAGTGGAACAACACCACAAAAGAGTATCCCTTCGATAAGTGTATCCACCAGTTGTTTGAAGAACAGGTTACGCGATCGCCTGATGCCATTGCGGTGGTTTTTGAAGGGGAGCAACTGACCTACCAAGATCTGAACCAACGGGCGAACAGAATAGCACATCACTTGAAAACTCTAGGCGTGGAGGCAGAAGTGCTGGTAGGCATCTGCGTGGAGCGCTCCTTAGAGATGGTAGTGAGCCTGCTTGGCATCCTCAAAGCTGGAGGGGCTTATGTGCCTTTAGACCCATCGTATCCCAAAGAGCGCTTAGCGTTCATGTTGCAAAACTCACAGCCAAAGGTGTTGTTGACTCAGGAGTGCTTGATAACAGAACTACCTGAACATACGGCACAAGTTGTTTGCTTAGATACAGATAGGCATCTCATTGCTCAACACTCAGAAGAAAACTTAAACCAAACAGCAACAGTTGATAATTTAGCCTATGTCATTTATACCTCTGGCTCAACCGGAAAGCCAAAGGGAGTCCAGGTGACACACGCTAATTTGTGTCACTACGCCCAAGCAATGAGTCAAGCACTAGATATCACAGCAGAAGATGTATATTTGCACACCGCATCGATTGCTTTCTCATCTTCTGTCAGACAGTTGATCGTGCCTCTGGCTAGTGGCGCTACTGTCAAAATTGCAACTTCTGAACAGAGAAAAGACCCGATGTCACTATTTGCGACAATTAAACAACATAGTGTGACAGTTATTGATATTGTCCCCTCTTATTGGCGTAACTGCATTCATACACTTGCTAGCTTAGAACCTGGTACGAAACAAGCACTGTTAGATAACAAACTGCGTTTAATTGTGTCGGCGAGCGAACCACTGCTGTCCGATCTTCCTACTCAGTGGACGTTTGGTTTTCAGCACAAAGCACGATTAATCAATATGTTTGGTCAAACTGAGACCTGTGGAATTGTTGCCACTTATCCAATACCGGCACAACAGGATGAGCCAATCAAAATTGTCCCTATCGGTCGCCCGATCGCCAACACACAAATTTATCTGCTCGACTGCCATATGCAACCAGTCCCTGTTGGTGTACCTGGAGAAGTGCATATTGGTGGTTTTGGACTGGCGCGAGGCTACCTCAACCGCCCAGAATTGACAAAAGAAAAGTTCATCCCCAACCCCTTTAGCGAAGAAGAAGGATCACGCCTCTACAAAACCGGGGACAATGCCCGCTACCTTCCAGACGGTAACATTGAGTTCCTTGGTCGGCTGGATCGTCAGGTGAAGATTCGCGGTTTCCGCATTGAACTCGGAGAAATCGAAGCAGCGCTAGCTCAACACCCAGAGGTACGGGAGACAGTAGTTTTAGCAAGGGATGACCAACCAGATAACAAACGACTGGTAGCTTATGTTGTTCCCAACCATGAAGCTCCTGCCACCATTGAACTGCGGCACTTCCTCCAACATAAGCTCCCCGATTACATGGTGCCAGTCGCCTTTGTAATGCTATCAGCGCTACCTCTGTCCCCCAATGGTAAGGTAGACCGTCGCGCCCTCGCAGCACCAGATACGGAACTAAGTAACTCAATTGGCTTTGTCCCTCCCCGTGACACAGTTGAACAGCAACTACAGCAAATTTGGTCAGAGGTTTTGAAGCTTCCCACTGTTGGAGTGAAGGATAACTTCTTTACCTTCGGAGGTCATTCTCTTTTAGCTGTATTCTTAATGGCTCAAATTTCGCGGCACTTTGGGAAAAATCTGCCCATAGCAACGCTTTTCTCTAGCCCAACTATCGAACAGCTAGCTAGTTGTCTTCGATCCGAAACTCATTCCTTGCCTTGGTCTCCTTTGGTAGCAATTCAGTCTGGCAGCGAGAAGCGACCTTTCTTCTTTGTGCCTGGAGTTGGGGGAAATGTGATTTACTTATATGAGCTAGCGCGTCATCTTGGATCTGAGCAACCCTTCTACGGTTTGCAAGCACGGGGACTTGATGGGGAATCAGAGCCTTTTACACACTTGGAAGAGATAGCCACCTACTATATTGAAGCAATACAGAGAGTTCAGCCCTCTGGTCCGTACCTTCTGGGAGGGCATTCGTTTGGAGGTGTAGTTGCCTGTGAGATGGCAACTCAGTTGCTCAAACAGGGGCATGAGGTCGCTCTACTTGCGATTATCGACGTTGTTGCGCCAATTGTTGGTAATAAGCCGAATTGTTCTGATGAAGATGAGGCGGCATATCTTTTTGATTTTGCCAGCTACATTGAATATATGTTCTCCTTAAACTTGGAGGTATCTAAAGAAACTCTCGCTTCCCAATCTCAGGAGGAGCAATTGAACTATCTCAAAGAACGGTTGATACGGGTCAACTTGTTACCCCCTGATGCGGGAATAAGGTTAGTACGGGGGCTAGCGCAAGTATACATTGCGTCCCTAAAAGCTCATCGTGCTTATTTGCCTTCGGGGCTGCAACAGATTCCAATTACTCTTTTCCGTTCTAGCGAGGTTGATGTATTTGAGGGTGATACAGAAGAGTTGACACAAAGGCGAAAAGAACCTGCCTTGGGCTGGAACGAGTTTTCTTCTACTATACACATTCATGTTGTTCCAGGGAACCATAGCACGATGATGCAACAGCCGCACGTACAGGTGTTAGCCACACAACTGCTCTCTTACCTTGAGCAAGCACAGGCTCCATTGGCTTAGTAATTGGTCTGTTAAGTGGAAACTCTTGAGATAATTAACAAGCTCCTTCATTTCACTAAAGAAGCTCAATCATTATGAAAATAGGAATTTTAGACTCGAATCACAATCTACCCTTGCTAGTAGAACCTGACACAGAACGCGAATCGTCTAATCTTGACTATCTCCTTTCATGGTACAGAGATAGTGAACTTTTAGAAGACAAATTTCTGAAACACGGAGCGATTCTTTTTCGAGGCTTTGGTGTAAACACAATCTTGGCTTTTGAAAAATTTGTAAAATCTGTTTCAGGTAATTTAATGGATTATGTTGATGGAAATTCTCCCCGAACCCAACTAGCTAGTGGGATTTATACTTCAACCGAATATCCATCTGAATACTCCATTAGTTTGCATAATGAGTTATCCTACTCTAGCCAATGGCCAGACCAACTCTATTTTTGCTGTATTACTGCGCCTAAAAATGGCGGAGAAACACCGATTGCTGATAGTCGTCAAATCCTAAAAAGTCTTAACCCAAAGATTGTGGAAAAATTCACACTTAAACAAGTGAAGTATATCCGCAATTTACCTAGTAGTAATGGCATGGGAGTTTCATGGCAAGATTCTTTTAAAACTTCAGATAAGTCCCTAGTAGAAGAGCATAATAGAAAAGCTGGCATGGAATTTGAGTGGAAGAAGGATGGTGGATTGCGATTAAGCCAGATTCGCCCTGCTATTGCAACTCATCCTCATACAGATGAACAAGTTTGGTTTAATCAAGCCGAGCTATTTCATCCATCTACTCTTCCTAAAAATATATACGAAGCTATGATGTTTTATTTTGAGGGGAAGGAAGAGGAACTCCCTCACTATGCTTACTTTGGCGACAATACTCCAATTGATGTTTCAATGCTAGATGAGATTAGAGAAACTATTGGTAAACAAACTGTTCTTTTTCCTTGGCAGGAGGGTGACGTTCTAGTCATAGATAATATGTTGGTTTGTCATGGACGAAGACCGTTTTTTGGTTCGAGGAAAATTTTGGTTTCTCTGTCAAATTTCTGATAACTTTAGCTGTAAGTGTAAGTAAATGTATCAATTCCAAGAGTCTCTTCCCAAACTGCCCTTGCCAAAACTCTCAGACACCTGCGATCGTTATATCGAGATGGTGACACCGCTGTTGAGTGAAACAGAATTAGAGCGAACCAAGGCAGCCGTAAGGGAATTTCAACAAGGGAGCGGAGTCGAACTACAGCAACAGTTGGAAATGGTTGATCGCTCAACTACTACTAACTATTTACAACAATTTAAAGAGGAAACCTATTTAGAAATGCGGTCCTCACAACTAAATATGAGAACCACAGGGGTGGCTTCGCCTGTCTTGACAACCTCGAAATATCCCTTCACCCAGATTGTCGCCATCATAATTTTTAAGACCCTCCAATTCCACCTGAAAATCAAATATCGGGAACTAGAGCCAGATCGGGATGTCTTTCGAGGAAACAAACCGCCCCTTTGTATGGCTCAGTATGACAATTTGTTTGGCACTGCGCGAATTCCAGGAATCAGGTGCGACAGCTTTCAAAGGGCGAAAAATTCCGAGCATATTGTGGTCATGCGACGGGATACATTTTACACCTTAAAGTTGCTCCCAGGAGATAAGTTGCCGACGGTGGAAGCTCTAGCACAGCAAATTAATTGGATTGTAGAAAATACTCATAAAGGGGAACCGCCTGTGGGAGTGCTGACAGCCCTCCCCAGAGAGCGGTGGGTAACAGTTCGCTCTTACCTCACGAACCTAGATGCAGAGAACGCTCGCTCTCTAGAACTATTGGATAGCGCCCTGTTTGTCGTCTGTTTGGACGAAATAACACCTCCCGATTTGGAAACACTAGCAAGAACTGCCTTCACTGGAGATGGTGGGCGAAACCGCTGGTTCGATAAACCGATCCGACTCGTTTTCAACTCTGAGGGTCAGTTCGCTGTAACAATTGAACACAGTAATGTCGATGGCTATCCGGTAGCGCGGTTGATAAACGAGGTCAACCGGGAGCTTGAATCTCTTGAACAATCCCTAACAACCTCCAGTTCAATCGAACTTGAACCCCCACAGCAACTGTGGTGGAAATTAGACCAAACACTCTTAGAAGAAGTAGCGCAGGCATTAACAGATGCAGAGAGTCTGAGCGAACAAATTCAGATGGGGATAGGAATTTTCAACGAATTTGGGTCAGACTTTATTCATCAGCATGGTTTAAGTGCTGATGCTGTGTTTCTCCTGTCGCTACAGATTGCTTACACTCGCCTGCATAGTAAGCTTCCTACTGGCGCTTGGCAAGCTGTACACAACAGAAGCTTCCGGTACGGGCGACACGACTATGCCTTAGTAATTACACCCGAATCTGTAGAACTAATTCAAGCCTTTACTGAGGGAGCTTCAGACGAAGTGCGATATGAGTCCCTAAAACGTGCTGTTAACGCTCGTTTCTCGCGAGTGTTTGACGCTAAAAACGGGCAGGGAGTGGTCATGCACCTTTATGCACTTTATAGCTTATCTCGCCATAAAGGTAGCGGTGTTCCCGATATTTTTCAAGATAAAACCTTTGAAGAATTTATCTTAGACCCAAGCTTCTCCGCTTCTACTCTAAGTAATAAAATGGGCGTAGAGATACTCTGCCCCAGTCCATATCGCGACTATGGAATCGGCTATGTCATCGATCGCAACAAGATTGGCTTTACTGTAACGAGCAAACATCTACAGCCGGAAAAATTTATTTCCCTTCTGAAGCAGTGTCTTTTGGAAGTAGGTGAACTTATCAGTAAAAATTCTAAATTAAATGGCGATCTTAACCAGCTGTCTAGACAAGAGACATACAATACAATTACAGCCAAGTCAAGTCTGAGTGCAGAAATTCAGCAATTCTCATTTTGGACTTAAACTCATCTCAGTTGCAAAAACTTGAACAAAAGAATAGGCTTTTTAGAGAACACTATTGAGAAATATTTTTAATAGGTCGCGCAAAATTTTCAAAATGAGAATTGCTGGCAGAAATTTCCTTAAACTTTACGACTTTAGTAGACGTACTGCGCTACAGAGCCTTATACCCCACCTTCCGCACCCTAAACTGTCACACAACGAAAAATGGTCGTTTGGGGATTTGAGATTGGCGATCGCCACCTAAGATTTAGACTATTTTGTATCAAAATTATCCTCAAAGGTATTCAGAAATCCGAAATTACCGATTGTGACACCAGGGGTGCGGAAGGTGGGTTATACCAGCCTGACCAGACAGCTTATACATTTGTGCAAGATGGAAACATAGAAGCAGGTAGCTTGACTTATCAACAGTTGGATCGACGCGCCCGATCGCTGGCAGCTTATTTGCAGTCTCTAAAAGCCACTGGCGAACGGTCATTACTGCTGTTTCCACAGGGGTTGGAATTCATTACCGCCTTTTTTGGTTGCTTGTATGCGGGTGTTATCGCTATTCCAGCCCCTCCCCCCGATCCTACGCGACTGAAACGAACCCTACCCCGATTGCAAGCGATCGCACGAGATGCCGGAGCAACCTTTATACTGACCACATCCCGCATCATGACCCAGCTTGAGGAAAACCCATCGCTTGAGGGGGCGACAAAGAAGCTAAAAAGGTTGCTGGATAAGCATCACAGTCCTCATGCCCTGCTGATAAAATGGCATCTTATTGCGAACTAATGCCATCATTTCCAAGACCAATTCTTGACACTCATTCATAGAAACTATCCAACTAAGTAAGTCGGCGGGGAAATTTATAACTATGTAACGGAAATTTAACAATTAGCAGCATTGTTAAATTTAATACGTTCTGTACTACATTTTCTTCTTTCTCCCCTAGCGTTCACCCCATTTATAACGGCATAAGCAAGGTCTAACCGACTTTCCGCACTTCATCGTGTAATACACGTAGATTTCCAAAACCTGGCGAACAATGGTTAAATCAACAACCTAAATGACCAATGGTATTCAATATTAATACTTAATAATTTGAACATTATTAGGAATCTTTATTGAAAAGAGAGATAATACATTTTGAAGTGCGGAATGTGGGGTCTAACTCGTCCTCAAACATTTGTCCCGATAGCTCATCTTTTTTCAGATGCTGCCACTCCAATTCAATTGGATACCCTTCGGGAAGCAAGCTACATCTCGGAGCAATATTTAGGTAAAAAGAAAATGTATAAATTCTGACTTTCCCACTTTGACCATAACTGTTGTACTTCTTGGCATCGGTGTATTGGACTGTTATCCTGCACTATTACTCTTATACGTCCCAATTTTTCCGCCTCTTGGGCTTCATACTCCATCATTTGGATATAAGATTTGCGATTCACTGTGACTTGAACCATAACTTGGGCTAAATTGTGAACCATAAAACGAGCCATAAGTAACGGCAAAATAAGCCTTACGGGAAAAAGCGAAATAAAACTTTGCATCAAATAATGAACCAAAGTAGATTTTCTGCATCATAATATGAACATGAGTAGAGAAAACCCTGGCGGACGAAACCCCAAGCAAACAACCAGCTTTAAACAGCACAAAAATCAACTTTCATCCCAAAATATGATTCAAAATAACCAAGATATGCTTCACTCCCCCCACAATAAGTAATATAGACTTGTGTAGTGAAACTCCAAAACTGCCTTTAGACATAGGGTTTAGGGGGAGTTAAGAAAAAATAAAGCTCTAACACACACCTACCTATCATCTTCTAGTTCCATGAACTCCTCTGAATTTGACCAATGGTGTTCCCAACAGCAACTAACGGCGCAGACAAAAGACCTAATTGCCACAATCAGGTCAGCCCAACCCTCACGCCGTGTACAAGGACGCGCCAAAAACGTCAGCGGAGTTTACCCCAGCCGGAAAATGGGTCAAACCATCCAATTTGAAAGCCACACCGTAGAACTGTGGGCAATCTACCAAATGGAACACGACCCAGAAGTATTGGAATACTACGACCAGCCACCCCCCTTCAAAATCCAGTACCACAACAAAACAGGACGCAAAATAGGTCACTACCATACCCCAGACTTCTTCGTGTTGAGAACGTCGGGTGCCGCCTGGGAGGAATGGAAAACCGAAACCGAACTCAAACGACTAGCCGAAAAATACCCCGGACGCTACCAAAAAACTGCCGACGGTAAATGGCACAGCCCACCAGGAACAGCCCATGCTTCTTCCTATGGACTCAAATACCATATCCGCACCGATAGCGAACTGCATCCCATCTTCACCCAAAACCTCATCTTCCTAGAAGACTACCTGAGATTCAAAACCAACATCCCCCACACCATCACAGAACAAATAATCACCACAGTCCAAGCCCACCCCGGAATCACCATAACCGCCACACTGTCCTCAATCCCCGGAATCAGAGCCAACGACATCTACGCCATAATAGCCACAGAGCAACTCTACGTAGACCTGTATGCAGCACCCCTAGTAGAACACTGGCGAGTACAGCTATATCTAGACCAACAAACCCATCAAGCTTACACACATCTAGCCATAACTTCACAGCATCATCAACCAATACCCCCATCCACAGCACTCCTACCAAACACAATCCTGCTGTGGGACTCCAAGCCCTGGACATTAGTAAATATTGGTGAAACCAGCACCACACTCCTACCCGAAATTGGACAACCCATCCAACTACCAACAGCATATTTCCGGCAACTATTGGAAAGCGGCAGCATCAAAATTCAAAACTCAGAAAAACAAGCAACCATCAACGATACAGTCCAGGCACTCATGGATGCCGCCTCCCCAACCGACCTGAGCCTTGCCAATCAGCGATTTCATCTAGTACAAGCCTATATTCAGCGCCACACAGATATCTACAAAGACATAGCTCCAAGCACCCTGAAACGATGGGTAAAACAGTTTCGAGAAGCCGAAGCTCGGTATGGTTGCGGTTATGTTGGTTTACTACCACAGGCAAAAAATCGAGGAAATCGTCACCCCAAAGCACCAAACCAATCAAGCGAATTACTAGATAAATTTATTACCGAACACTTCGAGACACCAAGACAAGCTCCCGCCGCTTCAGTCTATAGATTATATGTCAGAGCTTGCAACGAATTAAATATACAACCCCTGAGTTCTCGTACCTTTTATCACCGCCTCAAACAGCGACCAATCCACGAACAAACCAAAAAACGTCAGGGAGCAAAAGCCGCATATTCAACAGAACCAACAATCTTAGAACTAACCAAAACTACACCCCAACACGGAGACAGACCCTTTGCCATCGTTCACATTGACCACACCCAACTCGACATCGAACTACGCTCTGTGGCCACAGGACGGAACTTAGGCAGACCTTGGCTGACATTACTAATTGATGCCTATTCCCGACGGATAATGTCCGTTTATCTCACCTTTGACCCACCCAGTTACAGGTCTTGCATGATGGTACTACGGTCTTGTGTCCAGCGTTTTGGTCGTTTTCCCCAAGCCGTAGTCGTAGATGGAGGTAAAGAATTTCATAGTATCTACTTTGACACCCTACTAGCACGCTACCACTGCATCAAGAAAACCAGACCTGGTGGCAAACCGCGTTTTGGTTCAGTCATAGAGCGATTATTCGGCACAACAAATACCGAGTTTGTGTACAACCTTTTAGGCAACACCCAAGCCAGTAAACAGCCACGGCAACTTACTAAAGCTGTTGACCCCAAACAACTTGCCGTGTGGACATTGGCAGATTTATATACCTATCTAAGTGAGTGGGCATACTCTGTGTACGACAACTTAGAGCATGATTCCTTGGGGACAACACCATTACAAGTTTATACAGACACTTTAGAAAGAACAGGAGAACGAGAACACCGACACATTGCCTACAACGAAGACTTCCTCATGTCCACACGTCCCAGCACACCTAAAGGAACGGCTTTAATCCAGCCTGGAGTGGGAATTAAAGTCAATTATCTTTATTACTGGAATGATGCTTTCCGTAATCCGGGGGTAGAAAAAACCAAAGTTCCCGTGCGTTATGACCCCTTTGATATGGGTGTAGCTTATGCCTACTTGGAGGGACGCTGGGTTAAATGTATCTCCCAGTATTACAGCACCTTTGTCGGACGCACAGAAAAAGAAGTGCTGTTAGCCGCAGAGGAAATCAGACAAAAGGACAAGCGTAATTCTGTCAGTACGAATATCTCAGCTAAACGCCTAGCAGATTTTATTGCCTCAGCGCAAGAGCATGAAACCTTGTTACTGCAAAGATTACGGGATTTGGAAGCCAAAAGTGTACTGGAAAATTTAACGTCCCATCTTTATGAGGTATCGTCAGCCACCCAAGTTCAAGTTATACCGCAGTCCCCAATCAACAAGTCAAACGGTGAAGATGTCTCCACAGTTCATAAAACTGAAAATATCCAACAGTTGGATGTCACAAAACTACCTGTCTTTGAGGAATACAGATAATGGAGAACTTTCCTGAATCAGCACAGTCCCAACTCAACCAATTCAAGGAATATGCGATATCTCATCCGCAGTTGGCGCAAGTGGATATGCTACTCATGGGTGCGATTCGTGAACCTGCGGGATTTGCTCACGTCCTGGTGTATGGACCTTCTGGTGTGGGAAAGACGACGATGATTCGCCAAATTACTAGACGGTTAAATGGGACTACTGTTGACCAGAATGGTTTTCGTGAAGCAGGCTATCGCAATGGCAATGGTTCTCCAATACCACTGTTACTGGTAGAAACACGACCTCCTGACGGTGGGATGTTTAATCGGGCTGATTATTACCGCACGGCACTGAGGTTGTTGGGAGAACCATACTACGAGCGGCGAATGATGGTGGATATTGATGCCGAGCAGACTTGGGAGAAAAAGGGGCGGGGACGCAGTAAAACGGCACAGTTCAATGATTCTCCTGAACTGCGTCAGGCTTTGGAAGAGGCGATGAGCAAACGCGGTGTTAAGGCTGTGATTTTGGATGAGGCACAGCATTTAATGAAGATTGGTAGTGGGGCTAGTGGTGGTAAGCTTTTAGACCAGTTGGACTGGATTAAGTCAATGACGAATGTGACTGGTGTACTGCATATTCTCATTGGCACTTATGAACTTTTGAATTTTCGCAATTTAAGTGGACAGGCATCACGCCGGGGGTTGGATATTCATTTTCCCCGTTATTTGTTTCAAAATGAACAAGATAGGCAGGATTTTCAGGGATTTTTACTGGCGCTGCTGAGGCAAGTTCCCCTTCAGGTTGATATTCCGGCTTTGATGCAGCATTGGTTTTATTTTTATGAGCGTTCTATTGGTTGTGTGGGTGTATTGAAGGATTGGTTAATTCGGGCTGTGGCGGCGGCGTTGCATGATGGCTGTGATACACTGACTTTGGAACGGTTGTATGAACATACTCTTTCTCTTGCTCAGTGTGAACGCATGGCGATAGAGGCGACTGAGGGGGAACAAAAACTCTGTTATATGGAAAGTCGTCGTGAACACTTATGGCATTTGCTACAGATGGGGATGACTTCGACTTCGGTTCCTGGTGGGATTGTGGATTTATCGTCGGGGGTAAAGTCTACTGTTGCACCTGTTTCTACTGCTACTGCTAAATCTACTCGGAAAAAACGTTCTGAATCTCAGACAGCACAGGCTGATACTCCTACTCCAGAAACAATGGCTGGCAGTCCGGAATCAAAGAAGAGGCAAACTCGAAAAAAGAAGGAATCTCCTGTGGTAGTAACGGAAACTACACAGAACACCCAAGAAACAACGCAGGATACACCCAGTTCTTTGGTTGAGACAGCAGAAGTGCAAACCCCGCCTAAGAAGAGACAAACTCGCAAAAAGAAGGATACTGCTGTAGTTTCAGAGGAAATGCCGCAAGATATACAAAGTTCTGAGCCTGTAGAGGTGTCTTTAACAACTGAGCCATCTACCGTTGAAGCAGTTCCCAAGAAAAATGCTCGTAGGAGTGTTGGGCAACGCAAGCCACAACGAGATAAGGTTGGGGAGTAGTTACAAAATTTACAATCTTTTGCTCAATAGAGTAATGAATTGATTCAGAGCTTTTTGGGTTGTTTTGTATCCTGGGGCTTGCTTACCTAATTTTAGTTCCTGTAATACTTGCTCACGTAAAGCTTCAAGTTCTTTCATGTTGGGCAGTGTCGGTGTATGCGTTTCCACAATTGAAGGTTGTTGATCTTGATTCTTATCTTTCCGTATATTACACGGAAAAGTGTCTGTTTTTTCCTATGTATTACTTGGAAAAAGGAATTTTCTACTTTCACATTTTTTTGAAGCATAAAATGGACATCGGCTTTGTGAAGCATAAAGTGAGCCAAAAGCTCATTTTATGCTTCAAGTCACAATCCTACCTTTTTTTGGGATTCAAAAACGAGGATCTTTAAATCTGAACATCCCAAACAAAATTTTCTCCGTATAAATACACGATGTTTATTGTAATAAAAATATAGGCATACTGGAATTAGTTTTTAGCGATGCCTTCGGCGGGCGTTGCGATTGCGATCGCACGTTTTTTACCAGACCTCACCAAATCGCGTTGCTCCCGCATAGCTTCTAGTATCATTGAGAAAATCCTGATCAATCAGATTGTACAGTAGAGCGGGTAATGAGTGGTGGCGAGCATCACTTTACTGGCTCTATCAATGTGTATAGAATTACTGTCTGCTAACGCAGACATAACTGAAAACCGCACAATTAAAACCCATGCTGAAAAAAACCACAAACCCAAAAACTAATTGACACCCTCAAAATACTCCCCCCACACTGGCCTATCATCCCCACCCAGGGAAAAAGACCATTAGGGTATCAATGGGAACAACACCCCTGGTCTCCTCAAGCATTGCTGAACCAACTACAGCAATATGAGAAAGTCCCAGTCAGAAACCGCCATCACGGTTTTTACAAAATAACCCCCACAGGTATAGGTGTCCTTTGCGGTCAAAACTCCCAGGAATTTTTAATCGCCATAGACTGTGATGGATACAGCGCCCATGCAGCAATCATCGCTCACCAACCACTACCCACCACAGTTGCATTTACATCAGGACGACCAGGAAGGGCGCAATATTTACTAAAATTGCCAGGTAACACTCACCTTAAACTCAAATCCTGTAAAATCACCACCGCCCCCGGTGAAGTTTTAGAATTTAGAGGTACTAAACTACCATCAATACTTCCCCCCAGTATTCATCCACAAACAGGTTATTATCGTTGGCTGAGTGGTTGTCGTCCTGACCAAATCGAAATAGCGATCGCACCATCTTGGATAATTGAACAGATGACCAAACGTGCGAAACCACCAAAAATAGACTACCACAAAAACAGTAATACCTTACCAACAAATCCAGAATTTACAGGTGAGGAGACAGAAACAGCACTGCTACTACTAGAAATTATTCATCCTCGCTTTGCAGATAAATATGATTCATGGATCAAGGTAGGAATGGCTTTGAAATCAGTCAATCCTACCCTGCTTTCTGCTTGGGAGGAATGGAGTCAGCTATCAGCTAAATACACACCAGGGGAGTGTGAATACAAATGGCAATCATTCAAGAAATGGGGAATGAATATGCAGATTTTACACCGTTTAGCTAATCTTTCTTAACTACTAATTATGTCAAAAATTGAAACTCAACAAATTGTGGATACAGATGTAGAAACTGACGATAACGATGCTGATGTTACCACCTCATTCACAGAAACTGATGTTGTTAACGTAGCATCTGAAAAAGAAGATAGATTTGATTTTGACAGCAACACTATCATCTTAGGCATCCAAATTTTACCAGCAAAACAACACGATTTACGGCAGGTATTAATCACGGCTGGAATCAAAGGAGAACCACCAGTCATGCAAGTTAGTACACTGCATGAAATCGAACAATATCCAGTAATAGCTGAAGTTCTCACAAAACTAAAAGCTATTTTACCACAAATAGCAGAACAATCACAACAAAAAGAAGCTCAAAAACAGAAATTATCTGTCAACCAATCAGAGAATAACAAAATTGTCAATCCTCCTGATTTACCACAAACTAATAATCACAAGACTAACCCATCTAATCAATTAACACTGTTTTAATATGCCTCACATTTTGATGATTGAAGGTCAAGAAATACCCATAGCTGATGAAATTGCAGCTACTGACGAAACTCTCCGCAATGCCTTGACACCATTCTACCCAGAAATTGCTCATGCAGAAATTACGCGAACGGATAAGGACGGAATCACACAAATTCGCATGGTCAAGAAAGCAGGTACTAAAGGTTTAGGTGATATCCTCCAAACTTTAATTACTAGCGAACATCAATTTAACCCAGCTTTACTATTAAGTTGGCAAATCAAAATGTTAGAAATTCAAGGTCATCTGAATATCGAAAATCTGCTGTTATTACAAGATGAACTAGAAACAGCAATTACCACTGGGAGAGAATGGCAAACTGAATTAGACAAGAGTTTAAATATTCTCAAAAAATCTCCTCCTATACCTTCACAAATACCAATTTCCGGCTTCTAATGCAGTCTCAATATCAAATGGCTGCTGAGTCTTTGAAAAAATACCAGATTCCCCAAACTGTAAAAGAGGGAATTTGGTATTTAGAAGAACTCAGCGAACAAATTAATTACCTCAGTCTCTACAAAGAACTGTTCCCCTGTGAATGGTTATCCTCAAAAACTCCATTGAGACAACATTCACATCCCAGTGTTTACAGTGACTTAGAAATTGAGTTTTTGGAACTGGTAAATGAGTGGTTATTTCCCATAGATTACCACGAAGATTTTCGGGAATGCACAGAAAGATACACAGAAATTCCCGTTTACTCCCAAAACACAGATTGGTGGGAAATAGGTTTAGAAGAACTCAGTTTCACAGAACAATTTCTTTTGTCACTTATAGGTTATGGACATCCTCAAGAAGATTGGAATTTTTGCTTTGGATTTATTCCTCATAAATTGGTAATGGTGGATAAAATCAATTGGGATAAACTTTCATCACTTTGTCAACAAACAACATCACCTCTGTCTCTACTTTATGATGCCATATCCATCATTGACCACAGTACAGAATGTATTTGGTTAGATGTCACCCATGAAGAATATGTCTCCTTTGATTGGGAACAAGCAGTGCTGAAATATTTAGCTGAACAATGGCAATTATGCCAAACATATTGCCAGAAAATGACGGATTTTTCAGAATGGATTGAATCTTCTATTGACCATAGAAAACAGGTAATCAAACTATGGAACAAAGCACGGAATTAGCTAACATTTTACCTCAACTCAATATTGGTGATATCTCACATTCAATTATCAACCAAACTACTCATACAGAAACACTGGCACATCTGCTATTTCTGCCAGGACAATACCTTCTAGTTTATAAAGAAGGAGAAACAACAAATTACAAATTTATTGCTCCTACTGCGTTGAGAGAAGCATTTGCTGCTGAACCCATTGATTCAGGTTATTTACCACCAAATACTGTGAGGTGGGGAAGATGTCACAAAGGAGAATGGTTAGTGCAGTTTTATCCACCACAAAGTTATTGCATCTCCTTAGAAAATACAACTTTAACAGTACCTATGCCGGGGTTAATATTTGCCGGATGTAATCGTCAATATTGGATTTGGGCTATTAAGAAATTCGAGCAAAATTCTCCTCTATTTTATGCACCATTACCAAATGTGATGGAGAACGGTTCTATTTGTTTTGGTGAAAATTCTGTTCCCAATTGTTCCCCTGAAAATATCATGCAAGTGTGGCAATTGTTTTGGCATAGTGCTTTCAATCAAGATTCAGTGCAGGGTAAATCTAAATCATATCCTGAAAATGTGCGATCGCTCCTGTATCAACTACACAACAAAAACTCTAAAAGATACCCAACACGGGATTTAGTGCCTTGGGGTAACAAAACCATCACCACTGCAATTGAGCTTATTATCTCATGACAATACCCGCATTCATCAATTATCAATTTGCTACTAACACCAACTTACCAGCGATAACAGGCAAAATGATGGAATACTGGGTAGCTGGGAACGGAGTGTTTATTCGTGCTGCACGTCAAGGACTGTCTGCGTGCTTTCCTATCAACCAATGCAGTATTCGCGGTTTACCTCATCTCACACCCTACTTTAACCTGCAATATCCCTTGGTTTCTGCTAAATTAACGTTGCAAATTTTACACTTAGCTCAAAATTCGGGACACCAAGAAATACTCTTCTATCTCTGCTTTACGGACGGACAGTGGCATCTGCACACCCCAGAACAAACTGCCACATCTACCAGTGTAACTCCAGTGGAGGCAACCAGCTTGTTCTATGAGACTGCAATGATTGAGGTACACAGTCATCACAGTATGAACGCACAATTTTCTACTACTGACGACGAGGAAGAATCTGGAAAATTTAGAATCTTTGCTGTTTTGGGTGAGATTTTCACTAATCCCCATATCTGCGTTCGGTTGGGTATATACAGCTACTTTTGGCAAATCCCTGCTAACTGGGTATTTGAGTTACCAAGCTGTCTTATATCCAATTCAGTAGCATTTAAATGATTGCAGCTATTTTCAGGTAAGTTTCGCGCAGAGTCGCAGAGGAACAAAGGCGCAAAGGAATCAATGTGTGATTTAAATAGTTGAAAACGGGGCATTGCTGAACTGAAGTATGAAATTGAAAAATCAATGATTTCAAACTCTTACTCTCTGCGACTCTGCGCCTCTGCGTGTTCGCGAAGCGTGCCGTAGGCATAACAAAATCATACTCTTAATCAGCAACGCCGAAAATGGCTGTAAATAACCACAGAGACGCAGAGAACGCAGAGGTGAAGATTCAAGGAATAATACCGCTACAAAACAAATTTGATGTCACAGATATTACACCATGATGAAATTAGACCTATCTTTTGCTCATTCTGTCCCGCTTATGCTACCTGCACATAATCACGTTGAGTTCATAATTGTGGGTGCTGGTGGGACGGGTGGTTTTTTGATTCCGTCCGTTGCTAGACTGATGCTAGAGATTGAAGCAAATAGCAATAAAACCGCTTCTTGCATAGTTGTAGACCCAGATATCATTGAACCTAAAAACATCCCCCGACAGAATTTTCAACAGTCAGAAATTGGATTACACAAAGCGGAAGTTTTAGCAGCTAGATACAGTTTAGGATTAGGAGTACAGATTAGAGCGATCGCTAAACCATTCACTAAAAAGATTATATCAGCCAGATGGCGTAAATTAACAGTTGTTATCGGTTGCATAGATAATGCTGCTGCGCGTGCTGAAATTAGCAGTTGCTTAGACCAAAATTACTCAGATTCTCAACCACAAATTTGGTGGTTAGATTGTGGTAATCATGCTAATTCTAGTTCTGGACAGGTGGTGCTTGGTTCTACTAATCAATTTACCTTAGAAGCTACTTTTGATAATCTTCAAAAACCTAACTTTTGTTTTAATCTTCCCAGTCCTTCTAGACAACATCTAGAACTACTAACTCCATTACCTGAAGAATTAAATTCAACAAGTTTATCATGTGCTGAAATTCAAGCACGAAACCGCCAAAGCTTATTTGTTAATCAACAAGTAGCTGTTATTGCTGCGGAGTATCTGCTGGCATTAACATTAACTGGAGGGTTGAGAAAATTTGCAACCTATTTCCATAATACTACAGGTTCTTGTCGTTCACTATATACCTGTGTAGATTCTCTGAAAAAGTTTACAAATGAGGAAATAGTTCCACAAAAACGCTCAGTTTTAGTTTAGCAATACAGTATCAAATAACTTTCGCTGACGCGCTTCTTCCTTGAAGAAATTCAAGGGAGAAAATTATTTATGGGACTTACGTAAAAAAATCTTTTAAAATCTCATTTTTTGTGTATTTTAGGTTTTTGTGACTAACCACAGAGGCACAGAGAACACAGAGAATGAAAGTTTTAGCAATTTTATATGAGGCTGCACAGAATACTGAAATCCATTGATTTATCAATCTTTATCTGTGTTTATCTGCGTACCCTTCGGGAAGCAAGCTACATCTGCGGTCAATTATTCTTGTTATTTTATTCTATGCCGCTTCATATCAATTTGGTATTAAAAAGTATTTTCGTAAGTCATGAGGAATATTTGCAAGGCAAAAAAGCAGCTACAAAACATCTAAAACCTGTTCCCAAAGTTGAAATTAAACTACCACAAATAAAATCAATGTTCAACATTACTAAAGTACAACTTAGTGCTAGTGGATGGACTCTCAATATCCTTTCAACTAGAGTTGCTACTATCACCAGTCCTTTGGGACAAAGAAAAGTCACATACTTCGGTTTTGAAACTGAAGAAAAGGCACTTCAATTTAAAAAATGGCTTGTTGAGAATACAACAAATTCGACTATTTTTGTCAGAAAAGCGGAACGATTAAGTCAAAATTGGGAATGTAAATGTTGGAATGTAGCAACAGAGTTAATAATTCAAATAGCCGAACTAGATATAAACCAACAAAACCAGATTAAAAATCAACAAAATTAGTTCAAGCAATAAATTATTTGACACCAAAACGACTAATTTATTATGCGCTACGCGCTAAGTATTTGATGATTTTAATCAGAAAGCGTAATCTGTATTTTAGATTATGTTTCTAATTTTACAGAGGTGTATATCAACAGAATAATGTATACATTAAACACCTTCATTGTCAATCAAATCATCATATTTTCTGGCTAAGAATTGTACAATCTCTATCAAACTATGAAACTATCTCATTCATTTACAGCCAATATTACCAAAGACACTTATGTCAGTTCATATAACAATGGTAATAACCAATCTTGTTCATTTTTTGAAGATGGAGAAACAGTTACAATAAATTTTAATACTGATTGTCTTCATCAAGTACGAGAAACTATCAAAGCTCTTCAACAAATTTATCAATCTCTTTCTCAACAACGACAACAGCAAATTACAAATGAGATTGAACAGTTAAATACTCATACTCTCATCCCAGTTTCTCCAGGTAATAACGGCAAATCTCACACAGTAGAAATAGGTTGATAAACATACCTTTTTTATTGATTTAGACAATGATTTGTAATGAATTACCACTTCAACCAAAGCAGATGATTAAAAGCCGTAAAAATTGAGAAAATTTCATCTGTAATAAAACGCTAACAACTTTTATGCTGATGGTTTTTAGCGATTAATTGGAACTTACCAAAAATGAATTCCAGAAAAAAACTACTCTGTATACAAAGTACAGGGTGAATCAAGGTGTTTAGTGACAAACTAAGCACCTCTTATTTCATAACTTCATTGACAACAAAGAAACCATAATTATGAAATTTACCATTTCTCAAAAAGAATTAGCTGATACCCTCGCTGTGGTTAGTTATGCTGTACCTAACAAACCTCATCACCCTATTCTCAATAATATATTGTTGGTTGCGGATAAGCACGAACAAGAAATTTTAGTGACTGCTTTTGATTTGAGTTTAGGAATTCGCGTTCAATGCAAATCTAGAATAGAAATAGAAGGTAAAATTGCTTTACCTGCTAAATTATTCACCCAAGTAATTTCTAGTCTTCCCAAGCAAGATATTATTTTGGAGATTGTAGATAATGCGGCTATTATTACTCACTCCTGTGGTAAATGTCGGATTCAAACCGTTAGTCCTCAAGAGTTTCCATCTTTACCAGAAATTGAAGGGAAGAATATTATATTACCAGCAATTAAGTTGTTACAAGCATTAGAAGGAACATTATTTGCTGCTAGTCATGATGAAAATAAACAAGTTTTAGCTGGAGTTCATTTCCAATTTACTAATAGTAGTTGGGAAGCGGCCGCAACGGATGGACATCGGTTAGCAGTTGTTTCTGGAACGATAGAAACAGATGAAGAATTGACAGAAAATGCACAAATTGAAGCTGATTCAAATACAGTAGAAATCACAATTCCCCAACCTACACTAATAGAATTACAAAAGATTTTAGGTAGTGTAGGAGATAACAGCGAATGTACTATTAACATCGACAATGGAATTGCGGTATTTACATTACCCAATATCCAAATTACCACCAGATTATTAGAAGGAGATTATCCCAAATATTCATCTCTAATTCCCCAACAATTTCAACATCAATTTATTGTTGATAGAAAATTATTAGATCATGCTCTAAAAAGAGTGGGAATTGTTGCTGACCAAAAGAATAAAATTGTCAAAATTATCTGTGACTACCAGCATCAACAAGCTACTTTATCTACTGAATCTTCAGATATTGCTGGTGCTGTGGAATCTTTGAATATTAAACCTCAAGATGGTTATCAGCAACAATTAGTCATGGGTTTTAATATCAAATATCTGGAACAAGCTCTCAAATTCCTACCTACAAATGAGGTGTTGATTAATATCAACCAAACTACAACTCCTGTGGTTATTACTCCTGTTGATGGCATTCTCAATCAATTAATTCTAGTGATGCCGGTTCAACTTATTGGTAATAACAGCACAGCTATGGAAGAAGATACTTCAGATGAAGAAGAAGTTATCGTTACAGAAAATATTTGCTCTGGAACTGAAGTAAATGAGAAAATAAATGTAGCTGCTGAAGGTGGGAATACGGAAGAAGTTGTTAAGGAGAAAAATAATCTGATGAACACAGATTCTTCTCCACAGAAAAACACAGCAAACACTAAAACTAATTCTCAAACTTCTGCAAATTCTACTCGTAAAACTAGAGGGAGAAAAAAGAAAGTTGCTGCTGCATAGGATAACTGAATCAAAAATTGTAGTGGTTTAGATTTACTAAGCACGTCTCAATACTTATCCGTCAGAACTTGCACAAAATATTCTTAAACCCTCGTTCCTCTGTGTACTCTGTGCCTCTGTGGTTCGTTACATCAAATCTGTTTTAACAACCACACCAAAAATTACTCACACCCCAAGTTTATTACTCATACATAAGCTTGGGGAAATTCAACATATCTACTTTTGAAAAACATGATATACCAACCACTTCACCTGAAATATCGTCCCCAGTCCTTTACTGAACTTGTTGGTCAACGAGCGATCGCAACTACTCTCACCAATGCTATCACATCCCAACGAATTGCCCCGGCGTACTTATTCACTGGTCCCAGAGGTACAGGTAAGACTTCCAGCGCCCGCATTTTTGCCAAATCTCTCAATTGTCAACATGGTAATTCTCCTACCCCCACACCCTGCGGACAGTGCAATTCATGTACCAGCATCTCCAAAGGTTTATCTCTGGATGTGGTAGAAATAGATGCTGCTAGTAACTCTGGTGTTGAAAATATCAGACAAATTATTGACCGCACTCACATTATACCTGTCAATAGTCGCTACAAGGTGTTTGTTTTAGATGAAGTGCATAGCCTCAGTTCACAAGGATTTCAAGCTTTACTCAAAACTTTGGAAGAACCACCAAAAAATGTAGTGTTTATCCTCTGCACCACAGAAATTCACAAAGTCCCTGCAACAATAATTTCTCGTTGTCAAAGGTTCGATTTTAAAAGAATTGGTGTGGAGGATATGGTACAAAATCTCAACCAAATTGTGAATGAGGAATTAATTGATATTACTCCAGAAGCATTACGTCTGGTAGCACAAATCTCTTCTGGTTGTTTGCGGGATAGTCAATGTTTACTGGATCAATTGAGTCTACTAAATATCACCATTGACCAAAATTGGGTATGGGAAATGGTGGGAAATGTGCCTGAATATGAATTGCTAACAATAGTGGAAAGAATTGCTGAAAATGATAGCGATTCCGTAATTAATATTATTCGGAATTTGTTAGAATGGGGTAAAGAACCTTTAGTAATTCTGCAAAATCTCACCAGCTTTTATCGAGATATGTTGATTGCTAAAACTTCTCCTAGCAGTAAGGAAATGGTGATATTAACTGAAGATACATGGCAACAATTGTGCCAAATAACTAAAAGTTGGGAGACTACAAGTATCTTAGCAGGACAGCAACACTTGAGACAATGTGAAGTGCAGGTAAAATTATCTACTCAACCACAGTTATGGTTAGAGGTTGCTATTTTGGGTTTACTACCTGCTGCTAATTCTACAAATTTAAGTCAATTTATTCCCATTGCTGAAAATCCACCTTGGACGAATTGGAAAACACCTGCTGATGCGATCGCTTGGGGGCAACAGAAATTACCAAATATGAGTCTTGAATCCCTGCAAGAACATTGGAATTCCTTGATTCCAGTCAATGGTAAGAAAGCTCCTATTTGGGTAGAAACGGTACAACAGTTATCCTCTTCTCGATAACATTCTATGAATTGATATAGCAATCTTATCTGATTTTTGAACATTCATTTATGGAAATAGCCTTACCCAGAGGGGGAAAGATAATAAATGTCAATTTTCAGAATAAGTTAGGATTGCTATATAACCAACCATTCACGATGAATGGCTTTTAAATTTTCCATCACATACTAATTCTTAAATTAGTTAAGGGACTTCGAGGAAACAAATTATCCCAATAAATGAACAAAAGAACCACAGATGCACAGAGAACACAGAGAGAGAAGAAATAGAGAGAGTTTTTGCGTTAGTTTTGGGACATATTTTTATTTGGAAGTCCCTAATTTCTTACACCAATTTTATGTGAGGCTGCACAGAATCATGAATTTCATTATTCCATCTTCATCTGTGTTTATCTGCGTTTATCCGCGTTCTATTATTCCTGATATTTCATTCTATGGAGTTTCATATTAATTTGGAATTACATTATAAAATTACCACAGCGATTATTTTGAAAATCTATTTGTAACAAGCTTTTTAAATATTAGCGGCTAATGCCGTTATAGATGTAAATTCATTCGTTACTTTTCAAAATAAAAAAATAAAAACCATTAGTAAATAACTCATAATTACAATGAACATTAATTACAATCATCGTCATTTTATCACCAAAAGCAATAATCAAATTACCGTTGCCGAAAATAAATTAAACATATTCTACACAGATAATACAGTTTATGGCTCATGGCAACCTTTACAGACAATTAAACCTTACAATGCCCTGAAACAAATGGTTATTGACATTGAAACTTCAGGGCTGATTCCTAGTAAAGATAGAATTTGCGCTATTGGTTGTATGAATGAATTGGGCGAATATTTTGTATTTATGGATGAAAATGAATCAAAATTACTCTGCCAATTTATTGCCTATTTTCAGTCTATTTATCCTGATGTAGTTCTCACATACAACGGTACAGATTTTGATTTTCCTTTTATCATTACTAGATGCCTAATCAATAACATATCTCATCCATTTACTATTTCTCAGCAATCGAGAATTATCAAGACAGCACAGATATTTGGTAAGCCTATGAATATTTCCGAAATATTCATCAGCAACAGCCAACATATTGATGTTTACATTTGCGTCCTGAGATGGGATTTTGTCAATAAAGCATTATATCAACATTCCCTAAAAAGTGCAGTCATAGAAATGGGATTGCGAGAATCTGCTAGGTTGGTTTTAACTCCCCAAGAAATTCAAAGGTGTTGGGGTGAAAGTGCAGGTTCTCAAGGATGGGAAACAATCAGAAAATACCTAATTTATGACTTGGAAGATACGAAATTAATTGCTGATAAATTAGTTCCTTCCTATTACTATGAATCGCTGATAGTACCAGGTATGAATTTACAACAACTATCGCTCACAGGTAATGGTACTAAATGGCAGCGAGTTTTAGAAAGACAATATCCAGGTTACAAACCAACTGCTGATCTGAAGTTGAAATTTGAGGGAGGACTGGTAATGTCTGTACCAGGTTTACACAAACACATTGCCAAAATTGATGTTTCCAGTCTGTATCCCAGCATTATGCTTAAATATGGGATTTGCTCCCGCAAGGATACGCGACGAGTGGGGTTAAGTATTCTCGATTATCTCACGAGGGAACGACTCAGACTCAAGGAATTAGGAAAAGCTGGAGATTTAGCTGCTAAACAAGCTGAAGCTGCTCTCAAGGTGTTAATCAACTCGTTGTTTGGCTTTTATGGGACTTCTGGTGTTGGTTTTAACGATATGGAAGCTGCTGCACTGGTTACAGCTTATGGTAGACGGATTCTGCGATTCATGATTGATGTGATTGAAAAAGCGGGAGGTATCCAGGTTGAAAGTGATACTGATGGTGTGTTCTTCTCCCACTCTGAACCTCTGCTGATATTTGAAAAGCTGCAAAATGCTTTACCTGCGGGTATTAATATAGAGTTGGAAATCCTTGCTAAAGCGATGTTTGTTCCCTCTAAAGGAGCTAAGAATTATATTATCTGGCATGAAGATGGTAAAATTACTACTAAGGGTTCATGGCGGAAACGTGATCGTTCTCGTCTAGAAAAGGAGTTTCCTTTGAACTACCTGACACAATATCTTCTGTCAAAAGCTAAGGCGGAACAATATTACCAGGAATTAACAAAGGTTATTCGTTCTGGTGATTTTCCTGTAGAACAGTTACAGGTTACTCGGAAAATTAAGAAGGGTGAAAAGGCTCTTTTGGTTTTGGGTAATACTGGGGATGTTGTGACATTTTATCAAGGAATTACGGGGTTGACTAATTCTGAAGGCTATTCCAGTGGGTATTATTTGGAGTTGATTGCTAAAAAACGAGATGAGTTACTTTCGGTTGTTGAGCCTCAAGGTGATGTGGGAAAGCAGTTGAGTCTGTTTTGAGTGAGGGGTTATGCTAATTGTGAGCGATCGTCTATAATTTTTGTCTCCATACTTCTTGCATCTATTTATTCTTTAGCATTGCTAAATGAGGCTATGAAACCTGGATTTCGTGTAATATTTGTCAGCATCAATCAAAAGTTAAGAAACGCTTGTGATCTCAAAACCGTAGATGGCTGACCACAAGCGTTTTTGGTAGGTAATGCGGCGCAGCACTTTTGCGCGATAATGGCTGTGCTTTTACCGATAACTTGACCAGAAGTTAGAGAACTCGTAAGCTCTCACCAGGAGATTTTGTCTTGACTCTACTTGCCAAGTTACCTACACTCTACTTATCAGCGCCTTCTTGTTCAGAGGGCTGTGAGTCTTGTGTATCATCAGGACTAGAGTCATTGCTATTCTCTTGTAACTTCATTGAGCCAAAGGCGTAGCTAACTGCTACTTTGACAATATCAAAGTAGGCAGGGCGATTTTCTTTGTCAATTACTGCCAAACCAAAGGAACCGGAGACTAAAAGGACTAAAATAGGGGATAGAACGCCTCTGTAAGAGGTTTCCTTTTGCTGTCTTTTCATTGTCTAGACCTCAACTAGATGATTGTGGACAGTCTTTGGCTGACCGATACTCAGCCAAAGAAAAATTACCAATTGTTTTAAATAGCCTTTGGTTGACTACTAATCAACCAAAGGCTATTAGACATCAACGTTTTTTCATCAAATCTAGACTTATCAGGTCAACTTTCCTACTGATCTTTCAGAAATACCCCGTAGTTTTTACGCCACTTTCATCCTCATCGGTTATTGCGTGACAGTGGATTAAAGTACAAAGTTTTGTAAAAAATTTAAGGCATCGCGTAAAGTTTTGCTTGTCAGTCAGAAAGACGATTAGAAGTTCAAAGTTTCATTCCCCATTATGCAATCGGGAGTGCAATTTTAGATTTGCCGAACCTCATCAGGGTTAGCCCGTATCAATTAATACGAATTACAGCGACAACTCAGTATCTTGAAAGCTTCGGAAGAATCTAGTATGGTTAACTCTCTCCCAAGTGGCTTATCTGATTTTGATGTACAACTTAAACAGCTGATTGATAGGGTACAACAGTACCCAACACACAGTCAGGAAAAACAGCAAGTTCTGGCTGAACTAGCCGAGGCAATAACGCGATCGCACAAATTTTGTCGTCCGTCAAAATTATTCCCTCTTGTTGTGCAAAAAATTTCTTTGGACTTACACAAGCAACTTTTGCACGACATTAGCCAGAACATAGATAGCTATAATCCACAACGCATACCCATAAGAGAATGGGCGAATTTTCTGCGCGATCAAGCTTTGAAAACGATATTGAGCGACGACGATAGCATAATTAATCAAATAGCCCAAGAAGCTAAAAATGCCGCACCCGATAGTAGTCAACGAAAGCTGGCTTTAAATTTGTTAGTTGAAGCTATTCAAATAGCAGATAAGTTTGGCCGTCCCCAAGGGACTTTTTCATTTCCGCCTGGTTTATATGAGTACATATATAACGAGGCCATTCAGGAAACTTTACTTTACATTTGTCAAAATATTGATAAATATAACCCTAGCCGTGGTGATATAATGGGTTGGGTTAATTTTTTGCTCCCTAGAAGATTTAGTGATGTTCGTGATAAATATATGAAGCAAGGCATCACAAAATCACCAAAAATTGTTAGAAACAAAACAGATAATCAGCAGTCTGAACTTAAAATAGTCTTCCTAGATAATCCAGAAAATTTAGAAATATTTTGGCAAAAAGAAGAAGCAGTTTCTAAATCACAACAACTGCGAGATTTTATCGAATCAGACCCAGATAGCTTGTTCAGGAACGCACACATCACAGGGCGACCAGATGTGAATTTTCAAGTTGTTGCGTTGGAGAAAGTGTGGGGAGATAAAACTTTAGAACATATGGCAGAACAATGGCAGATAGATTCTATTCAAACCCTGTCTAGTTTTTACAATCGTTGCGTAAAAAAATTCAGCCCTCTTTTTTTGGAATACTTACAAGATTAGTACAAAAATCTAGTTAATTAGCGAGGCAATTTTTCAACATGGAAATTAGTAAGATGATAAGATCATTTACTTTTAGAGTTCCTATTTCTTTGGAAGTGCATAGAATAGCGCAACAGTTATCTCAAGCACAATTTACTTTCGAGAAAGCTCAAAAAGTCTATCACAATACTTTAGCAGTACATGCAGTAGATTTTTATCTGCGATGCATGGGACTAGACACAGATTTTGCTCAAAGTGATAGCCACGATAAAATAATGCTGGCTTTTACAGATGTGGCAGATTTAGAGGTAAAAAATTACGGCAAATTAGAGTGTCTTCCGGTGCTATCAGATGCAGAGGTTTGTTATGTACCACCAGACGTTTGGTCAGACCGAATTGGCTATATTGTAGTGCATCTTAACGAATCATTACAACAGGCGACAATTATAGGATTCGCCGTAACAGTAGCGGAAAAGAAAGGTATTCTACCTATCAGTGAGTTGCAAACAATCGCTGATTTTCCGGAGTATATAAGTCAAATAAATCTACTAGAATTGCCAACTAAAAACGTAGAAAAAACGGCAGTAAACTTGAGTAATTGGCTTCAGAATATCTTTGAGCTTGATTGGCAGGGTCTTGAAACATTAGGGATAAAATCCGATGGGTTAGCTCCTATTCTCAGGGATTTTGAAGATAGTAGTATGGAAAGAATCAAACTAATAGATTTGGGAGTGCAAATTAGGTCTCATTCTTTAGCACTGTTAGTAGGCCTAAAACCAGAAGCTGATAATAAAGTAGGTATTCGAGTACAATTGCGTCCAAGTCTAGGAGAAAATAATCTGCCGCCTAATGTCAAACTGACTTTACTCTCTTCTTCTGGAGAAAAAAAACAGGAAATCGAATCAAGAACTCAAGATAACTACATTCAACTCAAGCGATGGAAATCAAAACCTGGAACAAGATTTAGCCTGACAATAACTCTCAATGATTTAAGTCTGACAGAAGATTTTTTGGTGTAATTAATATTCGGGAAATAATTATGAGCAACTTAGTTGTATTAAATCTCGGAAATGGAGATTTTAAAAATGGCTTTCCAGAAGTGACAGCGTATCTGTGGAGAGCAGGCGAATTAGAGATGAAATTTACGGGGAGTTTACCTGTTATTCTCGAACTAAAACTTCCGGAAACCTATGCACACTGGCAGTTACTCTACAGAGACTTATATCAACCTTTTAATTGGCGGGTTCGTGGGGAAGACGATGATGAATTTGAGATCAATGAAATAGATATTACCAACGTTGCACATACCGATTTTGGTCAGTTATGTCAACAACTAAAAACAGAAATTAATCAATTACTAAACTCTGAGCAGTTTCGCAAAATTGACCAGCAATTACGCACTCAATTACAAGCAGATGAAGAAATTCAAGTTGTGATTGAAACCAACAATGAATTGCTTCAACGCCTTCCCTGGCATTTGTGGAACTTCTTCAATGATTATCCCAAGGCGGAAATAGCCTTGAGTTCTCTAGAATACAGGCGACCGACAAAATTACTGCCAAAAACGCCTAGAGATAAAGTCAGAATTTTAGCAATTTGTGGCAATCCAGAAAGTCGTGATAGTTTTGGCAATTCGGTTAAAATTAATATTCAGGAAGACCTGGTATCGCTAAGAGAATTACCAGATGCAGAACTCACAGTTTTAGTTGAGCCACAATTAGAAGAGTTAAATAGATATCTGTGGGAATTTTCTTGGGATATTTTGTTTTTTGCTGGTCACAGTTCTAGTCAAGAAAAAGGTCGGATTAAGCTCAATAAAACTGACTACTTAACGATTGACCAATTAAATTATGGTTTGAGAAAAGCCATTACACAGGGTTTGCAGTTAGCAATTTTCAACTCCTGTGATAGTTTAGGTTTAGCGCGGGATTTGGCTTCTTTACATATCCCCCAAGTAATTGTGATGCGCGAACCCGTACCTGACCGCGTGGCACAAGAGTTTTTAAAACACTTTCTGAGGGCTTTTGCTGGGGGAAAATCCTTATCATCTGCGGTACGGGAAGCACGAGAAAGACTTCAAGGTTTAGAAGAAGAGTTTCATTGTGCAACTTGGTTGCCAGTAATTTACCCAAATCCAGCAGTCGCACCACCGATTTGGCTGGATTTGGGACGCTGGTCAAGGAGTCGGTGTCCCTATCGAGGGTTATTTGCTTTCCAAAAGGAGGATGCACCATTTTTCTTTGGGCGAGAAGCTTTTACACAACAATTAGTAGAAGTTGTGCAAAAAGAGCCTTTGGTGACTGTGCTTGGTTCTTCTGGTAGTGGTAAATCTTCGGTCGTTTTTGCTGGGTTAATCCCGGTACTCGAATCTCAAGGAAACTGGCGCATTGCTGATTTTCGACCGGGAGACCGTCCCTTCCACGCTTTGGCGGCTGCACTGATTCCTCATTTTGAACCCCAACTGCAAAGCAATATCGACCGACTACAGGCAACCAGAAAGCTAGCTAATGACTTACGCAATGAAACTGATGCCTTGCGGGATACTATCGAAGAGATTGTAAGGCAAACTGCTGATACCCGCATACTATTAGTAGCAGACCAGTTTGAGGAATTATACACTCTTTGCGAGGCAGGGGAACGCCAGTGTTTTTTGGAACGGCTGCTAGAGGTAGTGAGTGCAGTTAATCACCATACTCCCCACTTTACTCTCGTTCTGACTCTCCGGGCTGACTTTCTCGAATCTGCTCTATCTGACCGTTCTTTTGCAGATGTGATGCGTTATGGCTACCAAATGCTTGGGCCGATGAACCGTCAAGAATTGGAAGAGGCAATTGTTCAGCCTGCTGCAATGCTTGGAGTAACTATTGAGTCCGGGTTGACAAAACGGCTGTTGGATGACATTGTTAACCAACCAGGTCAGCTTCCGTTGTTGGAGTTTGCCCTTACCCAACTGTGGGATAAACAAATCAACGCCCAATTGACCAACGCCGCTTATGATGAAATCGGGTATGTCAAAAATGGAAATATAGAAATCCGGGGTATTAAAGCAGCTTTGGCTAACTATGCCGAGGATGTGTATAGAAAACTTAACGACGAGGAAAAAGAAAGGGCACGGTGCATTTTCATTCAACTGGTACATCCAGGAGAAGGGACACCGGATACTCGACGCATAGCCACCCGTCAGGACGTTGGGGAAGAAAACTGGGATTTGGTTACACACCTAGCTAACAGGCGGTTGGTAATTACTAATACTCGCTTGTTTATCAATAGCAGTGGTCAGCCAACCGAAGAAGAAACTGTCGAAATTGTACATGAAGCAATGATTTCAGGATGGTTTCGCCTGCAACTGTGGCTGGATTTAGATAGAGATTTCCGTACTTGGCAAGAGCGAATGCGTACCTTAATGCGTCAGTGGAAAGACGCAGGACAAGATGAAGGAGCGTTGTTGCAAGGTGTGGTTTTGACAACGGCTGAAGCTTGGGTGAAAGAACGACCCCAGGAAATACGCTCAGATGAGAGATATTTTATTAAGCGTAGCATCCAAGTACGCGATCGCAAAAGGCGACGTACAATTTACGGATTAACAGGTTTCTCGGTAATTGTGACAATTCTGGCTGGGGTGGCTGGGTTTGCAGCCATTGGTCAGGTTAATGAGAAAATTAATGCCGAAACTGCACTATCGCAATCCAAGTTTGCCTTGAATCAACGACTTGATGCTCTGATGCAAGGTATAAAAGCCACTAAGGAAATGCAAAAATTGCAAAGATTTGGTGTTGCCAACAGTAATACTCAAATGCAGGTAGCAAAGGCATTACCAGAATTAGTATATGGAGTGAGAGAACGCAATCGCTTTGACGGGCATTCCAAAAAGGTTGAAAGTGTGAGTTTCAGCCCAGATGGTCAGTTGATTGCTTCAGCAAGCGAAGACCAGACTGTCAAAATTTGGAATCGGGATGGCTTATTGCTGGAAACTTTACCAGGGCATAAACATTGGGTAAATAAAATTAGCTTTAGTCCGGACGGCAAACTCATTGCCACAGCTAGTTCAGACAAGACAGTTAAACTTTGGCATCTTGAGTGTGTTTCTATTAAAAATAATAACTGTCAAAAAATAAATGTTAATTTGTTAAAAACTCTTGACAAAAAGCATAATGGTCATAATGACTGGGTCACAGATGTTAGTTTCAGTCCAGATGGAAACACTTTAGCAACAGCGAGCAAAGATAGTACAATCAAAATTTGGAGCCGAGATGGTGTTTTTCAAAAAACCATCCCAGCCAAAACAAACATCTCAAACAAAAGTGATAAATCTGAAAAAAATGGTTTTTGGAGCGTGTCTTTCAGTCCAGATGGTACGGTAATTGCTGCCGCTCATGATGACAAAACTATAAAACTATTTAACAAAGATGGCACTTTACTCAAAACTCTTATAGGGCATACAAATCGTGTTAGGCACGTGAGTTTTAGTCATGATGGCAAGCTAATTGCTTCCGGCAGTGATGACAAAACTGCTATTATTTGGCAGCGAGATGGCAAGTTGTTAAAAACCCTTACAGGGCATGAAGGAAATGTTAATCGTGTGCGTTTTAGCCCTGATGGTAAGTCAATAGCTACTGTCAGTGATGGTGATAATGAAAATGTAAAACTCTGGGCTATTGATGGAACTTTACTCACAACTTTTAACGGGCATCGGGATAGGGTCAAAGATGTAAGTTTTAGTCCTGATGGTAAGATACTTGCCACCGCAAGTTGGGACAACAGCATCCGACTCTGGAATCTGGAGGGGTTATTTCCTAAAACTCTTGAAGGACATAAATACAGGGTCATGGATGTAGCTTGGTCGCCCGATGCTCAAACTCTAGCTACAGCTAGCTGGGATCAAACAGTACGATTTTGGAATCGGGATGGCGCTTTTCTGAAAAGACTTGAACATACTGACCAAGTAAATGGGGTAAGTTTCAGTCCTAATAACCAGCTTGTTGCTACAGTTGACTCTAGTGGAACTATCAATCTTTGGCGACGGGATGGCACTTTACTCAAATCTCTGACAAAACAACATACTGACTTTATTAGGGCTGTGGCTTGGTCGCCAGACAGTAAAATCCTAGTTACAGTAGGTGGGGAAAAAGACCGCACTGTTAAACTTTGGAGTCGGGAAGGTCAGCTACTCCAAACCCTTAAAGGACATACAGATGGAGTTTATGGTGTCAGTTTTAGCCCAGATGGCAAAACAATTGCTACTTCTAGCAAAGACAACACTGTTAAACTTTGGAGTCGGGAAGGTCAGCCACTCCAAACCCTTAAAGGACATGCTGGTTGGATATGGAATGTAACTTTCAGCCCTGACGGTCAATTTATTGCCTCAGCAAGTGAAGATAATACTGTTATCCTTTGGCATCGAGATGGTACTTTATTTAAAAAATTTAAAACTTTAAAAGGTCATACAGCTAGGGTTTCTGATGTCACTTTTAGTTCGGATGGTAAGCTGATTGCTACAGGCAGTTCTGATGCAACTATCAAGTTCTGGAATCTTGATGGTCTATTACTTGCGACTCTTGAAGAGCATAAAGACCGGGTAATGTCAGTCAGTTTCAGTCCAGATGGCAAAACCCTCGCTTCAACTAGTGTTGATGGAGCCGTAAAACTGTGGAACCTCAAAAATTTTAAATTAACCTCTGATCTCAATCTCCTACTTGCACGGAGTTGTGATTGGGTTGGTGATTATCTCAAAACTAACCAAAAGGTAGAAAAGAGCGATCGGCTTCTTTGTCCTTGATAATAAACTCGTGCTTAGGGACTTCCAATTTAATAATTATCCCCAATTTCTTGTGTAGGACGGGCGACACGAGGAGTTGAGGTAGTAATGAGTGAAAAAGTTGGAATCACTGAAATTGTCTCTAGATAAGCGTTTCAAGCGATATGGCGGAATTTTTCCTGAATCGTTGCAGTACCCCTATTACACTTTAGTGCCATTTCGTTGAATGAATGCTTTACCATGCAAATAAAATTATAGTGGGCTTAGAGCTAACGCTCATGTACGACAATTGTATTGCCGTACTACCATGCCAACACACTTATACTTTGGTGAAAACAAATTCTTTCTAAGTCGCACCATCAAACAACTAAAAACCCACACTCTAGATCAACAATGGGCAAACTTTAACTATACAGAATACCCCCCAGAATCTAAAGAAACCATTCCTCAAGCATTATCCGATATCATGACACCACCAGTTGGGAGTGGAGGAAGATTAGTACATTTGCCCAACAGCACATTACTGGGAATTTGTTCAAAAGAAATTTTGTTGCAGTTGGAGTCCATTCTCCCCAAAATTCCCTCAACAAACACACTCCTTATCACCAACACTCACAAACCTGACGCGAGAAATAAATCAGTCAAACTCCTACTGGAGTACGCACAGGTACAAGAATTTCCTCTCATTCCCCAATGGCAAACCCAAGCATTAATACAGCAAGCTCGTACTTTAGCTGACGAAGTAGGTGTAACACTCACTACCGATGCCTACACAGTATTGATTGATTACACAGGCAATCATACACGACTGATATTCACCGAACTAGAAAAGCTCAAAACCTATGCCTTGGGTAAAACAGTCAACGGGGATATGGTGAAAGAATTAGTATCAGAAAATGCTACTAATAGTTTACAACTAGCCAACGCCATTCGCTTGGGTAACATTGCTCAAGCATTAGAATTTATTGAACGCTTAATTAACTGTAACGAACCAGCTTTAAAGATTACCGCTACCCTGACTACTACCTTTCGCACTTGGCTAACAGTCAAACAGATGATCATCACTGGATGTCAAGACGACAATGCAATAGCCCAACTTGCAGACGTGAAAAATCCCAAACGCTTGTATTACATACGCCAAGAGGTTGCTAATTGTTGTGTAAACAAGCTGAAAAATAGTTTGAAAATGCTATTGGAACTAGAGCTAATGCTGAAATCTGGTATAGATGAAAAACTCGCCTTGCAAACTCAAATTATCAAACTTTGCTCGTAGGTACTACTTCTTTCAAATGCAATAGACACCTCGGAAATTTAACCTAAAATGCTCCGATTGTTGGAGGGAAATTAAATTTCTGGAGATGTCTAATCAACAATTTCCAAAACTCAAAAAATGAAGCAACTTGATCTACTTCATCTCACAACAGACTTTTCTGTTTGTCAACCTTCTCAAAGTATAGATGCCGAATCTACACAGCCAATTGCAGAAAACTGGCAGTTCTCAAAAATCATTGGTCAAAATTTAGCGGTATCTTTACTCAAAGGTGCAATTACACAAAACCGAATTGTCCCTGCTTATTTGTTTGCTGGAGCAGAGGGAGTAGGAAAATCCTTAGCTGCTAAATGCTTTATCGCTGAAATTTTCAACATCCAAAACCTAGCTAACTGTCCTGATATTTTATGGGTTGAACCAACATACCTACACCAAAAACAGTTGTTCAGTGAGAGTGAAATAGCAGCTTCTGGGGGACTGCGAAAAACTCCATCCCAAATTAGAATTGAGCAGATTCGAGAAATTACCCAATTTCTGGCTACCTCCCCTCTAATTGCACCTTACAAAATTGTGGTGGTAGAAAATGCGGAAAGAATGCCACCCACTGCTGCTAATGCACTCCTGAAAACTTTGGAAGAGCCAATATCCGGCACAATTATCCTCATATCATCCCAACCCCAAAGGTTACTGGCTACAATTCCCAGCCGTTGTCAACGGATTCCTTTCCAGCGACTAAACAACGCCCAAATGACCACAGTTTTAGAAAATGTGGGACGTTCTGAAATTCTCAATCACCCAAATGTTATACAATTTGTCGGTGGTTCTCCTGGAATAGCGATCGCT
Source organism: Anabaena sp. PCC 7108 (assembly GCF_000332135.1). Taxonomy (NCBI): domain Bacteria; kingdom Bacillati; phylum Cyanobacteriota; class Cyanophyceae; order Nostocales; family Nostocaceae; genus Anabaena; species Anabaena sp. PCC 7108. The sequence goes on from NZ_KB235896.1 coordinate 5,629,678, forward strand.
TACCATGATCAACTCCAATCTATCCCACAATCAATTTTGCAACAACTAATTCAACCACCTAGCAATCTGTTAACAGCGTTAAGTATTGCCAAAGATATTGAGGTGCAATTAGATTTTCATCAACAACTATGGTTGATAGATTACCTGCAATATTGCTGGAAGAAATTTCTCAGTGATCAAAATTGGCTGTTGAAATTGGAAGATGCCAAAAACTCTCTGTTAAAAATGGCCTCTCCCCGATTGGTATGGGAAGTCTTATTATTTCCTGACTAATACCAAAAACTAAATTTTCAACGCAATCTATCTAAACATCATCAAACATACCAAACAACATTTTTGGATAAAAGGATTGCGCTATGCGCTCTTGTGGTGAACTAAATCAAACAAAAAACCATGAGTGCCATTATCAATAATTACCGTCAATTGGATGTAGCATTTCTCCTACTCAATGACTTAACAACAAAACTCCGCACGGCTGGAGCAAGAATTTCAGTTAGGAAAGTGGGAAATTTCCACAGAATCACCGTTTTGAAAGAACCCACTATAGCCAGTATTGAGCAAATTCTCAGTTACACCAGTGCGGAAACAGAAACTCCTAACCTCAACAGTAATACTTCACGCTCTGAAAGCACTCCGTCACCAGATGAAAATTTTAGTGAGGCTGGTGGTAATACAGTGCTTACCGTAAACGAAGATATTGAGGATAATTCAGTAGTGGATGCGAACTGCTTGCAGCAGTGCTTCGCTATCGCTCCATCAACATCATCTGAATCTACTTCACCAACAGATGATACTCCTAGTGAAGATGGTGCTAATACAGTACCTACCGTAAACGAAGAGATTGAGGATAATTTAGTAGTTGAGGCGATCGCTCCATCAACATCACCTGAATCTATTACACCACCAGATGATACTCCTAGTGAAGCTAGTAGCGATACTGTAACTGTGGTGAGTGAAGATATTGATCATAGCAGTGATAGTAATGATATTATTCCCTGCGACACAGCAGAAATTATCACCGATTCAGATTCTCCTACACCTGATGACTCTTCCTCAGAAATAACAAATATTCCCGATTCTCCAGAGTTAGCAAGTTTGGAAGATTTACAAACCCTAACTTTAAAAAGACTAAGGGAGTTAGCCAAATTGCACAAAATCCCTGGTTTCTCTCGCATGAAAGAAGAGAAATTAGTAACCAAATTGCATGGTTTAGCAACCAAAGAACAAATTTTGTAATAGTCATCAACCTCAAATCTCTAGTAGATTTGGGGTTATTTTTTACGCAGTTTTCCCCAATACAACCAGTAATAAATGCGCTAGGCGCAATCAGGTTTGATACTGGGCTGTATCCCAAAAAGCATCAAATTAGCCTGTAGAAAATCATTCGTTTAGTTGCATAACCGAGAATGCGCTATCGCGCTAATACCGTGAAAAAAATAGATTACCCAAGGAAAATAATATGACTCAGCAATACATCAATAAAGTTGATTTAGTTGGTCGCGTTGGTCAAACACCTGATGTTCGCTATTTTGAATCAGGTGCAATGAAAACATCCTTGACTCTTGCTGTCAAACCTCCCTACAGAAGTGAAAATCCCCTCTGGTTTGATTTAGAACTTTGGGGAAATATTGCTCAAGTTGCAGCAGACTGGGTTCAAAAAGGTTCAACTATTGGGATCACCGGTGAAATAGTCTTCGACAGATGGATAGATAAAAACACCAACGAATCCAGACAAAAACCCATCATTCGTGTCAGTAATCTAGAACTGATCAGTTCTGCTCAACGTAAGGACTCGAATGAAACCAGTGAAGACCAAGATTCCATAATTAACGCCAATTTCTAGAAAACTAACCACATCCCGCAGCATAACTTTTGTCTGTGGGATGTTGTGGTTGAAAAGCGCAAAGCGCAATTTTAATGAACAATTGAAAATTTCATCACAAGGAATAGACCATGATTAATTCAACCCAAACCATTCGACTGCTCAGTATTGATGAAGCCTTTGACAGTCAAGGTGTAAAGATTGTCTATGGTGAATGTACCTTCTCTTACTATTCAAAAGATGGCGTAGTGGAAGACACAATTCCCTACAGAACCAAGGGAGCAGCCGCAGTTTCCATTGCTGAATCTGGAATTAATGCTAATGGTATCGCTATGGGCTATTTGGATATTAACGTGGTGGATAGCGGTAAGGGATATAAGGAAAAGAAAACTGCCTTGGTTATCCGCACTTTCATCTGCACTACCACTGGTAATCGGAATCCTATACCAACTGCTACACCTGTTGTTCAACCAATTCCACAAGAAAATACTCAACAGCTAGTTGGTGCTGGTGTAGCTACAGCATCTAACAACGGACATTCTCGGAATACTAATATTTCTCACATTCCCTTTTAAGGATCTTACTTCTGGCTACTTTGCCAGAGGTATTTTTTTTCTGTGGGCAGATAATTTTTTTCACTTATCAGTGCTAGGCTATGACTTCAATGATAGATGTAGGAACTGTTATTTTTTTAACCCATGTTTTGAGCAATAGTCTACAGGTTGCAGCAACAGAGAAAATTCCTGTTTCAAGATTCGGTTAATTCTCATATATTGATATATGATGCAAAAGAATAAATATTAGACTTGTTAGGAAATAGATGGTGAAAATCGCTGAAATGTTTTCCAGGAAAGGAATTAAAGAATTTTAAGGGTTATTACCCAACGACTCTAATATATTCTTAAATCATATATCAATATATGATGTAGAAAATCCGATATATGATACTCACATAACATCAAAAAAATAGTCATGCAAATTAGATTAGCTGTAATAAGTAATGCCGGAGGAAGTGGTAAGACAACCCTTTCTGTCCATCTAGCTCATGCTCTGGCAAAACGCAGGTATAACGTAGCACTGTTTGACCTTGATCCGCAAGGGTCACTGACACTGTTTTGTGGTTTAAATCAACCAGAACCAGAACATACTTTAGCTGCTGTCCTCAAAGAGAATTTTGATGGTAATTGGCCGTTAACCCCTTGCTGGAGTGAACACACAGATAAAGTAGTCATTTGTCAGGGTGGTATGGTTCTCACCCAAACAGCAGATGAATTAGTGTTACACAAACGAGGAGCTTACTTATTAGGCGATCGCTTAACTGACTATCCTCTAGAACATGATTTGATGATCTTTGATTGTCCAGCTACCCTGGGTCCATTACCTTTAATGGCACTAGCAGCCAGTACACACATAATTATCCCTGTCCAGCTAGAACCCAAATCAATTCAAGGAGCGGCTCATTTACTGGAATGGTATTACTACCATTGCAAGCACCTACGCTTAAAACCCACACCAGAAATTCTCGGCTTTGTTCCCAACCAATATGATGCTCGACGTGCAGCCCATAGACAAATGTTAGCTGCATTACCATCTCAGTTAGAGCAGATGAATATCCATGCTTTTCCAGAAGTTCGGGATAGTGCTGAATTTGTTAACGCCAGTGGGCAAGGATTACCATTACCTATTCACCGTCCCAGTCATCCAGCAAAAGATGACTTTAAAGAAATTGCCTCAAAATTAGCGGCTTTGATTGGCAGTAAGAGTAAAGAGAAAGTTATAGCTTAACCAAGATGATGGCAGGAGTAAAAAAACTCTCAATTTAACCAAGCTGTTGTAAAAATTACGCATTTTTATTTTTTAGCAATGGCTGAAAAATACTCCTTTATTCAGTAGCTCATTGAAATTAATGCCTCATCAAAGTGCTAGAAATACTTGTGAATCAAACTCTTGATGTGTCAATAATTTTGCATAACCACTTACCTAATGGATTGAATGACGGCTTAGGCCATGCTGCGCTATTGGTACTGCACTCCGCGCGATCGCTGTTTCAATAAACAAATTAAAACTGTGCTAACTTATGACTACCCGTAAATCTCCTGACCTCACCAATTATTTTTCAGGCGCAAAGCAATCCCAACAGTTATCAGAAGCAGAAGCAGAAATTCAACGCCTAAAAGCAGAAATCGAAGAACTCCGCTCTCAAGGATCAAGTGAGTTAGAAACGCAGTTACAAACACTCAGAGCGCAACTTCAATCACAATCAGGTATTCAATATATTCCCTTAGACAAAATTCAAGCCAACCCTGAACAACCGAGACAGACATTTTTATCAGAAAGTATTGAGTCTATGTCTCGTTCCTTGGTATCAGATGGACAACTAGAGCCAATTATTTTAATTCAACGGGAACACTTAGTTATATTTGATGGTGAACGGCGTTGGCGTAGTGCTAAAAACTTGGGTTGGCAAAATCTGCAAGCTGTTATTATTCCTGAACCTGATGCTCTACACCGCAAAGCTTTAATCACTTCATTACACCGGGAAGACCTCAATCCTCTTGATAAAGCTGAAGCTATTGTCCGGGAATTGGCAACTAATACTGGTTTAGAACCCCAGGATATTCCCCGGATTCTCTCAACAGTAGTGCGACGGTTGAATGCACAAAAACGAATGAACTCCGTTGTGGAACTGCTCACGGTAACACCAGAGGAACAGCAACAAGGTTTAGCTACTTTGGACTTAGATGAGCGAGAAGTGGCAGTGTTGACTATACTTTTAGATTTACAACTTAATCCTGCTTCTATTGATGCCAATATTTTTCCGATGCTTTCTTTAGCTGAAGACTTGAAAGCTGCGATTAGGTCTTCTGGACTTAAAGGTGTTCACGCAATGGCATTACAAAAACTTTCTGCGAAAAATTTGGGACTACCAGAATCAGAAGCAGAAGAAATTAGAATCAACATCACCCAAAAGGTGTTAGCAGAAAAATTATCTGTACAAAAAACCCGGCAATTAGTCACTGAGGCGATCACTTCACAAAGTACCGACGCTGAGAAAATCGAAAAACAAGTTAAACCAGTAGCAACAGCAACACGCTCTTTGTATAAAGTTTCTGGGGAAGCGTTGAAAAAAGTTGAGGTGTCTCAATTAATGGAGTTTCAGGAAGTCCTTCGCAAGAAGTTGGCAGAGATTGAAGAAGTGATACAGGAAAAAGCTGTCAACGATAATAAGGTTTAAAATGTTCAGTTGAATTTGAAATTAAGGCTACAAAGCTCAAGGATTGCAGTTTTAATAAACAGCGATCGCTCGTGTTAATGATTTAGCACAACGAACTGCACTTTTGGAGGCGACAATAACAGACAATTTATCACTAACTCAGATCAACGAAAGAATTAAAGCCACTCGTCAGGTAAACCAAGAACCCAGTTCACTCAAGAATCGTTATAAGGAAGCATCAAAGCAATTACAAAAAGCGAAGGTTTGGGAAAATCCTAAAAAGCAAAAAGCTTTGGAAAAACTGCTGGCTCAAATAGAGGCTTTGTTAGTAGAGGAGTAGATAGGAGAAGTAAGAAAATTCGGAAATACCATTTGTGAATAAAACCAAAATACACGGCTTCTGCTCATTGGGGGTAGGAGCCACATCTTTTGGGCTTGATTATAATTTTCTATTAATTTCCAACTCTGAAGTTGCTTGCTTTTTAGTTTATATGTACTAATAAATCAGCTTTTTGTTGATGTGTAACAGTTTGTGTCCAACAAGTAGGATACGCACATTTTTTACAAACAAAAATTGATGAATTTTTACTACTCCGTATAATTACAAAACCTTTGATTTACCGTTAAAAGCAATAAAAGTGAGGTAGCATTATTGCACATCTTCTTAAGATATCAGGAGTTGTACGTAAAATTGCAAGATATTAAGATTTATTTCCCAGAAAAATTACGGAAATTGCTGTAAATTAGTGTTTAATAAACATAACAGTTAGTTGTCATGGTGGAAAAGTATGGTAGACCCTATATTTACAACACTACTCACTTCATCTGTAGTAGAAGCTGTTGCTACAACTATTGGTGACATTCTTGGTAAGTTCATTGACATTTATCAAGAATCCGAAGCGAGTCGCCATCGTTTGGAAGAAATGGCAGAATCTAGCCGGCTTCGGTTGAAAGAACTCCAACAAGAACACGAATACAGTATTATTAAATCTCTCACAGATTCCAAAATTAAGATAAATGAACAGCAAATTATTGAGCATTTAAGAGCAAGTTACTCTATTGCAACACATAGAGCTTTTAGAGATATAAATACAGAATACGCAACAATACTGTAGCCAAAAAAAGAGTATAAAAAGAGGGCTGATGTAGTAGAGTTATAGTCTTCCACAACGACAACTCGAAAGCCACATACAGCCCATGTTTGACATACTAGCACTGTTGCAATGCCTACTACCAGAAATAAAAGTGACGACGATGCGGCAGTTAAGCCAGATCATCACGGCCATGTTAGCCATGAGCGGGCGAGTCACAATGTTGGGAATATCGCGTTGGACGCTTAGTGGTGGTAGTTATCGGACGGTAATCAGATTTTTTCGTACAGTCATACCGTGGACAACGGTGTTCTGGGTGTTTTTTCGGCGGCATTTGTTCTGCCCAAATGATGTTTATTTGTTGGCAGGAGACGAAGTAGTAATAAGCAAAGCCGGGAAAAAAACCTATGGATTAGATAGGTTCTTTTCCAGTCTAATAAGTAAACCAATATTGGGACTATCTTTCTTTACATTATCATTAGTAAGTGTTCAACAAAGACACTCATTTCCGATTCAGATAGAACAGGTAATAAAAAGCGATGTAGAAAAAAGTAGTGTCTCGCCAAGTCCAGAAGTAAAACCTCAAGAAAAACGTGGACGGGGACGACCAAAAGGAAGTAAAAACAAAAATAAAAAGGAGGTGACTTTTACACCTGAATTGCTAAGAATTAAGAAGATGATTAATGAGCTATTTAAGTTAATAGCTAACTTTATTCCCCTCACTTACTTGGTCGTAGATGGTCACTTTGGGAACAATAATGCTTTGCAGATGGCTAGGCAGGTAAAGTTACACATAATTTCCAAGTTACGCCACGATTCGGCGTTATATATACCTTACCAACATACCTGACCCCAATCATCGTTCTCGTCGTAAATACGGAGATAAGCTGGACTGGCACAATATATCTGATAAATATTTGTGTCAAATTAGTATTGAAGAAGATATCCAAACAAATACTTATCAATCTACCTTACTGCACAAAGAATTTGCCCAGCCTTTGAATGTAGTGATTTTAGTAAAAACCAATCTGAAAACTAATGCTTGCAGTCACGTAATTCTGTTTTCTAGTGACTTAACTTTATCATATGACAAAATAATTGACTATTATAAACTGCGCTTCCAAATCGAATTTAATTTTCGTGATGCTAAACAATTTTGGGGATTGGAAGATTTTATGAACAGGGGTCAAACTGCGGTGACTAATGCTGTCAACCTTTCATTTTTTATGGTCAATTTATCTCATTATCTTCTAGCTCAGTTCCGTCAAGATAATCCTGGTTCTGGCATTGTTGATCTTAAGGCTTACTGTCGTGGTTTTCGATATGTTCGGGAAATGTTAAAAATGCTTCCGCAACAGCCTGAGCCTATTTTATTATCCCAGATTTTTGCCAAGCTTACCTCTCTTGGTCGTATTCACAATGCTTCTACAGCCGTTGAACCCTCGTAATTTGGCTACAGTATTGCGCAAACAGCCCCTTTTTTGATGGGATAGAGACGACTTACCACAGACTAAAAGCGTTATATGAGAAAACAAAGTTGCCGATTATTTTAGTATCTCCTTTTTGGGATGATACTAAACCTATAGAGTTAAATTATAAAGGTGGTTATGTAGATTTCCGCAATGCTTTCAATACTTCTTATCTCCAAGCCTCTTGGAAAAATTTAGCATCTAAACAAGATGGTTATTTTAAACGCCCTTTGTGTTATACAGATCGGGATATAAACTATATTTATAGCAATCTATCAGATATTCCAATTATTTTGGTACATGGAACAATTCAAGGAGTTCATACACCACAACAGAACATCCAAAGAATTTGCCCTCATATTACTTTTTGGAATTTATTCCCAGAACAAAAAGATAGCTACACAAGTTTAAATTTGAATTTCTTTCCCTTACAACTACCAATAGGTATTAATTCCTTACCTGATATTGATCTACAAATAGGAGAATACAGCCTATATTTGCAAGATAATGTAGGAAAGTATCTAACTAAAGCAATTGGTTTATTAAGTTCTTTTTACCATTTATATCATTTTGAAAGCCGTCCAAATTTGCAACAATTTCAGTTAGACAATATACTTGAATTAGAAGCTTTATCGCTTCAGGTTAGTTGTTTGTATGATTTTCTTTCTCAAAAAAATCCTAGCAAGGCAGATTATTATAAATTTCAAAAAGAAACATTATTCCTAGAATGTGAAATTGATAAACTTAGAAGAAGCTATCATTTTACTCAATTTCATAACACTTCATTGAAGTTAGAAGTAAGAAAAGAAGAAGACCGTCGTTGGTTTGCTAATCAACTGATAACAATGATTGACACAATAGATGAATTTCAGTGCCAAATAAGAGATGAAATAGGATTAGATTTATCTTCTTTCACAGATTCTTTAAAAGAAGCAATTAGAAGCTTGGTAGCTATGAAATTTCGTTTCTTGATTATTGGAGATTTGAATCGTGGTAAGAGTACGATTCTTAATGTTTTGCTTGGACAAGAATTACTTCCAACAGCACCAATTGCTACCACTGCAATTCCTATTTTTGTCAAATATGGTAAACAGGAGAAAGTATTAGTTCATAAAAAAGATGGTTCACAGGAAGAATTGAGTCTAGAAGAGTACAAACAAAGATATAGCCTCAACTCTAAAGAATTACGCAATCAAATTAAATATTCATACAAATCAGAAAAAGAATGGCTAAGTCATTTAGATCATGCTGAGTTATACTATCCAATTGAATTATTGTCTGGAGGAGTAGAGTTTATTGATACAGCAGGATTCAATAATCAGGATATACGATCAGAGCAAATATTTACCACAATTCAAGAGTCTCACGTTATTATTTTTATTTTAAGTGCAGACCAACCATTTACTAAAATAGAGAAAGAATATCTACACTATTTAGTATCTGATGATAATCAAATCAGAAAGCCAATATTTTATGTAATTAATAAGTGGTACAACCTTGAAGACGTTCCCGAAAAAGAGAAAGAAGAAATACATAGAGCTTTTGTTGAGGTTTTTTGTAACTGTTTAAAGATAAATGAAAATGGAGCAGAAAAAATGTGGGGAGACACAGTATTCAATGTCTATGATAAAATAGGTTTAGAAAATTTAAAACAAAGAGAAACGTTGGATGACACTGGACTTCAAGGATTCACAAAAAGGCTTGATGATTTTATAATGAATGAGCGATTAACAACTGAAATAGATCAAGCTATGCAAATAGCAGAATTTGTTAAAGTTCAGATATTATCTCAAGTTAGCGAAAGATTAACGAAAAGTCAAGATGAACCAGAAATAAACCGCTTAATAGCTAATATTTCTCAACAACTGGAAACATTGAAAACAAGATATAAATTGATAACTAGTTTGGCGAAAATCTAACAGTTCAACTAAAGTTGATATCAATCAATGTATTTTGTGCGGCAGATTCCCAAAAAATAAAAGCAATTAAACAATAATGAGGTTAACTACCATGTACAATCAAAATAACGCATTCGACTTAGAAGCAACAAAAATCCGTCCTTGGTTTGCCGAAGAACTTGGTAAAATGCGTCAAATAATTGCTCAATCTGAAAAGCAAGCAACAAAACAAGGAGCATCGGGAGAATTAGCTTTATCTGCCTTCATCAATAATTTAGATCAAGAAATAGAAAAATTAAAAAATGGTAAGTTTCGCTTTTTGATTATTGGAGATTTTAATCGTGGAAAAAGTACAATTCTTAACGCTTTTTTTGAACAAGAATTGCTGCCGATGGGAGCGGTCGCTACCACTGCAATTCCTACTTTTGTCAAATATGGTGAAGAGGAAAAGGTATTAGTTCACAAAAAAGATGGAACAAAAGAAAGGTTGAGTTTCAAACAATATAAAGAGCAATACACGCTCAATTCAGGAAAAGTAAAAGAACAAATCAAGAATATATTTAAGTCAGTAGGGGGTTGGCTAAATCCTCTAGACTATGCTGAATTTTATTGTCCGATTGAAGTGTTATCAAGAGGTGTAGAATTTATTGATACAGCAGGATTAAATCATACAGAAGAAGAAAACAACAAAACATTTTCGTATATTTCACAATCCCAAGCTATTCTTTTTGTTTTAGCAGCAGATCAACAATTTACTATTCCAGAAAAAGATTATTTACAAAGGTTTCTTGAAGTTAAAAAAGAAATTGAAAAAAGTGACATTCAGCCAGAAGTAAGACAAAATGAACTTCAAAATAAAAGCTATAAAAATCAAGTAAGACCTATTTTTTATTTGATTAATAAATGGGAAAATATTGATGAAGAGAGTAAAGAAGACGTACATGGAGCTTTTGTTGACGGGTTCTGTAAATGTTTAAAGATAAATGAAAATGAAGCAGAAAAAATGTGGGGAGATACAGTATTCGATGTCTGTGCTAAAACAGCTTTAGAAAGTTTAAGACAAGGAAATTCCATTGATGGTACTGGAATTAAAGAATTTCAAAAAAGATTAAACGATTTTTTGATTCATGAACGATTAATGACAGAATTATTGCAAACTGTTTATACAGCCAAATTTGTTGCAACTGGAGTAGGTTCAAAAATTAACGAAAGATTGTTTGTACTTAAAGATGATTTAAAAACATTGGAAGGAAAAATTGAAAAAACTAAGCCTTGTATTGCGTTAATGAAAAAGGGTGTTCAAATTTTAGAAACAAATGTTAGAACACAAAAAGATGCCTGTATTGATAAAATTGGAGGAGAATATCATAAATATTTTTCTGATTTAGTGATCAACTTTGAAAGAGATTTTGAAATGCCTCCAGTATCCGGTCTTAAAGATAATGAGCGTGAACAATATACCCGGACTTTAGAGAAAAAATTAACACAATACCGACAAGAAAAGCTTGAAAATTGGCACAACATCAGTAAAGGTATAGTATTAGGTATTATTAATCCCTTGAACGATTCATTTAACAAAGAAATTGATGATTATACTCAACAAAGAGACGTAATCAGAGAAATTCTTAATCCAAAAAATTTTAATGCTCGGAATCAGACAGGTTTATCAATCCATGCGAATGATTCATCAGAAGAAGTTTCCTTAGACAAGGCTGATGCTAATGCAATAATAAAAATGCTCATGGGTGGGACTGGTGGTACAGTAGGTACGATAGCAGCGGGGGCTGGCACAGTAGCAATAGCCAATATGGCAGGCGCAAATCTATTCTTACTAACTGCTGGTTTAGCTTTAACCCCTGTAGGATGGGCTTTATTGGGTGCTAGTGCTGTTGTTGGAGGCGGGTTAGCTTGGTGGCAAAGACGCGGAGAAGTCCAAAAGTTTCAAAAAGAAATGCAAGAAAAGGTTAAAAAAGAATTTCAAAAATTACTTGAACCAGATAAAGTCTCGAATCTTAAAAAGCAAGTTAGTCAATTATTTGAACCCTTTCAGAACTTAGCCACATTAATCAGTGAGGATGTTCAATCTTTGGAAAAATCTCTCAATAATGTCTTGGAATCAAAAAGAACAACTGAAGTTAATTGTGAAGCAGAAGAAGAGCGCCTAAAAATATTATTAAATAGTATTTCTGCTCAATTGGAAATAATCAATGCAAAATATGAAGAAATTGAACGAAAGATAAAGTAAGTTAGATATTTTATTAATTCTACTTACTTGAGCGTAGTTTACTAAGAATATACCCTTTAATAATTTATTCTTTAGTAGACTACGTTTTTCCATACTGAACTGATGTGAAAATTTATCCTTAAACTTACTTGTTCCAAATTTTAATAAAGATGAAATCATTTTTTATAATTTCAAAATCTATTAGAGATGCTTGTCAATTTCTTAATCATCAAGAAGATCAACAACTTATAAAAGATGTAGAATTAATCTGCAAAGAATTAGTTAATCCAGATTTTAGGATAGCCGTGCTTGCCCCATTTAATTTTGGTAAATCTACCCTAATTAATGCCATGTTAGGTAGAGAAATCATGCCAGCAAAAATGGTTAGAACGACTGGAACAGTGATTAGTATTAAATATGGAGAAACTCTGACAACACTGATTACCTTGAAATCAGGTCAAGTCATCAGACATAGTGACACAAAAATCCTTCAAGAATTTGCTGTATTAAATAAAAAAGGACAACGAAGAGAAGATGTCATTTCTGTACAGGTTTTATACCCTAATGAATTGCTAAAAAATGGAGTAGAAATTTTTGATTTACCAGGAACTAATGATAGTCAAGAACAAGATACCTTGGTGCGTGATAAATTATTACAAGTTGATTTAGTCATACAAATATTAAGTGCTAAACAACCTTTTACATTAGATGAGCAAAACAAACTTAATAATTGGTTGATTAATCGAGGTATTAAGACATTTATTTTTATTCTTAACTGGATGAATGAAATAGAAAGTAAATATGAGAAAAATGAAGTGTATAATGATGCTTATTCAACAATTAAGAAGTTCAAATCTGATTTACCCCTTGGGGTAAAAAAACTATATCGTGTTGATGCACTACCAGCTATAAAAGCAAAACAAGAAAGAAATATTTGGAAAACCTTTACAAGTGGTATTATTACTTTTAATGCTGGCTTATTTACTATTATTTCTATTCAGAAAAAAAGAACAAATCAAACTAGATTACTTCGCATAATTGCCATAGCAGATCGAGTAAAATTCATTTTGCAAACAAAAGTGAATGATTTAGATAAAGAAATTAGAACTAATGAAAATATTAGAAATATGGCTATTGAAAAAGGAAAACAACGCGAAAAATATCTGAGAGAAGAATTCAAAAAGAAAGTAGAATATTATCGAAATTGGCTATATTTAAACAATATTTTAGGAAGTTATCAAAGCGAAGCAGCACAACACTTAGAGAGAGGAGAATTTTATACGTGGCAAGATCATAAATTTAAACCAACTATTACTAACTATATTCAATCAATTGAAACTTGGGCTAATCAGTCCTGTGATGAGTTTCGGAAAAACAGACTGAATAGTATTAATATATCCTTGCCTAGTTATCCTAATATATCCTTACCAAAGCGTCAAGATAGAAATGCTGGACAGTGGTTTAGTGATGTTTTTAATGGTGGCGTAAATCGAAGAAGATTAGATGAAGAATATGAAAGAAAAAAATGGGAATCCTATAAAAATGCTATTTATAACTATTTGTCAGAATTTAGCCAAAATGCTCTTATATCGCTCAATCAATATGAACAAAAATTTGAGTCATTATTAATTTTTACAATCCCACCAGAGTCATCTGAATTAATTCAAAAAAGAAATTATTTAAAATATTTAAATTCCTCCCTAGATGAACTTCAAAGTATAGAATCCCTAAAAAGCACAATTCATCCAGATAGATTTAACTGGTTAGAACTTGTTCAAATATTTATATTATTTTGGAAAAATTGGATATTGTTCTTTTTTCAACAAGACTAAATTTAACAACTCATTTGATTATCATTTAACTCTCAACTTATACATTCTCTCTCACTTTTCAAGTTTTTCTATTAATAAAAAGGTTTAAAGAAACGCAATATCAATTGATTCAGGTGTTTATAGTTAAAATTTCGTGATCTGGTCATATTGTAGAATTTATCTTAAAAAATAACTGAGCTATAAATACCAAAGCTAACGCTTTTTTGGAAGTAAAAAAATTAACTTCCAAAACAATATGCTACAAGCAGTCATTCCCAACTCAAATGAAACCTTCCTCAAAGACGCTGTTGTTGAAAAATACAACTTCTCCAAACTAAACAAAACACGCATCCGGTTCAAAATCCAGTTAAAGAAAACCACTAAAAGCAATGCTCCAAAATGGGCAGATGTCCTCAAATCTTCTCAAAATGAGCAAGAATCTGACTTAGTAAAAGTTACAACTTCAGAAGTTGGTTTAAAGGGCATCAAAGTTTTCAAAGCTTTAGATGAAGCCGCAAACAAATTAAGACAAGAAGTTGCTTCAGTCCAAGAATGGATGAATTATGACAATGGTGATTGGATTTGTTCCATAGACTTAGCACCCATAGTCTGGAGTCAATTAATCGAAATTCGAGATAATATTGCCCCTACTTTACGCACCCAATTGAGAGAAGAGTATGACGAGGGTTACACAGATTATCAAGAACGGATTGATAAATTCCTCTCACTGAATGCTTGGCAATTATCTGTAGAACAACAACAAGAAGTTAAGCAAAACTTAGTAAAAGCTTTTCCCTGTTTAGAGGAACTAGAAGACTATTTACAAGTAATAATTGGTCGTCCTGTGATTATTCCTGCTATTAGCGAGCAATTATCAGAACAACAAGCTGAATGTTTACAGCAAATAACTCGGTTTATCGAGCAGTATGACACAAATTTAGAACAAACACTCAGAGAATCAGCGATACCTTCGGTGCGCTTCGCTAACGCAGGTGGCGAACAACTAGCAGCGCAATTACTCGAAGATTTGAGCAATTGGGAACCAGGACGCAAACCAGTCAACTTTAAGAAAAAGATGGAACGTCATTTCAAGAAAGTGCAAATGCTTTTGGGTAACGCCAGTTTTGAAGCAGGTAGCAGTCTCGAACAAATGATGACTCATCTAGAAGACATTCTCGAAAACGCTTCTGTAGATGCCAAAAGGCTTGATTTACAGGGGCGTTCTCAATTAGAGGGAAAAATGGACGAAATTTACGCCAAGCTGCTGGATGAACAACGTCATCTTCAAAGATTAGCAAGTGATGAGGGTATGGGGTTAAGCAAAGCTACAGCCATGTCTCTCAAACTTCGCTGAAAAATAGTCAAGTATTTATATCATCGTTGAGCAAAAACGAGGTGTGAGGTGTAGATGAGAATAATACACCTCATACACTTGCTACGCAATTAAGAGAGGAAGTAATAGCAACTGTTTGCTTTCCTGTTTATCAGTATTAATTTCCCAATTCACAGTAACTAAGATGTCACATTTCTCAACTGTCACCACAAAATTAACTAATCGTGAATGTTTAGTTGATGCTCTACAAGATTTGCAGCTTACCGTGCAAGTTTATGAGAAACCACAATTGCTCAAAGGTTATTACGACGACTCTGAAGGCAAAAGTGCAGAGATTGTTGTTCCTGGTTCTACTTTAAATGCCCGCGCAGATATCGGGTTTTTGTGGGATCAAGAAGCGAGGTTCTATCAAATCATCCACGATGCCTATGAAACCGTACCCCGACTGGGAGAAAACTTCTTTTCTCATACCCTCATGCAAGCCTACGGTAAAAACATGGTTCGCGCTAAAGCAGCACAGTTACAGGAACAGCTAGGAGAATGCACCATTACAGAAGAAACCAAGGGTCAGTTACATACCTTGCGTCTTGCGTTCTCAGCACATCAACAAACTCAGCAAGTACGGAGATAGTTTATGGAAAGGGCAATATTGATACATTTTGACACTGCTACAGGTGAAGTAAAAATAGAAGCTGAAGGATTTGAGGGATTGTCCTGTCTAGAAGCAACCCAACCTTTTGAGGAAGCTTTGGGAATAGTAGAGAGCGATGCCTACGGCGGTGAACTACGCACTTACAAACCCGAATCCCACCAGCAGCTTCGTAGCACTAATACCCATCAACACCGACTGCATCAATAAAATTTCACCGGGGAATAAACAAAATTCCCCCATCTTTCCATGAGCAAACTACCTGAAGAATATCCCATGCTCCATATCTACCCCTCAAAAGGAGCGCGACAACCAGTAATTATCAAAGGAAACACTGAGGGACTTTGCACTTTAGTTAATGCCCTAATTTCCGCTATTGCTCATCCACAGTCTTCTGGAGTTGCTGAAGTCTTTAACAGTGATGCCGAAATTTACGAAGTAGTTGTACATCTTGTTACCACTCATAACGAACTTTCTTCCGTACCTGAGCAAAATTAACAACCATGAAACTATCAAACCTAATTACCACCATTGACTCTCAAATACCCATTGTGGCTTTAGAGGTTCTATCTCCTGAAGAAGCAACCATTATTCAATGGTTAACCACTGAAGTTATGGACAAACTTAACAGTCCTGTGTATTTCTGGAATTTGGGAGTATCCAACTTAGAACAATGTCTAATTGCTGACGACGGTGGACTGGTATTCAAGTCAATTGAGACTTACAAAAAGCCTCCTCACATAGACCCTTTAATATATGTATTCGAGTACATCAACAATTTTGAAGGGAATGGGGTTTTCATTCTGGGAGATATTCACCCTTTTGTGGGTAAAAATTCCCTGCAATTGAGTTGGGAAGTTCTCACCAGAGTGAAGAACTTGTATCATCGTCTCAAACCAACTGAAAAGCGCATTGTACTTCTGGGTCAAAACATTCAACTACATGAATCTTTGCTGAGGCTAATTCCTTGCTGTGAAGTTCCTTTACCCAGCATTGAGCAAATTCAAGACCACTTAGAATCATATTTGCTCTATTTGCAAGAATCTGCCAGTGAGCAAAAGGTGAATTTTACAGTTTCTCTGACCACTGAAGATAAAGAAACCTTAGCAAGAGCAGCATTAGGACTAACTTTGGAAGAAATCAGTGACTTTCTGCGGTTGACTGTGAAAGAACGATTAACTTCTTTAGGCATTGTCATTGATGCTACAGTCATTTCCTTGGTTGTCGAATATAAAACCCGGCTACTGGCTCAAATGGGTATTGAATTGGGTAAACCAACGACAATACCTTTTGGCGGTTTGGATTTACTGCGGGATTGGCTGCAACGCCGTCGTCGGTTGTTTTCCCAAGAAGCGCGATCGCTCAATTTACCCCAACCTAAAGGAGTGCTACTAGCCGGACCACCAGGGACAGGTAAATCAATAGTAGCGAAGAATATTGCCACCATCCTCAATCTTCCATTGTTGCAATTAGACATTGCCTCAATGCTTGGTAGCCTAGTGGGAGAATCTGAAGGCAATGTCCGTCGCGCACTCAGTACGGCTGAAGCGATCGCTCCTTGTGTATTATGGATTGATGAAGTTGAGAAGGCACTTTCCGCTAATGGCGATACTTCTGGAGTTTCACAAAGAATTTTAGGAAATATCCTCACCTTCATGTCTGAGTGTACAGCAGGGGTGTTTGTGGTGGCAACCTGTAATGACCCAACTGCTTTACCGATTGAGTTTAAGCGCAAAGGACGGTTTGATGAGAATTTCTTTGTTGATCTACCCACAGAAATAGAACGTTGTCAAATTCTCAGAATTCATCTGGGACGATACGGTATAAAAGTTCCTGAAGAGTATCTGGAAGCGATCGCTGCTAGTACCAGCAAGTTTAGCGGTGCTGAATTGGAAACTCTGGCCTCAGAAGCCGCACTACTAGCTTTTGATGAGGGAAGACCACAGCAGGTGACACTAGCTGACTTAGAAAATTGCCAGCGAAATATTACGCCTTTAGCTGTTCAAGATGCTGCTGCTGTTGAGCGGATGCAGTCTTGGTCAAAGGTGGCACGACCAGCTTCTAGTCCTGTGCAGGTTTCCAAGAGAAGTCTTCGTACCTCTAAATTCCGTACCAATTAGATTGCCTCCGGCACAGAAGTAAGCGAGCGATCGCTTTCAGTGGTCAAGTAAGCCATAAATCACTAAACCGCTAAATACTAATTGGAGTTTTTAGCGGTTTACCACCATGAAATATCGTTGTAATCATCATGGAAATATATTTAGTATTCGTAGATGCTGCCCAGAATAGCAATAAGTTCTGGAGTGCTAAAGTTGAGCAAGAAAATTTAACTGTTGAATGGGGTCGAGTAGGGTACAAATCTCAACAGAAAGTTCACTCATTTGGTAATTTTCAACAAGCAGTTTCTAAATTTCACAATCTCGTTGCTGAAAAGAAAATGAAAGGCTACCGAGAAAGCCAACCTCAAATTGATAATAATTCTGATTCTTCGGAAATCAAAAGAGCTATTCAATTGCTAGAGATATTACGTCCTTATGTAGCTGAAAGACAATTTGCAAATAGCAATTATTTAGAGACATTAAACCAATATCTCAAAATTGTCCCTACACCTTTGGGCATGAAAATAATACCATCCTTAATATACCGTCATGTAGGAGACGTAGACCACCAACTATCACTACTGAACTCCTTATTAAGAAATGAATCTGTTCAAGGTGAAAATACATCAGAATCTGGTAACAACAGGAAAGTTATCAGCTTAAAAACAATTAGTAAGAACTTTTGGAGGTATATCTAATACTGCCTCACATTCAAATTCTCAAGCTTTTCAACCTGTTAATGTAATTTTTTCAACCATAAATATTTACAAATTATTAAAAAATAATATGGCTTACTAATGAATGTAAGCTATATTTTTCTCTGATATCATTTGACTTTAAAGATGCACATATAGTATTTCCTGGTCTAATAAAGTACAAAATTATCTGCGTTTATCTGCGTTCAATTATTACTACCCATACTTCACTTGAATGCGAATATCTATAACATATTTAAATTGTAAATTTGCGCTATGCGCCCATTACCAAAACTATTTTTTGGCAATGGTATATGTTTACAATCAATTCAACAATAGAATCAGAATTAAAAGCCACACCCCAACAAAGATGGGAAAACAATAAACAGGCAATTATCACTCTGCAAACACTCAACACCACTCCCACCCAAGAACAACTACAAACATTAGCCAAATTCAATGGATGGGGTTGTTTACCTGAAATATTTAGCTTAAATCCACAAAACAAATGGGTTGCTAAAGCACAAAAAGAATTGCTAACTTTACTGAATCAAGATGAATTTAATAACGCTGCCAGTAGCATATTAAATGCCCATTATACAGAACCAAAAATTATTCGTAGTATTTGGGAAATGCTATCACGCATAGGATTTACAGGAGGCAGAATCTTAGAACCAGCTTGCGGTACTGGTTTATTCTTTGGATTAATGCCAGAAGATATACGCTGCAACTCAAAACTATTTGGAATTGAATTAGATAAAACACCCGCTACCATAGCCAAACATTTATATCCCGAAGCTCAAATCTATAATCAGGGTTTTCAAGAAGTCAGCTTCCCAGAAGGATATTTTGATTTAGTATGTGGGAATTTTCCCTTTGGTGATTATGGAGTAAACGACTCAAAATATAACTTTCTGGGAGTCAACATCCATAACTATTTTCTAGCCAAATCTGCCGACTTAGTGAGAGAGGAAGGGTTAATCGCAGTCATTACTTCTACCTACACTTTAGATGCTCCAAGTTCTCAAAAGTTCCGGGCTTGGTTAGGACAAAAACTAGAACTGGTAACAGCCGTAAGACTTCCTAGTGGAGTATTTAACACCATAGCTAGAACTCAAGTTAGCCCCATTATGCTAATCTTTCAAAAAGTCAAAAATCCTCGTCATTCCAACACATCAAAATGGATAAATACTCAAGAAGTGCAAATTGTTCCTCAAGATTGGGGTAATGAAGGTGACAAAACTAAAGCTCATCTCAACGAATATTTCCTAAGTGAATTTCAAGGCAGAAGTTTTGATAAATATTATCAAAACCAACTGCAAAAATCTCCCCAATACACACATTTACAACAGAGAATCTATCCTCATGTACATCACTTATTAGGTACACCAAGCATTAATAAACTGTACGGTGAAGGTTTTGCTCTATTAGATGACGGCAGAGATTTATCTGAAGCATTGTGCAGAATACCTCTAAATGTTAACTACTCTCCTAGAAAAGAAACTGAAGAACTTCTCTTAGTTCCACCTGAACTGCAACACATTAAAGAAATGGCTTTTTGTATTCATGAAAACCAAATTTATCAAAGAGCGAAAAGCCATTTAGTTTTAGTAGAAACAGTAGAGAGAAATCGAATTGAGGATTTTTGGCAGCTACGTAGTTGTTTAATAAAAGTCATCAATGCCCAACAAACAGTAAATGATGAAGAATTAACACAACTCCAACGAGAACTTAAAAACAGCTACAACTCATTCATTCGCAAATGGGGGAGAATCAATAGTAAATACAACCTAATACATCTGGGAAAAGACCCCAACTATTATTTAGTCAGAACTCTAGAAAAGAGCAATTACAAATTAGCTGATATTTTCTCTAAACGAGTTTGTCGTTCATATTCTGCTCCCACAAAAGTTAATTCAGCCCAAGATGCTTTAACACATTCGCTGAATATCAAAGGTTGCTTAGATTTGGATTATATCTCAGAAATTAGCAACCTGACTCCAGAGGAAATCATTCAAGAACTCGATGCTGATAATCTCATCTTTTATAATCCTACTACCCAGAAATGGGAACTTGCTGCTCAATATTTATCTGGTAACGTTTACAGAAAACTGCAAGAAGCGATCGCAGCTAGTTTAGCGAAAAACATAGAAGCACTCAAAGCAGTTCAACCGTTACCAATGCTGCCAGATGCTACAGAAGATATCAAACTTGCTTGTCTAGAAACATCCAATATTGATTGGAATTCTCTCACAGATTCCCAAAAAGATAAAATCTTGAACAAGAAGATTCACATAATGCTGGGTACAAACTGGATTAAACCAGAAATTTACCAGCAGTTTGCGAAAGAGATATTGAAAATTAAAGTAACGATATCTCACATTACTTCATCTAGCACATCTTTTTGGACAATAGGAGGGAATTCTGATGACCTTACAGAATACGGCACAAGTTATATAGATAGTGCCAAACTTTTGGAAAAAGGATTAAATCGTCAAGACCCCAGAATCATTATCTACGAAAGCAAGGATACCATTAATACTCTAGCATCTAACGAAGCAACAGAAGAAGCCAGAGCTAAATTAGAAGTCATCAAATTTGCTTTTAGAAATTGGATTTGGGAGAATCAACAAAGATGTGTGGATCTGTATACATATTACAACACACACATTAATGTTTTCTCTGCCCGAAAATATAATGGTAGTTACCTCCAGCTTCCAGGTAGTAATCCTCATGTGCAGTTAAACTATTGGCAATTAGATGGTGTTTCTAGAATCCTTGAAGAAAATGCCACTTTTCTAGCCCATGATGTAGGACTTGGTAAAACATATACCATGATTGCATCTATCATGGAATGTCGGCGGTTGGGATTAGCTAACAAGCCAATGTTAGTTGTGTTGAATGGCACTGAAAAGCAAATTGAAGAGAGTTTTAGATATCTCTATCCAATGGCAAACTTATTAGTTCCTGAAAAGCTAGATGCTGAAGGGAGAAAAATCTTCACTGCTGCCATTCAAACAGGGGATTTTGATTGCACTATCATTACTCATTCTCAATTCTTCAGTTTAGCATTATCGGAGGATTATCAATTAGCGTTCCACAATCAAGAAAAAGAAATTCTCCAAGCTTTCTTGAGAAATGAGTCAAATGACAGAATCACCACTAAACAATTGAAAAAGGCGTTAAAAAGCCTAGAAAATAAAATCAACAAGGTAACAGCATCAACAAGAAAAGACAATCACATTGATTTTGATAATTTGACAGATATGTTGGTGATAGATGAGGTTCATGAATTTAAGAATCTCTCGATTATTACCAAGATGTATAACATCAGAGGTATTCCCAAAAGTTGGAGTCAACGTGCTAGTGATACCTACATGAAGATTCTGCATATTCTGGGAGATATGCTCACCGAAACTTGTTCTCAATTCACAGGAAAGGTAATTGGTGCAACGGGTACAATTTTGTCCAATACTATGGCAGAATTATTTAATTGGATGCGGATGTTTCAACTTCCCAAATTACGAGAATTGGGAATAGAAACTTTCGATGAATGGGCTAGTCAATTTGCCGAACCTACTTCTTCGGCTGAAGTTACTGCTAGTGGTAAATACAAAGTAGTGACTCGGTTTAAGAGTTTCTGCAATATCCAAGCTCTCCGAGGGCTGATGGATCAATTTGTTGACCTCCGCACAAATGATAACATTGGTGATGTTTTAAAACGTCCCAAACCTAAGTTTATTGATGTTGTTGTAGAACCATCTTCAGCACAGTTACAATTTCTTAGGGATGCTCTCAAAAGGTCTGAGAAAATTTACACTCGGCAAGTTGCACCCAGCATTGATAATATGCTGAAGGTAACGACGGATCTCACAAAAGCTGCTTTAACTATGCGCTTATTGGGAGAAACTAAGGAAGCAGATATCAGTAAGTTGCATGAGTGTGTTTGGAATAGTTGGCAAATTTGGAAGCTGACGAATACTGTCAAGGGAACTCAATTAATATTCTGTGATGCTAGTATTCCTAAACCAGATAAATACAGTACCTATTTGTATTTGAAAATGCTGTTTATAGCATTAGGAATTCCAGAATCACAAATTGCGTTTGTCCATGATTTTAATAAATCTAAACGAACTAAACTGTTTGAGTTAATTGATTCTGGTGCGGTGCGTATTTTATTGGGAAGCACGAAGAAATTAGGTACTGGTTGCAATGTCCACCGTCGCGGATTATGGGCTATACACCACCTAGATGCCCCTTGGCGACCTTCTGATCTTACTCAACGTGAGGGGAGAGGTATCAGGCAGGGAAATGGGGAATTTATGGGTTTTACCCTACCTTTTGTGTGGATATTTAGGTATATTACTGAACGTCTAGATGCTCTCAGATGGCAAACTTTACAATGGAAGCAGGAAATGACTGCTAAATTCCTCAATGGTGAGGATTTGGATAATGTTGAAGATTGTGATCAGGGGATTTATTCCTATGCTCAAATTAAGTCAATGGCTACAGGAAATTCTCTGTTAATTGAGGAATCCAATTTGCGTAGTGAGTTGAATTCTCTACTCATTCAACAAAGGAGTCATCAAAGACAACAATTTAGTTTGGGTTGGAATATAGATAACTGGAATCGCAAAATTCAAGATTTAGAACGCAAGATTGACTGGCTTCAGGAAGATTTGAAAATAATCAAGCCAGTTTTCAAGGAAATCAAAGCAGCGCAAATTTCTAAACGAATATCTCTGGAGTGTAAAGAGATTTTCCAGAATCAAAATACTTCGACAAGAAAGGTTGCTAATTACCGAGGTTTTGATGTATATGCTTATTATCGTCCTGGTAATAATAAGTTAGGCGTTTACATCAAATGTTGTGGAAATGAGTATTATTTCCCCTGGGTTATTGACAACAAAAAAGGAAGTATTGAGTTTCAACGTTCTCATCCTTTAATCAGTCTTGATACTATGATAGATTCATTACCGGAATATCTACCAAGATTGCAGGAAGAATTTGAAAATGCAAAGGTTGAAAAAGCAAGATTGGAATCTCTTGTAGGACAATCTTTTCCACATTCAGAGAGGATTGATGATGTCTCCAAACGATTGCAGGAAATTGATGCTATGTTACAAGAGGATGAAGCTGCTTTGGATACATCAGAATTATCTTCTAATGATGAAAATGATGAAGACAGTGATGATGATTTCTGGCTAAATGATGAAAGGTGTATTCAAGAATGCCATATTCACCCAGGAATAGTAGATAAATTGTTTAGTCGCAGCACGGAAGATATCGAATGGATTAGTGATATTTCTCAAGTTGTCACGACTATCAAACCTATTAATTCCCAACCTCCTACATCTAGCACAATTAGCAAAATTCATGATTTTCCTAGCAGTATAAAGAAGGTAGCAGGTGTGCAACTAACTCTGTTTTAAGATTACTGCTAGAGTTTTTGATGAATTCAAAACTGGGTATTGGGGAAGTAGTTCCCTAATACCTATTTTTTAAGTTAAATAATGAATACTTCAAAAACATTACATACAGCATTTTCATGTAAATTGGGATGCTCCCAATTTTGAAAAAATAAATGCAGCCACACCAAAAACTATCTAAAACTATCTTCCCTTTGCATACTTTGCGGTTCAATCATATCCAGTATGGGATAATTTTCTGTTGTTATACCACTTCTTTATGAGGCTGCGCCGAATTTTTCAACCTTGTATTTTCTTTCTCTGTGTCCTCTGCGTCTCTGCGGTTCGCTAATCTTTAAATTGAGCGCATCTTTATACAGAATTGGTATTAAACAAAAACAAACTTACACATTTTTCATTTATTTCTCACATCAACTTTTATCGAGTCTTAGATCAATACTTATCGGTTTAGCTCAAAAAATGAAATCATGTAGCAATGGCTACGCCCGCCGCAGGCATCACTTAACATTCAAGACGGTCGTTACAAAAACTAACCGGACAGTATTGAGTCTTACATATACATCAAAAAAGCCCAACTAACGACATATACTGCTTTAATACAGTGAAAATATTGATATATCGCTACGCGAAACATTTGTGAAAATCATGAAAACCAAAAATCACTGTGTTTTAGGAGAAAATTATGCAATCTGTACTTACTTTAATGATTGAAGCTATCTGTGTTACTTTCTTTGTAGCGATGTTTATAGATTTTGTTGCTGGGATTTTTCAATTAATACAAGCTACAACATCAGTTACACCAAACAACACATTAATATCAATTTCTAAAGTCAATAAACCAATTATTTGTCAACCATTACCTGACCCTTGGACAATGGAATTAGAAAGTGATATTTTATCTAACGAAACAATGAGAAGTGAAACTATTCCTTTTCCTGTTCCTACACTAAAACTTTTACCACCTGCAAAAGAAATTAAATCAGAACCAAAACGTCGAGGAAGACCAAAAAAGAATAATACAACTCCTACTCCAAAAACTACTTCTACACGCAAACGCAAATCACCTCAAAAAGCTGCTGCGTGAACAAACAAAGATAATCACTCACTGTGTAAATCATCTTTGAATAATATGTAAAAAATCCAAAAACCTAAATCATGGCATTTTTAAATCTTAACCGATGGTTTAGGTATCAATCCTGGTCAGGTTTTACTATTACAGGGAAAAAAAGAAAATAAAAATGGCTCTCCTAGACTAGTTATAGAAAATTAATACTTGATATCAGGTTAAGTCCTTACATAGTAGGGAATTCAAGAATCAGAAAGCATATTTTTATTAAATCTTTGATTCTATTTGAGCGAAACCTAGTTATATCAAGTGTTTTAGGTGTTTTTTAGTATCAATTTATCAAACGAAGTCTAGGAAGTCCATAAAAATTTCACCTTTAATCTTTCCCTAAATAACTGAATCACTACAAACTCATAAAGCCAGGGGAAAGAGTTATTTTCATTGACAATAATATTTCTTATGTCTATACTAGAAAATATTAGATTCGCATATTCAAGAATTAAAGTCACTCCAGGGATAAAATCATACAGTTTGAATAAACTTATAGCATTATCAAGTCTGGTTCATATCACTTAATGATTGAAACCCAGCATAGAAAATGCAATTCATCAAAATACAAACTGCTGTAAATATCATCTGGATAACTATGCTAATTATTTGCCCTAAATGCCAAAGTGATAACTCTCGTAAATTATCCCTAATTTATCAAGAAAATTTCACTCATAGCACTAGCACAGTCAGAGGTTCTATAGGTTCAAAGTCTGCTGCTGCTTATAAAAATGAAACTAATACTACATCACTTGGCAAGATAGCAGCACCACCAGAAAAACCAAAATCAAATATTATATTAATTCTTAAAACCATTTTTATTACGTGGATAGGTATTATAGTATTCACAGTTTTTAAAGCCTTAGCTATGATTGAATTGTTAATATTTGTAGTTTTCCCAATCTATCTATTCTGGGCAGTAAGAAAAAACATTTTACACTCACGTAAATACCCTAGACTTTATAAAAAATGGGATAATTCTTTTATGTGCCAGCGTTGTGGAACAATCTTCGATAGTCTTGAAAGTTAAAGCATTTTTCAAATCATATTTATTGTAAAAAAATTATAAATATAGCAAAATCTGTATATAATATTTTTTCTAATCATGCTCATCTACTAAAAAAATGACTGAATTAACAGCTAACTATGATGAATCATGGAAAGAAGCATTAAATGAATATTTTGAAAGCTTCTTATTCTTTTTCTTTCCTCAAATCCATGAATTAATTGATTGGAAAGAATCCCCTCAACCCCTAGACAAAGAACTCCAAGAGATTACAGCTTCATCAGAAACAGAAAAACGGATTGCGGATAAACTTTATAAAGTTTGGTTGTTAGATAAACAACAGGTATGGATTTTGATTCACGTTGAAGTTCAAAGTCATTATGAAGTTGACTTTGCAGAAAGAATGTTTATCTA
The DNA here is from genome assembly GCF_000332135.1 of Anabaena sp. PCC 7108. NCBI lineage: Bacteria > Bacillati > Cyanobacteriota > Cyanophyceae > Nostocales > Nostocaceae > Anabaena > Anabaena sp. PCC 7108. Next base: position 5,655,946 of record NZ_KB235896.1, read on the forward strand.
CCACTACCGCGCTTTTGATCTTTACCACAACAAGGTACTTAGCCTAGCAATTTTAGGTGATAATAGACCAAATTGGCGACCTGATTGTTATCATTATTCTATTGGAAATGGTGAAACTCACCTTAAATTTCCCATTGCTAAACTCCTTGATTACGAATCGCGTTGGAATGAGCTAGAATCTAGTAACAATCCCTTTGCTATCATCACGATAGCGCACTTGAAGACTAAAGCCACAACCAGTAATCTTACTGAACGGGAAGCATGGAAATGGAAGTTAATTCGAGAACTTTACGAGCGAGGGTTAACGAAAGAACAAATCGTTAAGCTATTCAAAATCATTGATACAATGATGACTTTACCTAAGCATTTGCAAGAAGAATTAATCACTAAAATTAAACGTTTGGAGGAGGAAAGAAAAATGCCCTTAGTTAGCCCAACAGAAAAACTGGCTATGGAACGCGGTGAACTAATAGGTGAAGAACGATTAGTTATACGACTACTTAGTCGGCGATTTGGTGTAATTGCATCCACCTTAATTGAGCAAATTCATCAACTATCTGTTGAACAGTTAGAATTACTGGGGGAAGCACTTTTAGATTTCTCAACGATAGCTGATCTAGAACAATGGTTACAAAATAGGTCAAATTCCGTAGAGGAATAGCAAGTACCGAAGAACCAAAAAAGGGAGGAGTTGTCTCAGGCGATTGCGTGTAGCACACTGCCAAAGGCAATCGCCTCTCTTAATTTTTAAAGGTTTAATCATCACAATAAACTACCAGCTACAAAAATTCGACTTCATTAACAAATTTAAAGTCTATCTGGCATTTCCAAAAAGCCCTTTGGCTTTGGTGAAGGCAGGTTAACAACCTTGTTCCCTGAAACAGTAGAACCAGAATTATTAGTTGTAGTATTACTATTTTTAGTAGTTAAATTGGCACTACCAAACAATACTTGATACAAAGCCCATACATCTGCTAATCGCATACCCATTCCTACTTTATCGAGTGCTGGGGGAATTTCTACACCACCATTCCAAATCAATTTCACATTACTGTAATATGCCTCTAATTCTGGTTTAAGATATTCCGCAGTACCACCACACAAAATCATCTCATTAATATCACGGGGTATTTCTTGTAATAACCAGCGTACTAATGCTCGAAAATATTCATCCCGACTAAGTTTGAGAGCAAAAGATATATCTTGAGCTTCTGCTAACACCTCAGCTTCACTTTTACGTCGTGATAAGGTAGCTAAAACTTCCGACTTACATTCAGATCCTGCTGCTACCACCGCAGCTATCAGATGTGGATCATCTTTCGATAAACCACTACAACGTCTAACAAAATCATCCAACATCCATGACATCCCAAAGGTATTTGATACCCCTGGAGTTACTGCACCTTTATTAGATATCTGTACAGAAGCATTGCGATATCCCAACATTACTACCGCAAGGTTGCAATTCCTAATGTTTGTTCCCAAAATAGTGCGTCTATGTAGATAAATACCAACTCCTTCGGGGACAACGTTCAAGTCTATCAACTTGATCCTGATTTCACCAGTAGGTGTATTGAAACGTTTTAGTGCCTGTTTTAATTTAGATTCAAGACGCTCCTTATCTTGATATTCTGAAGGTGGTAATAAAACAGCAAGTGAAACTGTGAATTTGTTCATCAGTTTCAATTTTTGACTAACCACCCACAAAACACCACAGATTTTTTGTACTGCATTTTCTTCTTTCAACTGCTTGAGTAAGGAATTACCACCATATTTTTTTCTCGCTAGGAAACCAATAGCATAATATTCCTCACCAATACCCACCCAGCAGGTATTCTCTGGATCTGTTTCACCTGATTTAGTTTTTTCATAGTTTTCTACTGACGCAACTGATACATCTGCTATTTCTGGTTCCATACACAGCAATGTAGGAAAGTCATTTTTATGAGATACACTTCCAATTGCTTTAGTTTGAGAACCACCTAAATCTATAGCCAGCATTAAATCCGGGGTTACACTATTTGTAGTTTTAGTCATTTTATTACTCACTTTTCCACCAATTAACTAAAATATATTTTTTGTGATTGAATTTTGTTAAGTATGAATTCAGGAGGTAGCTAAATTATTTAGTTATAGTGTTTATCCAAATAAAGAACGAATATCCTGTCTAACAGCCTTTTGTTCATCCGTTAATTCCATCTCTACCTCTACATCTTCATCCCAAAAATCATCATGTAGATCAGTTTCTGGAGATTGGAGAACTGTTGTGTTATTAGTAACTATTTGTTCTATTGGGTTTTGATAACTAGCATAATTCTGTTTTATTACAGAATCGTTTGTAATCAAAGCGGTACTAAAACTGTCCATACCTTGAAGAATTATTTGAGACAAGGGTAAATTAAAATTTAACTTTATTTGAATATAATCCCAATGATTTAAACAATCGAACAATGATGATAAAGTTATTTCCTTCAATAAATTATCATCAACTCCATTTACGTTGATATAAGCTAATGGCATAAAACATATTCGAGCTGCTTGCCATACTAATTCATCAAAATTTTTATGGGGATAATTAACCAAATAATTTAACAATATTCCATCTGGTGTATTTTCTCGAAATTGAAATCTAAGTCTCTTGGTTATAAATTTTTGCTCTGCCATAATAGTCATTCCGTTTATCTTTTATGATTTTTAAACCCTAATATCCAATATTGATAGAGGTAAGGTATCTGGTATCACAAAATCTAATAAATAATAAAAACTATATTGCAGCATTCAGGTATGAATATAAAACTAACAAAAAGTATAAAACAGATATAATTTTTGATATAACTTGATTACTATTTCTATGCAAACACGCTTAGAAGCAAATAAAAAAATTAAAACGCAAAAAATTTTAGACCCTAATGGAAAACAATTAGGTTACAAAAGTATTATTGTGTACTTCTGTTATCGTGAGTAATAATACTTATTATAGTAAGTCTAGCCAATCCCAACCAATCCTAGCCAATCCTAGCCAATCCCAGCCACTTGATGGATAATTTAATAGTACAAATTAACTAAATAAACTTTTTAGGTGGCAAAAAAGCAACCAATCCTAGCCAATCCTAGCCAATTTTCAGTAAGGAATATATACTTGTATATTAATTTACATACTAAGTAAATAGCCTTGAAATACCTACAGTAGAAAGGTTTGAAAGGTATAATTATATGTTATAAATTATACCTTAGTTGTGTTTGCCTTAATTCCCGGTGAGACGCAAGCCATGTTTTGTGCATGCGTTATACTTGGACAAAACCCCTCAAAATAGTATTTTCACCGCATTTTTTAGCTGAAAAAGTTTTTTTGGAAATAATCATCATGCCAAAAAAAACTCAGAGAACTGATGGAGTTATCAGAACAATTAGGCTTTCAGTTCGTTTTGCTGCTGATGAGTACGAGCAACTTAAACAGAAAGCAAAAGAAGGCAGAGTGAGTATCACAGAATTTATTCGACGTGCTGCATTTCGACGGCGTGTTGTAGAATTGCCCCCTCCCCCTCAGTTAAATTGGAAGTTGTACACAGAACTAAATGCTATTGGGGTGAATCTTAACCAAATAGCTACAGCAGCAACTAGGGCATCGAAAGCAGGGGAAGCCGTAAATATTGATCCTGAGCAGCTACAAAACTTAGTAGAATCCCTGCGTGCATCCATCAAGGAAACACAAATGCAACTGCTGGATTGTGAGATAAGAGATGTTGAACAAGAAGACCTAATTTGATTATTGAATTAGTAATTGGCCAGAACGCACGGAGAGGAAACGATGGCGGAACGCCCGCTTTCAGCGATTGCGCGGAGCGCAGTACCAAAGGCGATTCCTACGGAGCGCTTCGCTATCGCACGTAAAGTAGAAACAGCTTCTCTCACATCTTGCACCTTCTCAATAAGGGTGCGGTGGGCAATGCCCACCCTACGCAATAATAAGGGTTGTAGACTTAGATTTTCGCAATAAGATGATGGTGCAAGATATGATTTCTAAAAATAGCCCACTTTCAGCGATTGCGCTTCGCGCACTGCCAGAGGCAATCGCTCTAAAATTCACCATATTTTCCCAAATCACTAAGCTGTTGTGCAGCTTGATTGTATAATATAAAATTAAGTTACTAAGCAATCACCAGGAAGTATGCCAGCAAAAAACCATCTATCTCAAGAGCAGAGAGAAAGGTTATTAAAAAACCTTAAAGAGCAAGAAAATCCCTATATAAGAGAGAAGGTTCTTATCTTATTATTGATGAATGACGGCAAAACTTACCAAGAGATTAGTGATTTTTTAGATATTGCATATCCAACAGTAGCATATTGGGCAGTGCATGGAGACCCTGATAACCTAGAAAGTTTTTTGGATGGAAGAAGAGAAGGGAACTTTCGTAAAGTCACCAAAGAATATGAAGATTTATTATTAGAAATAATTGAAAAAGAACCAACAGAATACGGATATGAATTTGGTCGCTGGACAGCAGCAAGATGTGCAACATATTTAGAATCAGCAACAGGAATTAAGTTAAGTGGTTCTCAAGTAGGAAGAATTTTAGCAAAAAAAAAGTACGTTTACCTTTGGGCAAGATACAGTCTGGAAGATAAACAGAATCCAGAGAAACGGAAGTTATTTAAAGAAAAATTGGCAGAATATTTAAAAATAACTAAAGAAGCCCCAGAGCGTTTACAGGTATGGTTTTGGGACGAAAGTGGATTTAGTTTAAGAGTGATAAGAAGAAAAACATGGGGACGGAAAGGTAATAGAAAAAAGGTGACAGGGCAAAGAAGACGAGGAAGAGTAAATATTATGGGAGGGTTGCGTTATCATGACAAGAAAAGAATTAACTTTGTTATCAAAAAGGGGAATGCAGATGTTTTTTATGAACAGTTGATTTCGTTAAATAATTTCCTAATACAAGAATGGATAGAACAAGGAAATCCAATCGAAAGCTTCAATAATAATTCTGCTAAGATAGTTATTATCTTAGATAATGCCAGTTTCCATAAAAGAAAAGATATTTTATCTCGGATTGAGTTAGAAATGCCAAATATTATTTTGGAGTTTTTACCACCGTATAGTCCAGATTATAATTTAATTGAATTAGTTTGGCATTCCGCAAAAGAATATATAGCACATAGATTATTTGAATCTGTATCACAGCTAGAAGAGTTATTAAATAAATTGCTAAATGAAGGAGGTCTTATTATTAACTGGGAGCGTAAAATCAAGAATAAAGGCAATGCTATTTATTAAATTTAGCTGCGTAACAGCTTATCCCAACAAAGTATTCAGCTAACCCCTACATAACCCGTCGTAGACATCGCTGATAGGAGTACCCCTTGATTGGCAAACAGTTTAAAAATCACAGCTTTCGCTCCACCCTAGAATATGTGCTGGGTAAGGAGAAAGCCACCATGATCGACAGCAATATGGGTGGAACTACACCCATACAACTAACTAGAGAATTTGGTGCAGCTAGAAGATTTCGCCCCAATCTCCAACGTGCTTGCGCTCATGTCATTCTTTCTATTCCTCACCGCGATGTATCCCATGACAAAGGGGAATATCATGAACATTTGGAGGATGAGCAATACACAGAAATTGCCCAGCATTGGCTCAAGTCCATGAAATTCTTGGGAGAGGAATTAAATCAAAGCCAGTACGTTGTTGCCCGTCACCATGACACCAACCACGAACACATTCATATCATTGCATCTCGTATTCGCATGAATGGCTCGGTTGTACCAGATTCCTGGGATTATCGCCGCAGTGAGGTGATATTACGAAAATTGGAAAAAGAATACGGTTTGGAGGCTGTATCCTGTAGCAGTGACAGAGTAGCTCAAACAGTTCAAAAGGAAAGTGGGTTTGAAACAACTGTTAGCAATCGCCAAGGACAAACCCAAAAGCAGAAACATCACTCTTCTAATCAACCACCTATTACCCAACTGTTAGCGGACATCATTGATGCAGCTACGAAAGACCAACCAACTGTTACCCAATTGATACAGAGACTTCAGCAACAAAGTGTTGTGGTTCATCCCCAATTTAGTACCGGGGGGTTGTTTAAAGAGGCGATCGCTTTCGAGTTGAATGGTGTCAAAGTCGGTGGGTATAAATTAGGGTCAGCATACAGCTTTCCAGGACTTCAGAAAAAACGAGGCGTATCTTATGACCCTAAACGGGATTTACCAGCAATATATTCCTATCAGGGTAAAAAACAGGTAGAAATGCCAACACCTGCTATAGAAACAACGGTAACAGTATTGTCCCCAGAGAAAGAAATACCATTAACCAATAAAACTACGCATAAACAAGAAACTACTTCAGAAATTAGTGCGGCGCGGAACTCTGCACCAGAACTACCGGAAGTAATCACTTCCCTCACCGCAGACATATCACAATCAGAATTACATCAAGCTATTACTGCACCAGAAGCTAAAAATAATACAAATGAGGGTAGTCAAGCACTAATCGAAGTTGAGGAGGCGAATAGCCAAAATACAGTAACGGAGATAATGACAGAACACCAAGTTATGGCTAAACGCCCACCGGAGGCAAACAACTTGCAGCAGCACTTGGCGATTGCGCGGAGCGCACTGCCGGAGGCAATCGCTTCTAGTAAACCTGCAAAAAATACTTTGGAAACCGAGAATAGAAGCAAGGTTTCTGTAGACAACCCAGCTTTCGGTCAGGGGAGTAATGCAATACCTTCCAACATCACACCTTTGTTGAGCGCACACCAATCGGTTTATAGTTCAAAAAATCACACTAACAACATCAGGCCAATTATCAGATTTTTTTGGCAACAAGCAGGACAACCAGAAACATATTCAGGAAAATACTACGACCTTCAACTAGAGAAAGACATTCTCAAACTAAAACGCAAAAATGGGGAAGAAATTGCAGAAATTTCTCTCTATGATGACGCTGAAAGTAAAGATAAAGGGTTGACAGATGAAGATTTGATGATACTAGAGAGACTGAAAATGTTACTGTTAACCCACAACCGACAAGAAGAAAAAGAAAATAGCGGAGAATTGGAGTAAAGACAGTTATATCAAACATGAGTTTGATTTATATCAAACGATATAAAGCAACAAACAAAAACTACCTCCAATTCTACTTTTTTTTACTAGCACCATCAGTGAAATAACTTTTAGAATCAAATCTGAGGAAACTATTAGTAGTTATAGCAATCGCCCGTGTTAGGACATCAATTGATGATAAAACTCAGATAACAAAAGACTTTTCATACTGTCACCTGTTCCTTGTGACCTCCTGTAACAGTGATGTATAAATTACCAAATTGGCAAATTTCAATACCGTGTTTCTGGTTCAAAAGGCAAGGTATCAACATCTTCAAAATTACGCAAATCTATTTCCATCTGCTTCCTTCTTTGTAAATAGGTTTTGTTGTTTGAAATAATTGCTTGCATTTGCTGTTCACCAAAATTTATGCCCTGTTCCGCATATCGAGCCGACAATTGATTGTAATTATCAACTTCAATTTTTTTACGACGTTCCATTTCTGCTAATGATTTAGCACTGATACCAATACTATGAACATATTTCACATACTCTGGTTTCAAAGAACCATCAACATTAAATTGCTGCTTCTCTTGTTCTGTAAAGAAATCGTAGGCAGTATAATTTATCCAAGGTTCAGGGTCAGTTTCATCTAGATGCTTGAGATAATCATATTTTACTTTTAATGTATTTGCATAGTCTTCTATTGATTCGTTACTCATACCCATAGATAACATCTGGCTTCTAGCTTCATCTTTGAGCATTCCATCTAAATTCAACTCTTTACAGTGCATATTTAACCAACGAGTCAATCTCGACATAATTCAACCTCAATCAAGAAATAGCAATTATCTTTTTCATCAAAAATTTATCAAAATTATGACTTTAGAATTCAAGCACTTTGATACTAGACTAAATCAGTGGATTCATACAGATGGTAATACCGAAAATGCCAATTCAATTTTAACTGAAAAACTAGATAATACACTTTTAGAATTCTTCTTACCAGAGAGAGATTTTTCCTTTGGACAAATGGATGAACACTGCACAGCAGAAGACTTAAAGAACCACCCAAATGGCGATGTGTTACTGTTTTCATCCAAAACTAGGCTACTCTACGGTTTACCAGAATGTTTAGAGATCATTGAAAAACTTTGTCCAGATAGAAAAGACCGTGGTGCTTACGGTTCTATTTTTTTAGGATCATGCAAAAACGCCATCCATGAAAAACTCAATATTTTAGTAGTAGATGACACTAATGGAGAAAATGGAGGGATTTTACCAAATGATGTGGCATATAAATTTGTAGGTGACTGCTACGGGCAAATTTCAACTGAACTATATGACACAATAACTAAAAGAAACGAACAACAAGATAAAAGTTTCCGTGTAATACAACACCGCTTTGGCTGGAGAGATGGAGATGGGGAAGATACCAAATATCGGTTTGGCAAAGGCACACTTCGTCCTTATAATCTAGATGAAATAAAATATTTAGATTCCAATAATAAACCCAAAATAGACCTAATCATCCCCATATCTAGCTTTAAGGGAACAGATAAAGATAACCCATCTACACCAATTAAACCCCAAATCAAACCAGGTTTATATAATCAAACTATTTGGTTGGGTGAAAAATCACAGTCTCAAAAAGGTAAGACTGCCATTTCTCAACTACTGGCTTCTTTCCCCCAAGGCATCAAAGACTTTGCCGAAGAATTAGAAAAGCAAGCACAAGAACTCGCAGAAATCCAGAAAGACCCAAGGAAAGTAGCACAGTTATATTGTGAAAAATACGAAAAACGCAAAACTTTTATTGAACAGCAAAAAACTGAACAATTAGTAAATGAAGCTGTAGAAAAAGCAGTGGAATTATCTACTGATGAACCTAAGATAGATGAAAATTTATATCCAGATGATTTACAAGAAGATAGTGAATCTGAACAAGATGACTTGTTAATATACAAAATTATCAAAGCAGACTTACTTGGTCATTCCCAACTTTTAGAAACTGAGAAAGTTAAACAAGAACTTACCCGATTTGTACAAAATGAATGGCGGGATATTGCCCTTGGTCGTGTCCTTACATTTGACCGAGGAATGATTATTCCCTCCAAAGAACTCAAAAATGGTGAGATTTCTGTGCCTTGGATAGCTGAGGGTGAAAAAATCCTGAATTTTCGCTCCCCTTTCCTCAATGCTAATGGTTTATGTGTTTCCATCAACAAACATATTGAAGATTACTTAGGACCAGATGGCAACCCCTTGGCAGGAATTATCGTAGTTAACGATGAAGACCACAAACGCATTCAAGCTAGGATTGAAGCCCTAAAAGCACAAGGTATTGAAACTGAAGAATTAGACCCCATAGAAACAGAATCAGAACGTCAAGGTCGAGACTTTGATGGTGACTGTATTGGTGTGGAATTAGCAAGTAAATATCCTAATTTTACCGCCGAAGCTGAATACAGAAACTTGCCTGAAAATGCTTATGCTCCCACAGTCAAACTGAAAAAGCAATCTTTTTACAGAGAAGATGGTACACAACCTGAATTTGAAGAAATCGCTATTCACATGAGTGATGGTATCAGTGTTGGTATTATCAATAATCATGTGACAGCACTAGAAGCTTTAGAGTCAGAAATTGAAACTTTAATAACTTATGGAAATTCTCAACAACAAACAGAATATTTAGACCAAGTTGGTAGTCATTATAAAAAATTAGTCAATTTAGAAAATAATCAAAACCATCCTCAAGCCATACGGGAAGAATACAGAGAACAGATGCAGGAATTTCTCAAACTTGCATCTGTTCAAAATAGAAATTCTCAAGTGATAGAACAAGCAATGGCAATTAATCGCAATATGTACCGACAAATGATTGAAGCAGCTTGTTTCCAAAATCAAATTGCGGTGGATTTATTTAAAAGTGCCAAAAAACCTGATATGGAGGTAATAGCTGAAAATAAACGCTATCTTTATCGAGATGTTAATTATATTAAAGATAAAAAATCTTCATCTGCCTACTTAAATGAAGGTATTACTACTACTGGCTATTCACCAGTGGAGTTACTAATTAACCAAGTTAATAAATACTTTGAAGCATCTCATTTAGAATCACGTCCTATTATCCAATTTCAAGATTTATTTAAAGGTGTAGAATTTACTCCTCAACAAAAATTTCAGGCTATATTAACCAAACAAGAATTTGATGATAAATTCAATGTAGCTACTAGATTAAATAAACGTCGAGAAACTGAACAAGGACCTTATGCTGTTGTCAAAACCAGCAATGGTACAGAAATCACCATTACTAATCTCACTCGCTACGAACATCCAGGAATTTGGAAAGGTTCTACACTCAATATTCGTTTAGAAGAAATTCCAGAAAAATATCGGTCTTTACAACGTCCCCATACTTTGTTAGCAATAGCACAAATTGATGGAGAAACGGAAAATGGAGAAGCTAAATATTGCAAGCTGGGAACAGTTAGTCAACAATCTGTAATTGACTATAAACTTAAACCAGGAATGATAACTCAGGGAGCAACATTAGTTGAAATGAAACCTGAACTCAGAGAAAGTCAAATCAAGTTACTGTTTCAAGAAGCTTATGCTGTTGCTGAAAATTTCTATAATTTAATTCCTGAAGACCAAAAATTAGCAGCCGCAGCCGCAACATGGAATATATCAGCTTCTCGACAAGATGAATTAGAACAAGGAGATAATTCAAGTTTCAACTCTCGTAAGAAAGTTTCTAACTTTGTATTTGCAACTTTTGGTAAGGAAATAGTTGGCCGATTAGATGAGTTACAATTTTCACAACTCAAAGTATTAGGAATTGGTAAGGAAGGAGATAATTTTGTTGGCAGAGAATGGAATCCGCAAGAAAAATATTCGATAGAAATACAAGCAAGTCGCTATCCTCCAGGACATGAAAGACATAATTCTAGATTGGTTTTTGTTAAAGATGATGATGAAAAATACAAAGAATTTGCTGTTTTGGAACAAAGAACAGGCCAATTAGCAATTGGTACTCAGGCACAAGCATATATTAAACCAGGTGAATCTTATACAGCTACGGCAACTATTAATTTACCATCGCAACCACCAATCAACATTACTATCAGAGAAATTAGTAAATTTTCTCATGCAGGTAAGACTTTCAATAATGAACCAGTTACACTCACTATTGGTAATGTACCAGTTCCTATTGACACAGCTAAAATTAAATTGGCTGGTCAAACATTAGGAGAACTAGATGCTGATTCAATTCAAGAATTAAGAAAAATAAATTATTTAGCTAATGGTAATCCGCTACAACTTAAATTAAAATCTATTGGTGATAGTCAACATGAAGGTGGTTTTATTATTGCTGAATCACCTCATGGCAATTTATTAAAAATCAATAAAATTAATGTTTATGATTTTAAAGGTCAAGTTTTTACGGGAGAAGAATATAAAAGCGTTAGTTTAGAAGTACCAACCAGTAAAAATAGGGATGCTGTTTTTCTTAATGGAGAATTATTAGGAGTTCTCCACTACAAAAAAGATAAGGAAGCACTACAAAATTTGGGAGTGCTTAAACATGGTCAACAAGGTTCTGTGAATTGTACATTACAAAGTAATTTTTCTCACACTTTTATTAATATTGAACCCAACACAGTACAATATCCCGAAATTTGGACAAAGGAATCTCAAGCTTTTCAAGATAATTCCCAATCAAATACGGTAACAAAGCAAGAGGTGATGGTTGAAAAAAGTGGACTATTGCTGGAAAAGATCAAAGAACGTCCGACAATATTATTCACTAGTCAGGAAGATAAGGTACTGGGATTAATAGGAATAGCAGTGGACAACCACAAAACAGAATTAGTTCAGAATTGGTTTAAATCTAAAAATATTGAATTTAATGTTTTACCGCCACAAGATGTACCACTAGAAACAAAAAAAGGTCTTTCTGTAATTTACTTGGTTAGTAGTACAATTTCATCTGATGATTTTGATGCTTTGAAGGCAAAGTTTGGACAACCATTAAGTGCTGACGGAAAAAATAGTGCTTACAATCAATATCTTAATTCCCTTCCCAATAGACCACATATAATAGGAGAAAGACTAGATAAAGTTCAAGAATCAGTTACAACTACAATACCTGTTACAGTTACACCCAATTTAGCAAATAAAAATCTACCGGAGCAAACAATTGTAGTTGCTGAAAATCTGCAAACTATATCCGCAGTAGCTGAGGTATTACCTGCTGATAACACCATTGTCTCCAAACCTGAAGAGAAGGATGTTGTGATTTCGGGTAAACCTGTGCAAATGGTGTTTCCTCTGAAAATGCACGGTGAACCCAATCCTTTACCTGTCAGCACTACTATTGATGCTATGCGCGGATATGGTAGATGCCACACAACCAGGACTTATGAACCGTACAAAGCTTATGGGTTTAAAGAGGGAGATATAGCGATCGCCGTAGGTGGCCATTCTGCGATAACTTCCAGCAGACCATCTCCTCAAAACTCTACACAAATAGCGATCGCCTCCAACGGGCGTTCCGCCATCGCCATATCCAGTTCCCAACAAGTTGCCTTTCGAGTAGGTAAACAATACCGCATCACCCCAGAAATGATTGCAGATCCAGCATATCAGCAACAGTGGGCAGCAATGGAAAAACACAGCAGTCGAGAACTGGCCGGTTTTAGGGATAAACCCGAAGTGTGGGGACTGCATACAGAACCGCTGGGAGATTATGTCAACGGAAAAATTGTGTCTTTCCCCAGTCCAAACCTTGAACAGTCATTAGTTACACCTGCTATACCACCACCTTTATCTACAGCTACACCCCCAGCTACTGTTATTACTTCTCCAGTGAATATCGGTTCGAGAAGTTCTGACCCTCTAGGTGCGGCTGTGACTAATCCTACTGTTAAAGCCAAGGAGTTAGGCAAAATCCAAGGAGAATATCCTGTATCTTTCCGTGATAACGCCGCAGTACCCGCCGGTAAATATGGACCAGAAACTTATACCCAAGATAAACCTGCTGGAGTCCCTTTTGTCTCTGCTGAACAAGCTTACCAACACTACAAAACAACAGTACCTTTGGGAGAACCACGAATACAGTTAATGACAGAAATTATTCAAGCTAAGTTAGAACAACACCCCAAGTTGTTTGCAGCTATCACCCAAAGAGGAGGAGTAGAATGGTTGGAAAACTGTACTCACTATGTCACTTCTACCAGAGATAACTACTGGGAAGGCAAGGGTAAAGAATCTCCGTTTATTCGCGCTTTGATTGAGGGATATTCTAAAGTGTTGGAAAATTCTCAGACTATTCAAGCATCCTCAGAATTGATACCAAAGGTTTCTGTACAAACAATTACAACCCTGTCCACACCTCAATCCAAAGATTTTGTCCAAGAAATTCTTAGTTCTCCCAAAACTTCCAACCCACTTGCTAATCTCCAACCCCTAAATGCTGCTGTAGCAACGCATATGCAAAAGGATGTGGCAATGGCTGAAGTAGCTACTCAATTCATTGGTATATCATCTGCACCACCTGAAACACTCTCTAGCACCCGTAATTATCAAAAAGCTTGGGGGGAAAGGGCAAATACGGGGGTGTACTCAGCTAATGACACGATTATGGTTTCAGGTTCTGGTCCTTGGAGGGGTGTTACTCAACAACAAATTTTGGACACCTTCAATAATCATTATGTACCGTTAATTGATCAGGCGATCGCTGTTGGTAGTTCTTTTATAGTGGGTAATGCTGCTGGTACTGACCAACTGGTAAAACAATATTTAGAAGTACAGGGATATAAGTTGGAAGCTGTAAATGATGGGTACACACGCGCAGTCAAGCTAGAACAAGATACTACGCTTACCAATCAACAACCACAATCTATTACACCAACAGCTTCAGAAGTATCTTCCCCAGTACCTATACAGCAATCATCTATGATGTCATCTAATGAGATAAAGTTGCCTAACTCTACGCCGTTTTCCTCATCCAACATTATTCAAAAGGAGGTAGTTGCTGATAAAACTATTCAGGATCAAGAAACAACATTAGAAAAATTAAGAACTTGGTATTTGACTGCACAAAAGTTGGGTAAGTCAGCAGAATATATTCAGCGAATTGCAGAGGTTGGTAATCAATTTAAGTCAGGTGTAGAATTAACAGAAAAAGCAGTAGTAGCAATGAATAATGATTTTCAAGAACTACATTCTATCAATCGTCTTACCCAAATTGCTCAACGAATGGGGGATGTATTTGGCATTCCTCAAGATAATGGAGACGTTATATTACAAGGTAAAGAATACTTGATTTCAATCAATAACTCTCACAAAGATTTAACGATTATAAAAAAAGATGGAACTGTTTTAATGGATATTAAATTAGGACAAATTAATCAGACTCAAATATCCGCTGAAGTTATGGATGTATTTGAAGAAATCAACAATAATATCAATCAATCTTTGGCATCAGTCAAAAATCAGTATCTTCAAGTTTAATATTTAACCAAATTAGTCTTTATTCAATTCATTGGCATAAATTTATGACAACTAATCCTTTAACTATACTCACTGAAGAATCAACCAAAATATCACCCGATATTTCCCCTGCTAAAGCTGCTTATATGTTAAGCCAACTTCTCGAATATGTTGATTATAATGAATTAGAATCAATTCCGGTAACAGAATCTGTAAACGTTGAAGAACAAAGCGATGCTATTAAAACACTGGCATCTATTATTGCTAGTCTCAATTCTGGAAGGACTATGGAAGAATCTGTTATAATAGCTTTTGAACCAGAAGAGATCCAGGTAGAAAATCCAGAGTTTATTCCTAAATTACCAGTTATATTGGCAGATGATTTAACTGTGAGTACAATAGAAAAGGAGAAAAACAATCTCGATCAAATTAATCATGATTCAATTATAGTTTTGGTAGATGAACAGAAAGAAAACCAAACAGAAATATATGAGGAAGACATTATCTTGTACGTCATTCCTTTGATAATAGCAAGGTTAATGAGCGAAGAAAGTTTAATAGAAGATAGTGGAGATGGAAAGATTAGAGTTTATCAATCAGATGAATTTACTGCTTCACTACAAGTTACAGCGACAGAGGAGCAAATTTTAATCTTGAAAAGAAAGCAACATTTGTATTCTGAAGCCGAAGTTGCTTTAAATGCTGTGAGAAAAACAAATTATGCCCAGTTTCAAGTTACTACAAATCAATTAACAGAGGCAGAGATAGAAAAGTTTAAACTGATAGCGTTAATGGAGTATAATCAAAGTAATCAACTACTTAAAAAGGAACAAGAGTTAGGAGATTAAAAGAATTTAGGACTTAATCAATAAATCCAAAACATTGATTAATAAAGAAGTTCAAAAATTTACAATGTATTTGGGTCAATTCCCCTTGCTTGTAACCTAGCTAAAAGAGCTTGCAATTCTTCCTCTTGGGTAGAATATCTGTTACCATTTTCGTCATACCAATATAACCATTCCCTAGTTCTACCTTGATAAGTTCCCTGTTCCCTACCAATACCTAAACCTACTTCTGGCATCCAAATTTTATCCCCTGGTTGGAGAACATATTCACCATTGACTAAGCGGTAAACTTCTAAACGTTGACGTTTCCGACGTAGGCGTGTAGGGGCATAAATGACATAATATAAAATGCCTAATTCTGCATAGTCTAATTTCTTTTGCTCATATTCGTAATTGTAAGTTTGAGAAACAATTTCTAAGGCTAAAATTGGGGAAATACCATCTTCTTCCCAAAGTACATAACTAGAACGTCCATTTTCACCAACAAAGCGTTCTACTCCCAAACTTAAAAACGCATCTGGGACTATAGCAGGTTTACTTCCTGCATAATAAACTCCCATATTAATACCAAAAAACCAGTCATCTCGCTTTTGCCAAATATTGACTAGGATGGCTAATAATAAGTTGGGAATTAAAATTTGTAGTTCGTTATCCACTGGGGTATCGTCTGAATCTGGTAATTCTGCTGAAGAAGGTAAACAATGTAATGTATTGTAATTTAACATATAGGACTCCTATTTAATTTTGGCGAAACTAGGTACATCTTGATTCCTTGTTTCCTGTCTTCACGAAAATTAT
Source organism: Anabaena sp. PCC 7108 (assembly GCF_000332135.1). Classification (NCBI taxonomy): domain Bacteria; kingdom Bacillati; phylum Cyanobacteriota; class Cyanophyceae; order Nostocales; family Nostocaceae; genus Anabaena; species Anabaena sp. PCC 7108. Next base: position 5,672,137 of record NZ_KB235896.1, read on the forward strand.
GGCTTACACCACACTCCACGAACGTGAACACTATCAGGAATCAAACTGAATTCCTATAAATATTTAACTGTTGACAGTTCATTAAAAAAATGACTCATATCATTTCTATTTGTGAGTTTCACTACTCGTTAGAGATATAGTTATTATATCTGTTGGGTTAGGAAACAGAGAACGGGAGCATCCCAATTTTGAAAAAAATAAACGTAGCCACACCAAAAACTCTCTTCCATTTGTGTAAAAGCCTACAGCACGCTATGCACGTGCATCCTTTACGATAATGCCTCCGGTTTTCGTAAGGGATACAATTAATTATATAAAACCTGGATAGTTTTTTTATTAGATAAAAATAAACTTACACACTTAGGATGCTACCCAGGAAACAAATAATCAACTTCTATCAATTCCTGAAACCAACATTTAGGCAATATTGAAAGTAAAGCAGCGATAATTTTAGACTGCGATTTAATTGGCATTTTATCTAAAAAATACTGCCAATCAGTATCATTTAAATGTTTATCTATCTCAAATACTTTATTAAGTATTTCGTGATTAGATTTCGTCTCCAAATCTTGCAGACTAAAATCTATATCTGTCATTTCCAATTCCTCTTTTAAAAAATCACTTATATCATCCAAATTATTCCTTTTACTATTATTACTATTTAATAGAGAAAGGAATATTTTTAACCATTGTTTCCAACCTCCTCCAAACTCAGTTGCTAACTTGGAAACATAACCCTGACTAATACCAGAAACTGCGGCTACAACTGGTTGAGTAATCTTTTGTTCCTGTAACCAAAGTTCTTTAACTGCGGCTTGAATTTTCCACCAAGATTTCTCATCCTTACAACCAGCTTCAATCGTAATTTCTGCTGCTTGCACACATTTGAATTCATATTCTAAAAAGCTTAAATCGTAATCAGCACAGAAGTAAAAATAAAGTTCTGATTCTGGGCGATTATTTACTCTTAATCTGCCGATAGCTTGGATAATTTCAGATTGTGTAACCCAGTCAATAAAATTTTGTAACTCTTGATTTATTTCTGAGTGTTCTAACAAGTTATTACTACTGTTAGCATTTATTTCCAAATCATCTAACTGATAGTCACCTTTGTCCTGACTGGATTTTAAAGTTAGATATAATGTTTCTAAATGACCGATATTCTGATAGGGAATTCCAAAAGTCGCTAAAGCTGTAATTTCCTGGAAATCGTTAGAACCACGACTATCTCTAAACCAACCACCATCTTTAGTTTCACAGCATTTTACAAAGTCAATAAATTTGATGTTACCGTGATGAGATAATAATTCTTGTCGCAGTGTGGTTACTCTTTCTTGACAGTAGGAAGAACGATTTTTAGAAACTTGTCCTAATCCGGTGATTTGGATAATTTGTAAATTGTTGGCTTTGGTTATTTCTTGCTCTATAGTTAAAATTTCCTGTGGGTTAATATCAAACCACCAAGCTATGTACTCAGGTTTGGTGGTAGCGTCTAAGTAAACATTCCATTTTGTTGATTGACTAATCGCACTATGACGTGAGTTACGAGTTGTAATACTTAGCTTTCCATATTCAATGCGAATTGTACCAGGAATTTGTTTACCCCAAACTTGTAAAAACGGTATAAACCAGTTAACTATTATCTCTACTTGAATTTTCTCCACTAATTCAGAGATGGGATTACCAAACTGTTTTCGCATCTTCTTTGGTAAATCACCTAAATCTATTCCATACTTGCTGGTGGAGTTAAAGATTGGTAATAAATCTGGTTGTAAAACTTCTATCGCTTTTGTGATAATTGCATCTAAATTTTCAGGTGGTTTACCCAAAATTCTTCGGACATCAGCATCATTCCAACCGTAGTAAGGTTGTTGAATATCTCCTGTTATACATTGTCTTAAAATTGCCCACATTGGTTGTAATTGCAGACTGATTTCAGGAGAATTAGTCATTAACTCTGCCATTACTCGGTCAATGTCCCGTAAATTGGCAGTGATAGTATTAACTGGTTGTACAGTTTGCATAACTTCATCCCAGAAAATACCGCTAGTTGACCAGTCGAAATCTTCTGGTTGGGGTGCGCTATCAGGATGACAACGAATGCGATCGCTCTTGAAAGTCTCTTTTCTCAAATACCGATGTCCAAAACCTGCTCCAGCAACACCACGACAAGCTTCTAGTAAGTGACAAGTAGCGCAAATAGGATTTTCTGCACCTTCAATAGAGTCTAAATTCTTGCTGCGTAAAACATTAAAAATTTGACTACGATGACAATTACCTTTTGTATCTGGTGTTTCTCCCTGCTTAGGCCATCTTAGGTAACGTTTACCGTTTGGGGTAGTATCCCAAACCATACCTGAATTACGTACATCCAGATATTCATAATTGCGTTCAATTGTTTCTGTACTCACATTGCGAGCATGACTGGTAAAGTACCATAACTTTTCTACTCCCAAAGCTTTTGGTAAAGCTGTTCCTGCATCATGGCTTTTAAATGTACCAGTGGGACTTTTATCTAAAATGTGCTTCCACCCGGCTGCAATAGCTTCAGCGTACACTTGCAAACGCTGACCTTTTTTGAAGATAATTTTCGGTGGTTGTTGTAAAGTGCCATATTTGGGGAACTTTCCAGGTTTGTACTCAATCACCTTGCACGGTGCAATGGGTGAGGATAAACTTTGCCCATCTTCCGAAAGCAGTTGTTTTTTATCAGGTTGTGATATGGAGTCAAATTGATTTTTGATAACTCCCTCATGGGAAAGTAGCTGTCTTTCCTCTTGTGGTATTAAGTCTGGTTGATTTTTGATAACTTCCCCATCTGTGGAAAGTTCTGTTTTTCCGTTTTCCCTATTCTCTGTTCCCCTATTTGTGGTTCTCCCACCGAAACCATCATGATCTGCATTTAACCGACCGGATGAGACAGAAAAATCACCCTTGACAACACCATCACCTTGTGAAGCAGCATCAAACCTCTCAACCTTGTCTCTTCTCTCTTCGTGTTCTCTGTGCCTCTGTGGTTCGTATCTATCCGATACTCCCGAAAAACCTTTCTTGGGACGATAACGCTCCATCATCCGTCCAAACCAGAGCTTGAGGTTGTAGAGCATTCCCCATTCTCGGTCTATCTGAGCTAGGGATTTTTGTACTTGTTCTGAACATCCAGCAAAAAACTCTTCTGGTGTTATGGTTGCGCTGACCGTTTGCGGAGCGTTTTCAAGAGAAAGCATCGTTTCATCATGCCAACTCACCACCACCTGATATCCACCTTTACGGCAGTATTCAACGCCTTTTGCATACTGCTGAATTAAATCTAAATTGTCTGTAGAGTTGGTAGCGGGTTTTAGCGTAATTAGCTTATCCTGCACCAACTGGAATGAACCTTGTTTGAGTAGTTTTCTGATTTGCTGATGGATATGATGGCGATTCAGGTAAGCAGCAGTGCTAATTAGTTTAATCTCATCTTGCCGACCTACGGACAGTAATTCGTCAATGTCTAATTGCTCTTTGGTTTCCAGTTGTCCCCAGTCACCCACAGATAGAGAATATCTCAATTTACGGCACTGTTGCAGAGTATCTTCGTTGGCTTTGGCAATGTGGGGATTGAGTATTGCACCAGCATCAGGCATCAGCCGAATTTCTTGGGGACGTAACCGCTTGAGGTAATCTTTGAGGGTTTGTTGACCATAGCGTGCGGCAGATGCTGTACCAATCACTGCAATATCAGTTTGCCCAGAACGCCACAAAGACACGGCGGTGAGTAGAGATTTGAGTGCGCCTTCGCAGAGAATTACTACTTTCACCTTTTTGGCGTTTGGATGTTTCCAGCAAAACAGAGGTAGTTCACCATTTGGTAATTGGGGTCCGCTTCCCCCCTGGTAGGCACTACTCAACCAAATGTATTTGGGTTGAGTTCGCAAGGTGGCAATTTGAAAGCCGGTGATTTGAAAATTGGGGTCAAGGGCTGCGATCGCAATTCCTTCTCTCCCTAATAGTTTACCTTCAGGTGAAATACCTGTAAGAGCCGACGTTACACCCGCTGGGGAATAAGCTCCAGGTTCCCAGCTTCTCACCCAGCCTAAGTCTTTGAGCCAGTTAATCTCTTGAATAGTCAACTGTCGTTGTTCTTGGAGATGGGAGATATGTTGAGTACCCAAACTACTCACTGTGGAGTTTAAAAGTAATCGGTTTTGGCGATCGCGTTCCTCAATACTCAAACCCCTGTTTGTTTGTCTACTGTCAGCCCGTTTTTGGGGCGAATACAGAGGTTTATCCTGGTTTTGGGCATTATTTTGGTCATCTAGAACAAATAAACCGCCCATATCGTTACGCAGGGGCTTGATAAAGCGATAACCAGCCGGGGCATCATGTTGGCTGAAACTCCGTAGGCACTCAATTAGATTATCTGGGCGAATAGCGCAACCGTGATGGTTGCCACAGATAGGACAAGGATTGCGTTTGGTGGTGTATTGACGTTTCATGGCAGCGCACTCAAAACCAGGTGAGTAGTCCCCGCAGGGTTGGCATAGATGTTCTGACTAGCATACAACCCGGTTTTGAGTAGTTTTTTTTCGGACATATCTATATAATGTGCAATTTTTAGGTGATTTTGGTGGTTAGGGGGTTAAAGCTTTATTGGGTAAGGGTTTCATGAAAATCAATTATCACAAGGGGGGGAGTTAATTATCACAACGGGGGGAGTTAGTGAGTAGTCGAAAATTGCCCTTTTTTATTCTCAATAAGGGCGAGCAGTTTTTATTTTTTAACCTAATATCAATAGTTTTAGGCTTTATTATTGTCAATAAGCTCTATGTTTATCGCAAGTGGGGGATTTAGCGATCGCTCCTCACTGTGGTGTTGGTGATAGTTCCTTGAGGGGGAGTTATTGAGTAGTCGAAAATTGCCCTTTTTTATTCTCAATAAGGGCGAGTAGTTTGTATTTTTTAACGTAATATCAATGGTTTTAAACTTTATTATTATCAATAAGCTGGATGTTTATCACAAGTGGGGGGATTTAGCGATCGCTCCTCACTGTGGTGTTAGTGGTAATTCCTTGAGGGGGAGTTATTAAGTAGTCGAAAATCGCCCTTATTGAGAATAAATAAGGGCGAAAAGTTTTTATTTTTAAACGTAATATTAGGAATTTTAGGTAGGGATTCGGTAGAACCAAAAATGTTAATCAACTATCAAGATAGTTTATTAATAAATTACAAATCTCTTCTGTTAATGGTATTTGTGTTTCTATTTCTAGCCAAAGATATTGACCAAAAGGATTATTTTCTAAAAAAACATATTCATTTTTTGGTGTAACAATAAAATCCATAGCCCCATATAAGAGTTTTTGCTCTTTTAAAAATTCGATGCAGAAATTTTCTATGTTTGAAGGCAACGTAAAAATAGAATGGGGATTCATTTTAGTATGTAATCTCCAGTCTATTTTTGTCTCTTCATTTGCTTGTGAATCAATTTTGACTGCAAATACCTTTTCTCCAATAACTGTAATTCTTAATTCAAAGGCTTTTTCCACATATTCTTGTAGTTGAGTAGGTGATAAAGCAATACTTTGATAAAATTCATAAAAATCATCTTTGCCAATCTTTCTTGATGGTATTCCTTGATTAATACCATTGATTGTCACATTTCCCGTATAAATGGTTTTAATTAAGACCTCTTCTCCACACTCGACAAAAAACTCTTTGGCAATTTCTGGCTGTGTTGTTATGAGTGTTTTAGGAATTTTCACACCGTATTTATTAGCCAGTAAAAGTTGTTGAAACTTAACTTTAGCTTTATTTGCTACAAATGGATCATTTATCCATGTTATGTTAGGTAGCGAGTACAGTATATTGATAAAAGCTTTTGTTTCTGAAACCATAAAATCTTCTTCTGAAGATTCAGCCATTTTCCCAAAAAAAGTAAATTCAGGTTTTCTTAACCATGCTACTTTTAGTTTTGATAAATTTAATATTCTGCTTAGTTCGTCAGTAATCTCTCCATCCCATAAACCATTTTCATCAATGTAAAGATTTACCTTATATTTACAAAGCAAATCTTCTGAATTTAATCGAAATACTTCAATGTTTCTTTGATGTAGATTTTTGATAACTTCGTCAGTATGTGTATCCTGTTTGTTCGTAAAAATTAATATCATATTTTGCAAGCTCATTTTCTAGTGATGAATTAGGTATTTTGATCAATTAACTGTATTTGGTATTGAAATCTGGCTTTGAACCATTAGAGAACATTGTTAATAAAGGCGTTACAAATATAAAAATATTGCAGTACGATAGAATATATTTACTCCTATCGTACTGTATTATTATCTTATTTGATATTGAGCCTTAATCATGGTTTTAGCATATTGCTAATTTCAGCTTTAAGTATCACTTTCCTTTGAATCATCTCTAGCCTGAACCCAGTTAGAACCTGTATTACTATATGTTAATGAAGTACCAGCGTAGATAGGAATATTCGATGTTTGAGTTTTAGGATCATAGGACTGTTTTAGTATCTCTGAACCTTTAATTGCTTCATCATACAATGCTGGAGCGACGGGTTCTACGAAATTTAGGGTAAAAGGTTTTGCTGTTCGCTCAAGAGTTTGTGTTTTCATGAGATTTTTTCCTACATTAGTTTATTCATTTATCTTGTAGAACCCATTTGGGATCTTTTATGAAACACTGTTAGCGGCTTTGGGCAAAAGTGGCTGACTTAGTTAAATCCCCTTCTTTTCAGATTTACAGGGTAGATACCAAATGGGTTCTATATCTAAAAGTTTGATATATAAGCCGTAAACACTGCTACACACAGGTGTTAGTCTTGATAAACAAGCTAGATAAACATTTGTTTACGGATGACTAAACAGAGATTTGAAACAGCATTGCAACAGCTAAAACCAAGACGTAGAGAGGTTTTAGAGCTTTTTTTAGCTGGTAACACTGATCAGGCGATCGCTAAATCCTTAGTTATCGCTGAAACTACCGTAAGGCAACATATTAGAAAGATTTGTCAAGACTTCGGCTTAAAAAATGGTTTTGATGATGATCGAACTTCACAACGAGCCAATTTAATGGCCTTATTTGCTCAATACAAGCCTGATTTACTACATAAACCAACGGTTACAGAAAGCCAAAATCAGGCTAGTGACAGTATTTTGCCCTCTCATACATCTACATCTAATAAGCAAGAGGCTTGTTCTACGGAATATGATCCTAATTTCGTGGGACGTAACGACGATATCGCACATCTTAACAACCTCATCAACAAAGGTGCAAAAATTATCCAAATCATCGCACCTGGAGGAACTGGTAAAACTATTTTAGCCAGTAAATATCTACAAAGTAAGTTTAAAACAGTCTTAGAATTTCCTATTGGTAAAGAAATAAAAGATATTGCCTCAATAGAAAATCTTTTAGAATTTAATTTGCGTAAATTAGGAGAAGAACCCGGAAAGGAGTTAATGGCATCTTTACAGCAATTAAAACAAAAACTCCAAACACAGGAAATAGGCATTTTAATAGATAACCTCGAACCTGCTTTAGATGCTTCTGGTAAGTTTATTGAACAGCATCGTAGTTATGTAGAATTGTTGCGAATTTTAACAGATTCTAGCATTAAATCTATTACTCTTATTACCAGTCGTGAGCGTCTTTGTGAGGGTTTGGACATTATCCTGTATAAACTGCCCAGTTTAAATTTAGAAGCATGGTCTGAATATTGGCATCATCAAGAAATTAACCCAGATACTCCCATATTAACTGAAATTCACAAAGTCTATGGTGGTAATGCTTTGGCTATGAAAGTATTATGTAATCCCATTATAAATGATTTTAATGGAGATATTATTGCTTATTGGCAAGAAAATAAAACCGACGAAAATTTAGAAGTTGAAACTGCGGTAGCTAATTTAATTAAGGAACAATTTGAAAGATTAGCTCATATTAATCTTGATGCTTATAATTTGCTTTGTCGGATGGGATGTTATCGTTATCAAGATGAATATGTTTCAACTGTACCAGAAAAAGGTGTATTCTGTTTAATTTGGGATGTAGTAAAAAATCAGCATAAAAGAATTATTAAAATTTTGAAAGAACGTGCTTTAGTTGAATTCAATAATGATGAGTATTCGTTACATCCTGTAATTCGCAAAGAAGCGATAGAAAGATTGAGAAATAATGAAGATTGGGAAAAAGCAAATACAGAAGCAGCAGAATTTTGGACTGAAAGTGTTGAAATTATTGAAAATGCCAAAGATGCTTTAACTGCTTTTGAAGCAAGTTTTCACTACTTGCAAATTAATAATATTGAAAAATTATCTTATACTCTTTGTCAAGAAAGAGGGAGTAATTTTGGTAATTTTGAAACTCTTAGTAGGGCTTTTTATAGAATTGGATTACTCAATAAAATGAATCAAATGATCCAACTAATTCTTAAAATTGATAATATTGATGAAAAAAAATATGTAAGTGAGTTGTACAATGCAGCAGGTAGTTTTTATTGGTTATCTGGCGACATACATGAAGCTATCAAATATTTTGATCAGGGTAAGAAAACTGCAATAAGGCATAATTATAATATTTTCACTATAATTTCTCTACTGAATTTAGGACTTTGTTATTTAGATTTATTTTTAATAGATAAATCAATTGAGATATTTGCTGATTATATGAATAAAATTGAATCAGTTTATAAATTTGAAGAAGATAGACAAAAACAAGAAATGATTTGGGTAGGTTATTTTTGTTTAGCTTTATTAAATTCATTAAAAAATGATTTAAAATCTTCTAGTTATTTTGTTGATAAAGCATATAAAGAAATTAATGCTGTTTACAGAATGACTCCTTGGACGAGAGGATATAGCTATATTTATTTATCTTTAGCATATAAAACATTAGGTGAAGTTCAAAAATCTTTTAATTTATGTAATCAAGCAATTATATATTCTAAAAATAGTAACTATCCTCAAGTAAAAGCAAAAGCATTAACAGGTTTAGCTGAACTTTATCGCATCCAAAACGAAATTGAAACAGCCCTTATCTATCATCAAGAATCAATCGAAATATTAGAAAAAATAGGTGCAAAGTGTGATTTAGCAGAAGCCTACTTTCAACTAGCATTAACCTATCAAAAAATAGGAAATAAAGCTAAAATTGAAGAACATTTTAACAAAGCAATATATCTTTGGAGTCCTGAACAAATAGACGCATCTGAGCAAATCAAACGAGTATTAAAAGCAATGAATAGTTAATATTTATAGATGTTCATAGATGGATTTCTAGAATCCCTATAAGCCATTCCTATTACCTCATAATTTTCAATAGCTTATCTAAAATTTAAAATCTCTTTAATTATAGCAGTATACTTTTCAGGAATAGGTGCATCCTTACCCTTAGTCTCAATATCCCTGACCCAGCTTTGACTCATACCTACAGCATTAGCAAAGTCTCTTTGACTTATTTTTTTAGCTGTTCTCATTTCTTTAACCAAGCTGCCAGTTATTTTATTGATAACAGTTATGGAAGTAACTGTTACTTTACCATTACTTGCTAATGAAGTTTTAGCTACGCTAGAATTATTTATGACAACATCAACCGGATTTTGTATTTTTACACCAGCTTGATTAGATTTTGTATTTTTTTGATTTTTTACTGATTCCTTATTATTTATCTGTGAAGGTGGTAACTTAAAATTTAACTTAGCAGGTAATAAAATATTTTGAATATAATTATCTGGTAACTTTTTTTTTCCTAGTAACTTTTGATTTCTTTCTTGAGGTGATAAATGAGCTATTTCATCTGGTATTGCCCACAAAGGTCTTAACCACATTGGGTAGGTTTGATCATCAAACTCAATCGTCATATTAACTTTATCTTTTAATAGCAGAAAAGCTTCTTCTAAATCTTCTCTCAATCGCCAACCATACCGATAATCACTGACTGCTTTTTCAATTTGAGAACCTGGTAAGATATTACTCAATAAATTATGAATTGTGTAAGTACCATTTTTATGAGCGCGATTATTTTGAATAATATATAAAGCAAGTTCAAAAGCTAGTTTATGTTTATGTGTATCTAAATCAAAGACTTGCTTAGGCATAAACCCACATTGATAGAGTGCAGTTTTTGCTTTTTCTCCTTCAGCATTGAGAAAATTATAAGTCCAAAGTCCAGGCTGTACACGAATGATAACTTCTAATAAATCTTCTGGTTCTTGAAATAAATTCGGTTGACTATATTCCTGTACACTTACCATCCACAGTAAACAACGTTCTTTAATACTAAGATTTAAATCGCCTTCGTACCATTGAATTACCGCTCCTAAAGTACCAACTACCATAGCCAAATCTGCTATAGCTTTGAGTTTTTGTGATTTACTGAGTTTTTTACTTTTATATATTTGCAGCGTCTTAATTAATTCTGAACCACGCAGGATAAAAGGCTGTTTCCAAGGTTCTTTTTGTTGTGTAGCATAAGTAGCAAATACTGCGTGTAATCTAGCAGCCATTACACCGTACTTTTCCAGGATTTGGTGTTCCGCACCATCCAAGATATATTGTGGTTGATGTGCTTGTTGGTGAAGTATGTAGAACTCGATATAACGACCTTTACCAAATTCTTTTGAGAAGTAAAGCTTGCCATCACTATATTTATTCCAATCAGGTTGTTTAAGGTATGCTTGGGTAGCACTAATAATTGGCGCACTTGTTGCTGTCATCTCGTAGTTGTTGTTTATAAATAGCGGTTGTTCTGTGAAAGGAAGGTTTTTAGCTTTCCTAAATCGTTTAGTAGCTACTGGTATTTGTGGATTAGCAATAGCGCCAGTTCCAGTTTTGCGTGTAGCATCTGCTGGGTAAGGTATTGCTAATTGATAACCTGATAATTCAGGTTTTGGATATCTTCTATTATTCTCTCTTACTGACACCAAAACTGTCCTCCCCCAAATTACCAAATGTTGACCTGATTAGAAGTTTCATTTCGCTGTAGATACTGTTAAAATTCAGAAATGTTGATTTTCATAAGCACAAGATTTATAGGCATACAAGGAAAACCCATATACCTTTAAATTTGTTATTTATTAATGAATTGCTACTTTTTTAAAACCTGCTACTTATAAGCCTCTTGCAACAATTAATCTTAATTAATCTTGGTTAAGCTATGGCTACGCCATTCAAGCTATCAAGGGTTTTTATTTGAATTTTCACTTCTATCTGCCTCAGATATTGTCTCTTGGCTTAAAATCCTGAATATTAAGCCACTTCTGAAACTACAGTACCTACGAAATTTTCATCAATATCTGTATTTTGCTTTTCATTCTCGTGTGAAAGCTTTTCTTCTACCAGTTTTGTCAACCAGTCCATAACAGTTAAACCTGAATCTTTAGCAGCATCTTGGAGCAGAGGTTGTAACTGTGCTGGAAGTTGTAAAGTCAGGTTAAAGGTTTCTCGTAATGGAATTACATTTTTTCTGACTTGAGAAGATTCTCCAAAGCGGTAAGTCCAGTATTCGCATTCTGCACCACGTTGGTTGCCGTCTTTCTCAACAAAGCTTAATTTACCCAGGCGATCGCAATAAAAACTTTGGTGATCATCTTTTATCAACTCTTGACTAGAATGACGGCAATTCCAGCAACTACGGTTTAATGATTGCTCAGAATTATCAGTTGATTGCTGTTGTTGCTCAAAAGAGTGCTTTTGCCTAGATTTATTTGCTGAGTTCTCACGATGGTACTCTCTGGCTACTTGGGCAACATGATCAGCTGTAACTTTTCCATTGGGGGCTGTAGAAACTGCTTTAGCCCAAGCTTCGCGTTGTTTTTCTGGGGGTAGTGTTACTAAAGGTCTGATTTGGCGTTCGTTCGTAGGCAGAATTTGATTTTGTGATCCATGGGTCACATTTACAAAACTTTGTGATCCACGGGTCACATTTTCATAAACCAATGCAGCTTGTATCAAGCGATAAGCAGACCGTCGGGACATTTCCCAACGGTTCAGGCAATATTCATCAAAGGTTTTGTAACTTTGCCGATAAAGCTGTTTATCTCGAATTTGGCCCAAAGATTGTCCGATGTCCCAAAAAGCTCTTAAACCCTTTTCAATTCTGTCCTCTAATCTACCTAGTTCGACTGTTATGGCTTCGCCACGCAGGCTATCACCTTCATTCAGATGATCCGCGCTGTTTGATAGGTATTGATTAGCTGCCTGATTTTGTTCAGAGTTCGTCTCCATTGGATCAATATCTTCGGCAACAGTAAGATTTTGTGTATCCAAAAAGATGGTAGAATTAGAAGATAACCCTGCTTGGTTCTCTCCTCCATTCATAGAGACTCGATTTAAGTCTATTGTGTACGTCATAACTTTAGATTTGAGAGTGATAACACCTTGTTTATTGACAGATGCTTTCTCAAGTAGATTTTGTTACTTGCCCCCTGCAATATTAATAATCTTGCACAGCGCAATATAAGTTGCATCTAAATTTATAATTTCTTAACAATTGATGTTGACTAAGATGGCACTAGGTCTCCCACTAAAACAGATGCAATAACCATTTCTAGTCGATGCAGTTCAAGTTTTCATATAGCGGACTGGAGTTTGATAAAATATGCTTATATATACTATAATATTTACTGACAAAGGATTTGTCTTTATTCACTCAATCGCACACTGCCATAATCCTCTTTTATCAACATTAGATAAATTAATGAAGTTGCGTTATTTTAGCCAACGAAGAATTAAGGTTTTACCCTACTTTGACCGAAGAGGGATAAGTACGGAAAGTATGGAAAATTTCGTAATTGCTCAATAATTTAGGGCAAAAATGATTGTTCACTCCCCCCTTTAAAATTGTTGAACCCCTTGATTTATTGTTGAAGATAGGTGAAGAGAGCGAATAGCTAATGGGTAAATAGCTCAAGAAAAACCTCAAAAGACGCAAAATCGTTACCGATACGGTAGTTCTTCCCAAATTATTGAGCTAATACAAAATTTTAACTTCTTACCTAATAAGGGTGATAAAATGTATTTCTTAGGAACAGCCCAACTAGAATTGAGTAGTTAGGCACAATTTAATAAAAAACCTCTCTTCAAACCTTTATCTTGTGATATAAGGAGCTTTCACTGCCTTTTCAAGGAGTCGGAGGGTTAGGTTTGTCATATTTTTTATCGCTTATTTACTTACAACACCTGTTAGGGATGAAAGAAACATATCGTGTTCTTATAATGATTTACCTGTTACCTGTTTGATTAGAACATTATTTGTCTTCACCAATCCTATCAATTAAGTAAAACGTGCGATAAAAATAAACTGTTGTACTTGTTGAAAAAGCAAAAGTAAATTTTATAACTGGTAGAACCAGGTTTTCTACTATGCAAAAACGTCATAAACGATTAGTCGAGTTAATTGAACATTTATTAAAAGAAGGCTGGACTCAAACAACTTTATCTGTAGAAATCGGTGTTGATTTTTCAACTGTATATAGATGGTTGAAAGGTAAAGCCATTCCCGAAACTGACTCTAAAAATTTCTTGCGTTTAGCAAAATTGAGTGGTGGTGATAGTGAAACTCTGCAACAATACTTAGAAGGTTATATATCTCTATCTACTTACCTTCAAAATTTTGATTTGGACAAAAACTCATTAAATACTGTTACAACCAGCAATAAATATCCTGTTGAACAAATTAAGAAGGAAGTCATGGCACGAATTTATACCCTAGATCCAGTAGATATTGCTGATATAATCAACACAAGTGTAAAATTTTTAGCAGAAAGTAGCAAACCAGCTATAAGAGCATAAGCTAATTATTAATAGTACAGCTTGTGCTGTTAATTGTACCACTACCAAAAGATATAAAAAAGGTATAAAAATTTTATAAACCGGAATTTGATGTCAAGTTCCATTGGGAGCAGCGCGATTGTGTGAGGTGCTAAAAATTAGGGGTATGAATCACCTTTTTAATAGTGCGATGGCTACGCCCGCCGCAGGCATCGCAGTGAAATACTTGTTTTTATTGAGAATCGAGCTAAACCCTGATCTCAATTTTTCGCGTTGCTCCCGTTGTGGTTTTATATTAGTATACCCAGTATTTTAAAATACCCAAAATAACTTGGCTGTATTTTGTTGTGTTCTGCGGAGGTAAAGGTACAAAAATTGATTTTTCTTAGGTAATTTCTCTCTAATCTTTATGTAAATGCCATTCAAAAAAATAGCACCCAAGATATAGAGGGCTAATCTAGCCTTACCTAGAGAAATTTAATAAAATTCAATCTTTTGGATGTTGTTTTTCTATCTTTAGTTTGATATTGAAATTATTTAAATTTTTTCTTTTTGATAATTATTAAACACACCCATAGAGTTTACTCTATAGGTGAATCTTAAGAAAATATTAAATTAATATATTTGTCATCTATCTAACTTAATAGATAAGTTAGCATTTCTAAATATCATCATTAATACTGCCAAATCAGAAGAAACCGCAAACATAGTAGGTGAACAACATGATAAAAACAGTAATTATCGATGACCATGAGTTGAGTAGATATGGTATCAATGTGTTACTTACGGCTGCTCATGATATCGAGATTTGTGGGGAAGCTGAAACAGCATCAGAAGGACTCAAACTAATAAAAACTTATACTCCACACATAGCTCTTGTTAATCTGCATCTTCAAGATGATAGTGGTATTGAAGTCGTAAAACAAATTAAGCAAGTATCATCAATCACTAAAATAGTGATTTTTAATGCTCAAGCTATGGAAGACTCTGTTAGAGAAGCTTTCGCAGCAGGTACAGATTCATATTGCACAAGGACGATAGCTAAAGAAAAGTTAGCAGAAGCTATTTATGTGACACACAAAGGAGGAAATTGGTTAGATTCTGCGATCGCTAAAATATTAATTCAAAATTTGCAACCTCAATCAGTAGTTGTGACTCCCAGCTTGAAAATAAAACGAGTTTGTCGGCAATATTCGCTTAGTTCTAGGGAATTGGAGATTTTGCAAATGATTGCTATTGGTGATAGAAACAATCAAATTGCCAATAAACTTTTTTTGAGTGTGGGTACTGTGAGGTCTCATGTCCATCGTATTCTAACTAAACTCGATTGTCAAAACCGCGCTCAAGCTGCTACGAAAGCAATTGTAGAGGGACTGATAGATAGTGCTGAAATGGATCAAATCAGTTTAACGGCTTGATTTTTATTTTTGATTTAATTGATCTAGATAACGTTGTCGCTCGTCATTATTCACAACCCAAATCATACATCTGCCTTTCAATTGAGCTTTTTTGGCTCGACAAACACTCAGGTCAAAATCGTTCCATTTCATAATTTGACGAGCAAATTCTCCGTCTTTTGACTTAGCCCAATTCAAAGTTTCTTGTTCTTCTACAGTCAAGCGAACTGGTTCTGTTAACCCTCTACCTTTCCAAATAAAAATTATATTACCAGCCAGCATAACGACACCAAACACACCAGATAATACCAGGGCAGCGGCTATTAAAGGACTAAAGACGGGTCTAGATTTTTTTTGCTCAGTTTTACTCAACAAGGTTGATGCTGCTTTAGCGATCGCACTTTTTTGTTGAACAATGGCTACACTTGATGCTTTATCGAGTTTGTCATCTATTTCTGTTGTCCAACCTTCGACTACTGTATTAAGTTTACCGGGAATGTCTTCCATTAAGACCTCAAATTTACCCAGGGAACTTAATACCAAAAACAATGGGTCTTTAGGATTGATACCAGAACGTCTCACTACATCGAGAACTTTTTGTTTAAAATGATCTGATTGTCCTGCTAATGTTGTATCTAAAGAAGCTTCTACAGAGGTGTTCATAAGTTCATGTTCCTTTTTTTATGTTTCTTGATAGAGATGATATAGTAATCAAACCTGATTCCTATATGTCAGTTTTTTATTGTGCTGAAATGGACAGAATTAATTACATATTGGTTATTTAGCAATTCTCTATCAGTCAAAAATTTTAGTCCAGATGTTTGTGTAATTAATTTTGTCCGATTACTTATATGCAGCTTCATATTAATTGGGTGGAAATCCTAAAATTGTTCTAAATTATGATTTTTATACGCATAATTTTATTCCCACTTTTTCCTGATTTTGAATATTTACAACAAAGCTTAAAAATCGCTATTTAATTGATTTTGTAAATCCACTGTTGATGTAATATTCAATAAACCCAATAATTCTCCAATATGTTTATTATTCTTAATTTGCCCACTAAATTCTTCCATCCAATTAAAAACACGAGAACGGTTCATAGAATCTATTTCGTAATTTTGGAGGGCATAGTTATAAGGTGAATCCAGAGATTCTAATAATTCATAAGTATCTCTCCATAACTTTCCCAAATATAATTCATTGTTTTCACTTGCTTGGATACGCTGTTGGATATCAGAACCATCATAGTAAGGAAATTCGTCACCAAAATACAGATTTTTGATAATGATGTAGTCTGCTTTATTTCCATAACAATTAAAAAGCTCTTGTAGATAATCTGTACAATCTCTCCGATAAGAAATTGGATGTACAAAGGTGATACGATAACTTAATTGTGCAATTGCATCCCACAGCATTACTTCTTCCGCAAATTTTCGGAATTCTTCAAAACTTTGTCCGGGTAAATCACTTAAAGCTACTTGCACATCAGAAAAACTCTCTAAATCAATTAATAATTGGTCTGCACCACCTTGGGTTAAGGGCAATTGAGCAATAGGTAATAATAGCTGATAAGCATATAACTTATTGCGATTACCACTGTAATAAACTCTGAGATTTAGTTGTGATTCTAGATAAATCTCTATCAACAAACGTGCTGTTGTTGACTTACCTACTCTAGCATCACCAACTGTCATTACTAGTCGTTTAGGATTGGGGATAATTCCTGGATTATTTTGGCTATGCGGCTTGATCTGTGATGACTGCATTTTCTTTTATCCCCAATAATTCATTAGCATTCAACACGCTTTGCTCAAATTCTTTCAACCAAGCTGAAACACGAGATTTAATGACAATGTTGGCTTGTTTATCTTCTAAAACTTCACTAAAAGTCAAGTTCTTTTCATCAATATAGTCATAGGGTTTGAAAAACAAATCAGGCATTTTAATTTCTACTGCACCAGCATCTAAAAGTTTAGTGCGAGTATCAGAACTGTCGTAGCGTTCAAACTTATCAGCTTCACCGTGAAATAGATTTTTTACAACTACATAATCAACGCGATCGCCACAGTATTTGTGAAGAATTCGTAATATATTCACTGAGTCTTTTACCCTAGATAGTACACTCACCATTGTGACTCTGTATCCTAAGCCTTTGACGGCATCAAATACACCCAAGTCTTTCTCAAAATTCTCAAAAAACAGACCTGACTGGGCTGGTAAATCTACTAATACCAATGGGGGAAGTTCTTTTTCTAAGTCTATTAGTAAGTCATCTGCTCCACCTCTTGTAAAAATATCAAGTAGCTTGACTCCAGGTTGTGCTGAGTCGTAGTGTCTATACAATTGGGCATTGCGATGATCTGAGTCATAAGCTAAATACTTTAACTGTTTGTTGATATATAAATGTAGCAATCCCCTTGCAAATGTGGATTTACCTACACCTCCTTTATCCCCTGTGATAATTACTATTCTTCCTGTTGGATCAGTTTTATTTTCTACTGTTTCAGTATTTGTTGTTACCTGTCGATTTTGTGTAGTATCTTCATTTGATTGATTCTGTTCATTTTCATTCACATTTTCATTCACGGTGATTTTTTTCCTTTTTCTAGTCATAAATTAAGCAATGATTTGCTTCAATTTTGAAGATATTCTGGTAATCAAAGAGATAAACTGCAAACTGCCTTTTATCTGAGTTAAGTTATGATTAACTACCGTTGAATTTTATTTTCAATTTTTATTAAATGTGTCAGTTGTATTTTTACAGGTTATTGACTTATTTAAAAACCATCATTTGATGTAAAGTGGTAGGCTTTTTGATGTATTTCATTTTGATTGATTATTCCTAAATTCAATTTCTACTCCAATCAGTGCTTCTGTGAAGTGCTGCATTAAATTTGAAGTCAGATAAATTTGGTTAAGTACTAGGACAGAATTAATTACACAATGTCATTGCGAATGGAACGCAGTGGAATGACGCAATCGCAAGGGCTGGGATTGCTTCGCTTCGCTCGCAATGACTGTAAATATTTTTGTCCAATTACTTAAAACTTGTCTTGATCTCGTTGATTGACGTAGTTCTTTTGTCTGCGCTTTCCATTCCAGCTTTACTCGCGCAAAAAATGCGAAGATAAGCTAAGTTGGCTACTACGGTTTTCTGTTATATTTCCTGGATGGAAGGGATGAAAAAACGAGCATGACAAACTTGCTGGCTGGAACAGAAGTCCAAGCGCGAAATATGCGCTGGGAAGTGGTTAGCACTACCCAATTAGGACAACAAACTCTCTACCGTCTGCGGTGCTTGGAGGGAGAATTACGAGGTAGTGAATTTGATATTCTCTATCCTTTTGAATCTGTAGAGCCAGTAATTCGTGATTTGCGTCCAGATCGTGCCGCCCCTTTACGTAATTGGTTAGTTTATCATCAAGCATTTTTGTTGGAACAAGCACTGGGATCTGATGTCTTACTTGCAGTTCAGCCTGGTCGTCTTTGCCTTGAACCTTATCAACTCGTTCCCGTACTGCGGGCAATTAAGATGAGTCGAGTGCGGTTGTTATTGGCAGATGGGGTAGGTTTAGGGAAAACCGTTCAAGCAGGTTTAATTATTACTGAGTTGATGGCGCGGCGAGTAGCGCACCGGATTTTAATTGTCTGTCCAGCTGGTCCACTATTAGAACAGTGGAAGTTAGAAATGGCAGAACGGTTTGGTTTACGGCTGGATGAGGTAAATCGAGCTTCTTTAGAAGAAATTAGGCGCAGTACAGAGTTAGGTGCTAATCCTTTTGACCATATTCCCCTGGGTATTGGTTCTATTGATTTTCTGAAACAGGAAAAGATCGTTGATTTATTGGAGAGGGCTAGTTATGACATGGTGGTGCTAGATGAAGCCCATCACTGTATGGATTTGGGTGCTATTGAAGATAAGGAAGATTCTCAACGTCGCCGACTCGCACAGGCTTTAGCGCGTCGTTGTGATTCTCTGTTGTTACTTACTGCTACTCCCCATGATGGCAATGATCGCTCGTTTGCTTCTCTGTGTGAACTGCTTGACCTTTCCTTAGTTGATGGTAGAGGAAATTTAAGGGGCGATCGCTATCGTTCTCATGTTGTCCGTCGTCTCAAATCCCACATCCCCAACCGCTTTAAAAACAGGATTGTTGAACCAAAACCCGTAATTGCTGACGCTATAGAACACCCAAATTATATAGCTTTACAACAGGGTCTTTTAGAATTATTAGCCCCTGAATTACGTAGAGCTTTTCAGAAAAAACGCTACAGTGATGTTTTGGCTTTTCTGGCATTACTCAAGCGCAGTGTCTCCACAGTAGCAGCCTGTAAATCTACCTTAACCGTCGTAGCTGAGAGATTTCAACAATTACTGACAGAAGGTTCAGAAACCCAAGAAAGCCGTCGGCAAAGATTGCGGACATTACGGGAATACTACCGCAAATTAGAACGTTTTGGCGCTGTTAGTTTTGAAGAAGAAGAGGAGCAATCAGCCCTAGAAGCCGAAGAATTAGCCCAACAACTAGCAGATTTACAGCGGGAGGTACGTTCAGAATCATACTCTCTCTCCCGTATTTCTGACTTCGTAGCAGCCTTGGATAACTTGGTAGACTTAGCTGAAGCTGCTATCATCCAAGATCCAAAGTTACAACAATTAGTTCAGGAAGTGCAGGAAATTCGCTCACGCATTCCCCAAGAAAACGTACTAATTTATACAGAATATACTACAAGTCAACGAGCCGCCTTAATAGAATTACAAAAAGCAAATATTGGTGAAGTGCTAACTCTGAGTGGTAATGATAGTGATAAAGTCCGATTAGAAATTACTGATCGTTTCCGTACAGAAAATGATTTAGTGCTAGTTAGTACAGACACAGCCGCCGAAGGTTTAAACCTCCAACAACGCTGTCATCACTTGATACATTTAGAATTACCCTTTAATCCTAATCGTTTAGAACAGCGTAATGGACGTATTGACCGTTATGGACAAGAATTTGACCCAGTAGTGCGTTACTTATTTCTGCGCGGTACTTTTGAAGAACGGATTTTACTCCGATTAATTGCTAAGTATGAACGCCAAAGAGCTAGTTTAACCTTTGTTCCCAATACATTGGGAGTAACTACTTCTACTGATGCTTCAACAGCGCGGTTATTACAAGGATTGATGGCAGAAGACCAAAAACTATTTGCCGAAGATACACCGCTATTAGTAGATTTTACCACTGCTGATGAAAATGCAGGTACAGATACAGCAACTAGAGAACTGCTAGAAGAAATAGACCGTTCTCTCAAAGGGTTTCAGCAAGCAGCACGCACTCATACCTGGTTGGGAGATTTGGGGATGAATGCCCAAAAACGCTGGTTAACAGAAGCTGATGCCGCCAAAGCCAAAGGCGATCGCACTCTTGCGGTAGACTTAATTAGTTTTGTTCGTGATGCTGTTCTCCTAGATGGGGGGGACTTTCGCCCAACTCCACACCCAGAAATTTTTACAGTTATACTTCCTACAAATTGGAGTTATGGACTAGACGAATTACCCGGTTATGATGCTAATACTCGTTGTTTACGCCTCACGACTAATTTAGATATTACCCGTGATGACCAGAATCGCACTGTAGGCTTTTTAGGTCGCGCCCATCCCCTAGTCAGACGTGCTTTAGATCGTGTCCGTAATTTATCCTTTGGTGGTGCTGACCGCCATAGTCAGGATACCCGTGCTAGTGTGGTTAAAGCTGATGTTCCTAACCCAACCTTACTATTTACCTTTTTGGGACGGGTGGCCAGTCGTGCTGGGTCAGAATTTGAGCAAGTGTTGGCTGTGAAAGTTATATCTGACGGCCAAACAGAATTTTATGATCAAGCTGACCAATGGCTATTCTTGGCAGACCCAAAACGGGCGGTCAAAACTACAGATATTTGGCAAAATTACTTTCAACAGGGATGGGAAACTGCCAAAAATCAAGGACAACAGATAGCAGAAAATAATTGGCAATCTATCGCTGCTAAATTGATTCAAGAACGCACCTACGAATTAGAAACAGAGAAATTGCGTCAAACTGAATGGTTGCAACAACGCTGTCAAGAAATTACTGGATTACAAGAGGAAACCGGAGTACAACTGAGTTTATTAGACACTCCAGATCAAAACGGGCAAACTTTAGTACCATCGGCAGCACCACCAGCTTGGATGACAGAAACCGAACCTGTAAAACGGTTAGCGGTATTTGCTAAAGATAGTAATCAACCGATGAAACTGCGAAGTGAAGCCGATGGAGGACTAAGAATTTATCATCAAAGATTAGCAATATTAGAGTCAAAATTAGCACTGTCTACACCAGAAATTATCCCATTAGGGGTATTGATGTTAATACCTGATTAGGCTTTGGAGTAGAAGTCAGAAGTCAGTTAGTTAGTTAGTTAGTTAGTAGGGGTTTAGCAATGCTAAACCCTTACAACAGAAAACCGCCAGGGAATTTATTCCCTGCACCCTGCACCCTGCACCCTGCACCCTGCACCCTGCACCCTGCACCCTGCACCCTGCACCCTGCTCAACACGACATAACACATGGCACTTGAATTTCTCCAACACTGTACTTTTACTGGCCCAGCACTACCAGAACCCTTTGTTAGATTTGAGTTAGAGAAAGAACTAACTAAAGCTAAACTTTTACCTAAAAATACGGGTAAAGAAGGGGAAACACTGCAAACAACTTGGCAGACATATTGCCGTAAATTGCGGGAATTGGCGACTAGAGGTGGTGCAGTGCGGGTGAGAAATCATGTAATTTCACCCTTGCTGAAGTTGTTGGAATATGACCACATTGAATCAGCAGGGGAAGTTTCAACCCGTGAAGGATTAGAGTCTGGAGGTGAAGTATTAGTCACAGCGGATGGAAAAACCAAGTTACGGGTTTGGTGTACTGACTTTGAAATTGATTTAGATGCCCCAGCACGGAGGGGTAGTGCTTATCGTTATAGTCATTTACGCAGCGCCCAGCGGGTTTTACTCACCTGTGGCGAACGGTTGGGATTATTGACAAACGGTGTAGAATTACGGTTGTTGATTTCTGATCCAGCACGGCCAGATTCTCAAATTACCATTGCTATTGACCCCTATTGGAAGCGTAACCGCAATTTACCTGATTCTTTTTTGCTGTTGTTAGCTTTAGCATCTCCTAGCGGGGTAAAAGCGTTACCAGATTTGGTGGAAAAAGCGCGGTTACAACAAGCGCGGGTAACAAAGGAACTGCGAGTACAGGCGCGGCGTGCAGTTGAAAGCTTTATACAAGAGATTTTAGATCATCCAGCAAACCAAGGATCTTTGGAGGATACTGAAAGTTGGGAGGGGTTAGCGAAGCAGCTATGGAAAGAGGGGTTAATTATTATTTACCGACTGCTGTTTATCTTGAAACTAGAAACTAGCGACAATACAGCACAGGCGTTTAGTTTTGCTTCCACAAGTTTATGGCGGAATAGTTTTTCTCCCAGTACAGCCTTAGCGAGTTATGCCAGAAATGTCTTAGATGATGGTTGGGAAACAGGAAGTTTGCTAGAATCTGGAATGCGATCGCTCTTTAAAATGTTTGCAGAAGGACTTTCTTGCAGCGAATTATCTGTAAAACCCTTGGGTGGCGCATTGTTTGGCGTTGATAGTACACCCATTTTATCTAGTTTAACTTGGGGAGAGAGAGCGATTGCTCATTTATTAGACCAGTTATTATGGACAACAGCCCAACGCGGTACAAAAACACGGGAACGGGTACATTATGGACCTTTAAACGTGGAAGATTTAGGGCGAGTTTATGAAGCATTATTAGAATTAGAACCAGGAATTACTACAGAACCAATGTGTCGTTTACGGCGACAAAAACTAGAAGTAGTATTACCCATTTCTCAAGGTGAAAAATATCGCCCAGTTCGTAGTGAAGACTTCACTCCTCAAGACATAGAAGAAGACGACGAAGAAATAGAAAACGAAGAGGAAGAAGAAACACCAAAACGCGGTAAAAAAACTAAAGTTGAATGGATAGAAGAAATTCCCCCTAACCGTTTTTATTTGCGCGTAGGTTTAGGCAGAAAAGCCAGTGGTTCTTATTATACACCTCATTCTTTTGTGCGGTTTTTAGTTAAAGAAACTCTAGAACCGCAAATTAATGAACGTTCCCCCCAACAAGATCCCAAACCTGGAGAAATTCTCAAATTAAAAGTATTAGATCCTTCAATGGGAAGCGGACACTTTTTAGTAGAAGCTTGTCGGTTTTTAGGTGATAAATTATATGAAGCTTGTCGTTTGTGTGATGAGTTAGCAAACGAGGCAGAAAAACAAGCAGAACAAGCAAAATTCAACAATGATTTAGAGACGTTTACAAAAATGTCTCTCCTGTCCAAAAATTACCGTCAAAGAGTAATTGATTTACCAGATACGGATGATAAATTAGTTAAATATCTACCTTCATCTGCACCGGAGGGGGAAGAATCTGGTTATTCTCAAGATGAAGCAAAAGCCATCTGTCGGCGGTTGGTAGCAGTGCATTGTCTTTATGGTGTAGATAAGAATCCATTAGCAGTAGAATTGGCTAAATTATCCCTCTGGTTAGAATCTCATGCTGAAGGTTTACCTTTAACATTTTTAGATCATCGGTTGGTAGTGGGAGATTCCCTCACTGGTCCATTTTTTGAGCATTTATTGAAAGAACCGGGGACACAACATGATGTCCAAAAACTGCTTTGGCAAAATGTCAATCAGCAGTTTAAACAAGCAATCAATGAAGCATTAAAACACATTCGAGATTTAGAAGCCACTATTGGTATTGATATTTCTGATTTAATATTTAAACAAGCAGCCAAGCAAAAATTAGATATTGCTTTAGCACCCTTTAAAATCGTTGCGGCGGCTTGGGCTGGCGGGGTAATGTTGGGTGATAAAAGTGGCAATGTTGATTATTCTAATTTAGTCAATATTGTGGGAACAACGGGAGACTTACCGGAAGATTTAGCGGATAAACCTAAGTTATTAGAAATGATTGCACGGGGTTTGGGTGTGGAGAGTGTCCCCTCAAAGCGTGAGGATTTATTGGCGGTTTTAGTATCTGGTAAATGTGTGTCGGCTTTTCCTTATGATTTGGCTTTTGCTGAGGTATTTTATCCCACTGGGAGTTTAGATAATCGTCGCGGTTTTGATGCGGTTTTAGGCAATCCACCTTGGGATAGAATGTTACCAGCAGATAAAGAATTTTTTGCTGCTTATGATTTTAATATTTTAGAAGCACCCACAAAGCGAGAACGTACAGAAATAGAAAAACGACTTTTGAATGATCCTGAAATTGCAGCTAAACATAATGTTTATATTGGAGAATTTCGCAGTACAGAGAAATTGCTTAAAACAATTTATGAATATCAAATTGCGATTATTGACGGTGACAAAACTATTGGTAAACAAGACGCATTTCGAGCTTTTATGGAACGGAATGCTAAAATACTTGCTTCTTCCGGTTTAACTGGTGTTGTTGTTCCTTCAGCTTTTCATGCTAATGAAGGTGCTACTGGTGTTAGAAAACTTTATTTTGAAAATATGGCGTTTAAATGCTGTTATTCATTTGAGAATAAAAGAAAAATTTTTGAAATTCACGCCAGTTTTAAATTTGCTGTAATTATCGCCAAACGTGGAGGAATCACAAGCGAGTTCCCCTGTGCTTTTTATCTTCATGATGATGAATGGTTATTTGATGAAAGTAATAACCATAAATCGCTTCATTATACCCTTGATTTTGTTCAAAAAACAGGAGGTGAATATTTAAGTTTGTTAGAGTTGCGTTCAGAGAAAGATTTAGATGTTGCTAAAACTTGCTTTGCTAATGGTGAACCATTTGGTAAAGTTTGTGATGAGTTAGGTATTAAATTAGGTCGTGAATTAGATATGACAGATGATTCATGGCGTTTAGTTAACACAAAAGAACAAATTGGAATTAATCTTGATCCAAGAAAAGTAGATATACGTCAGAAAATTTTACAAGATCAATTAATACCATTATATGAGGGTAAAACTATCTGGCAATATGATGATTGTTGGGATGAAGCCCCTCGCTATTTAGTAGCACTTTCCAAGCTAACTGATATAAATAGAATTATTGAACGAACTGCTTTTTTTAGACTTGCTATTCGTCGAATAGCCAGTTCAACTAATGAAAGAACAGGAGTATTATGTCTTGTATCTCCACCTTGGCTTTCTGGAAATTCTTTATTTGCTGAACAATATCCGCAAAACAGACTTAATTTTGTTGCTTTATTATTATTGACTTTTGTAAATTCATATCCATTTGATTTTTGCTTACGTCAGATGGTAGCTGCTAATATAAATTTGTTTATTGTAAATAGAAATCCAGTACCTTCAGATGCACCAAAAACCTTCCTTTCTCATTCCGCCTTACGCCTAACCTGTAACCATACTGGTTACTTACCTCTATGGCGTGAACAACTTAACGAAGAATGGCGAGAACCCAACAAACCTCCCTTTACCTTTCCAGTTTTAGCAACTGAGGATGAACGCTGGGAAATTCGCGCCGCCATTGATGCAGTAGTCGCCCAAGCTTATGGATTAAACCGCCAACAATACGCCCATATTCTATCAACATTCAGCCACAAAAGTTACCCCAAAGCACCGCAATTGTGCCTTACATATTTTGACGCATTGCAAACAATAGGAATAGAAGAATTTACCCAAAAATATGATCCCTATTGGGATATTCCCCTCAACGAAAACCTACCCCAACCAGTCATAGAATTACCCCTTCCCAAGGAAAACCAAGTTTCCACAGAAGATGGAACATTTCAACTCACCAGCGAACCACCCAAGAAAACCCGACGCAAAAAATAGCAGGGAGAAAAAAGTTAAAATAATCAATTTGTATCCTGTAAATCCTGTAATCCTGGACATCCTGATTCAGACAAAAAAATATTATATAATTTAGATTGGGTTGTATCTTGAACCCAACCTGCTAAAAATAGTTAATTATTGAATCTTGCTAACAACTCCTCACGGGATAATTGTAAACACAAACGAGTATATTCCTCAGTTGGTAAATTTAGCAGATTATCCAGAATTCTGGATAATTCATCATCCAAATTTCCAAATTTTGCCCTCAACAAATTTTCCAAAACTAAACGCTGTCCTTGCTGTACACCTTCTTGTACAGCCTCAGCCCTAGCTTCTTGATAAGCTTCTGTTAAGTTCATAATTAACTCCTGGTCATCTTCTGTTAATATTTCCTGAGTTTGCACACTCACACGCCAACTAAAAACCAGTTCTAGAATATTGTGCCGCAACGGGTTTTCCGGTGGTAGTGCAACCAATTCTTTCACCGCTTCTTGTTGAACCTTCCCTCTTCCTAACAACCTACATAAAAGCGTTTCATCAGTGACAGGTAACTGGTTAATTGCCACTATCGCCGTTTTGAAAGCATAAGGCAGAAAAAATACCCCTGGTAGCCAATTATCTAAATCTAGTTTAGCTCCAAAACTCTCCAGTAAACCAGTAGAAGCAGAAGGAGCGAAAACCCATAAACTTGGTAAATTACCCTCTGGTAAAGAAGTATTTTCCCGTTTGGCTTTGCGTTGCAACTCCCCATAGACAGAAAAAAGCTTTATGATACAATTACGCACTTCAGTTTTACTTGGTTGGTTGCGAAAAGGCTCTAACAAAGCCGTACTTCTAGCTATTCTACCTAGTAACCCTAAAGACAAAGGATTAACTGCTGGTGATGGTTCGGGAGAAAAGAAAATATCCACTTGACGAACTTCGTCAGTCACTTCCCGACTGACTTCCACTTTTCCCAAAGGTGACAGAAGTTCTTCTAAATATTGTTTCGCAAATTGGTCGTGTTGCTGTCGGGTCATTAATCTACCTTAACATCTATGAATAAACCTACATTTCAACTGCAAAATTTAATCTTACAAGGAGAAAACGCCCTAACTGCCATCAGTTCAGTTTTAGTACAAAATATTGCTCTTCTCGACTGCACCGACATAGAAAACCTGACTCCAGAACAACTCACATCCTTATTTTCTGCCATTCCCCCAACTTGGGATTTTAGCCAATTTAGCCAAGTTCTAGAACAACAAACCCTCACCCCTAAATTAACAGCACAATTTCAGCAATTTATTAATGACAGATTTAATGATAGCCAGGGAATTACATTAGTTGAATCAGACCTTGCACCAGATATAAAACCTCAAAACAATCACGATAATTTAGAAAACTTATCCAACAATTCTCCCCCCTCCCCTGCTCCTTGCTCCCTGCTCCCTGCCTCTTCCCCCCAGCCTCTTTCCCCCCTCCATCCTATCAAAGCTTTAGATAAAGTAATTGCTGAATATCGTGATTATTTATTAACAGAGTTTCGTGCTAAAGACTCCCAATTAAAAGCAGCTTTAGAAAATGCCTTAGACGAACCTTTATTTTTAGCTCAAGAACCCTTTTATCAAGCTCATCGTCCTTTTAAAACTGGCGCACCTTGGCATTCATTACCCATTGATGGCAAACTAGCCCAAGTAATGCAACAACGTTCTAAAAGCCAGTTTGCTTACTTACACCAAAGTCAAGCCATATCCCACCTGCTGAGTCAGTCAGCTACACCCTTAGTCGTTACTACAGGTACAGGTAGCGGTAAAACTGAAACTTTCCTATTACCAGTTATTCAAAATGCTATTGAAGATGCTATTCAATTTAAAAAATCGGGACTAACCGCCATTTTAGTTTACCCGATGAATGCCCTCGCCAATGACCAACTATTACGTATTGAAACATATTTGAAATCTTCTGGTTGGGATGGTGCTATTACTGTTGCTAAATATGACCGGGGTACTTCTCAATTACAACGTAACGCTTTACGCCAAAACCCACCACATATTTTATTAACTAATTATATGATGCTGGAATATTTGTTAGTTCGTCCAGCAGATCGAGAAAATATCTTTGCTAACCATCGTTGTCGTTTTTTGGTACTTGATGAAGTCCATACTTATCGGGGTACTCTGGGTAGTAACATTGCTTTACTGGTAAGACGACTCAAAACTCATCTAGCTAATGCTAAACAAGATTGGTGTGTTAACATTCCCCCAGAAATACAATTAAAACGCTATCCCCAACTTATCCCCGTTGGCACTTCTGCCACTATTAAAAGTGTAGATGCAGAAATGTCTCAAAAAGAAAACTTGCATGATGCAAACCCAATATCTCAAGCTGACAGAATTAGCCGTAGGGATGAAGCCGTTCAAGAATTTTTTAGTAAAATATCTGGTGCTATAAATTCTACTATTCGGGTAATTGGTGAAGAATTGGCAGAAATTCAGATACCCCTAGAAGCAGTATATTCTTCCCAACCAGTTACACTCCCAAATGTTGATGTCAGTAATGCAGAAGCTGTTAGACTTGCTCTTTGTGCTTTAGGCGGACAACCTGCAAATACACCAATCAACAAGGCCGTCTATCATTCCCGGCTGCTGTGGGATTTAAATCGCTGGCTGATTCGCTCCCCTTTATCCATATCACAAATTGTCGAAAAAGTCAAACAAGAAATAACTACTTATTCCCACTTTACCAACCAACAACTAGAAACTGAGATAAAAACTGCTCTATTAGTAGGTGCAGCCTTACCAGAAGGAACTCCCGCCGCTTTGCAACTCCGCGCTCATCGCCTGATTAGGGGTGGCTGGCAATTCCACCGTTGCATTAACCCCACCTGCGGCAAACTTTATCCAATGGGTGAAGAACGTTGTGATTGTGGCTATCAAACCGCTCCTCTCTACCTATGCCGTAATTGTGGAGCAGATTACCTGCGGTTTGCCGGAGAAGCCACAGCCGCACCTCTGCAACCTAGTGCCAGCCCAGGGGATGAGCCAGAATGGATGCTTTATGATACCAATCGTTTAAATAGTTATACAGATAATGAAGAAGACGATGAAGAACTAGCACCACCCTCTCCCACTGCTAAAAGTAGCCAAAAGCAACCCAAACAGATGAAAAAACGACCCATCTTGCACGGTTCTTTTGATATAAGTACCCTGTTCTTTAGTAGTGATGCCAACGAATATTCCTGGCGCGTTACCCTTGCGCCAGCGCGGACTCGTTGTTTATGTTGTAACGGTACAGCAGGTAGCCGCAACGTTATTACCCCTGTTGCTTTAGGAACATCCGCCGCCGTCAAAGTTTTAAGTGAGGGATTAGTGGAAGCTTTAGCTACTGCTAACCGGGGTCAACCGGAATATGATGGTAAAGAAAGGCTGCTAATTTTTAGTGACAGCCGCCAAGATGCTGCTCACCAAGCCAGATTTATTGTTTTTGCTAGTCGTTATGACAGAATGCGGCGACGAGTAGTGCAACTATTAAAATCTCAAGGGATACTTTCTTTGCAGCGCGTTGTGGAATTGTTGGGGCAAATAGGTATAGACGAACATGATAACAAATATGCACCCGCCAATTCTCAGGCTTGGTTGACAGATGAAGCTAAAGAAAGAATTCGCGCTTGGGAAGAAGCCCCCCTATTAGATGAAATCGCCATCACTGCTGGATATCGTGCCACTTTAATGAATTTGGGTTTAGTGCAAATTAAGTACCATCGCCTAGATGAATATGTGCAGACACAAGGCGCAGACATTGCTAGATATCTTGGTGTTTCGCAAGAGCATTTAGAATATATTTGCCGTTGCTTGCTTGATGAAATTCGCACTCGTGGCTGTCTTAACCGTGAGTTACTTCGTTATCACCCAGCCCATCCCAGTTGTCCCAAATATACTTTAGCTGCTGAGTGGGAACGCCGGATTAAGCAACCCCAAGGTTATGCTCTTTCAGGGGGACAACCTGTGGCTTACCTTGATAGTGCTACTGTTCCTTATGGTGTCAAAGTTAATAACCATTGGCGTAAACCTAAAGCTGGTGGTAGAGGACCCAGTTTAGAAAGAATTCTCAAACATCTACTATCTGGCTTTGGTGGCATAGAACCTACTGAAGAAAATATGATAGAACTGCTGGAATGGCTACAAAATGGTAGTTTCCTAGTAGCAGCCGAATTATACGGGTTTCGAGAAAAAATCAGCTTGTTGCAAATAAATGCCGAAATATTGCAAATGCAATTAGCTACAGCAGAACAGCGTTATCGTTGCCAAGTTTGTGCTACCCCCTTGTTAGGAACACGAGAAAAATACCCTTGTCCTCACTGTCATGGTAATTTAATCCATTGGCGAGAGTCCAATGTGTTGGAAAATCGTTATGTGAAGCGAATTCTCTCACCAGAGTTTATTCCCCTAGTTGCTGGGGAACATACCGCCCAAATTCCTAATGATGTGCGTGTAGATTTAGAAGAAGACTTTAAAGCTCAGGCATCAACATCAAAGGTCAATGTGTTAGCTTGTTCTCCTACTTTGGAAATGGGTATTGATGTGGGTGGACTAGATGCAGTAATTTTGCGGAATGTACCACCCCGCCCAGATAATTATGCCCAACGGGGAGGACGTGCGGGAAGACGTACCCGTATTGGTTTAGTCATCAGTTATGCTCGCAGTACGCCCCATGACCAGTATTTTTACGACCAACCAGGGGAAATGATTGCTGGGGAAGTACCAGCACCAGCTTTAGCATTAGGCAACCGAGATGTGATCTTTCGCCATCTGAATGCGATCGCTTTTGGTGCAGCCGAACCTGGATTAGCAGGTAAAATGGTTGATTATGTCTCTCCTGTCGGTGAAGTTCAGCAAGCAGCAGTAGACGCTTTGATTGCTGGAGTACAGGCACAATTTGAGCAAGCCATATCTACAGCTTTGTCCGCATGGGAAGGTAGTATTTTAACTGAAGCGGAACTAGATGAAACCGCATTGCGATCGCATTTGCAAAGTCTACCCCAGAGTATTCAGGATGTCATCAATCGCACAGCCAAACAAGTTGGAGAACTAAGAACCGCCTTAAATACTTACTCCCAAGAATTGCAAGGTGAACGTGCCGGAACTCGTGCAGGTCAACTTATTGCCCGTATCCTTGGTATTCAAACAGATAAACAAGCAAAGCAAGGTGAAGCAGATGACCGTTCCGCTGGATATCCTTTACGTAGATTTGCTGAATTTGGCATCCTTCCTGGTTATGAATTTCCTACTCAACCCGCCGCATTGCGACTTTTAGGCGATGACCATGAAGAAGACCCTGTAAGCGTAGCGCGTCGCTTTGGTATTGGTCAATTTCAACCTGATGCTCAAGTATTTGCCCGTACCAAACGCTGGAAAGTCATTGGTTTAGATAATTCCTCACCTTGGAATCCCAGAACCGAAAGTGCAACTTGGCTGTATAGATTATGTCATACTTGCCAGTTACGCTATCATGCTGATGAACCCTGTTGTCCTAGATGTAAAACCAGTACACCAGGACGTAACTTACCATCTGCTGAGTTTGCAGGCTTTTTAGCGCGACGAGATGAAAGTCCCATTCTTGATGAAGAAGAACGCTATGCCACTCGTAGTCTTGTCAAAACTTACCCGCAGTGGAATGGACAGATTGTAGCAAGATGGACAGTAGGCGCAGGCTGGGGACTACATCTGAGTCGGGATGAAGAGGTACGCTGGATAAATGAAGGATTACCTCCTAAAGAGAAAGACCGAGAAGAGGGTATTTCGCTGCTGCATGAGCAAGCTAAAGGTTATTTATTATGTAGTGATTGCGGACGGATGCTGCAAGATACAGACTTACAACAACAAGTTACTTCAGGACGGCGCAAAGCTCGTAAATCTGGTCAGGAAGATCCTTTCGGTCATGCTGAAAAATGTTCCCAAGCAGGGAAAAAACCACAACCATTAGCAATTGTCACTGCAAGTAAGGCGGAAATACTGCGGTTAACAATTCCAGTCCCTAAGTCTATAGAAGAAGATGATTTGCAGTCTTGGGGATTATCTCTCGGTTATGCACTTAAGGCTGGGATGCAGCATCAATATATGCTGGATGGTTCGGAAATAGATTTTGAGTTTGAGGGACCTTGGCAAGTTGAAGATAAAGACAAGCGTTATCATCTTGTATCTCTAACGTTTATAGACCCCAGTTTAGGGGGTAGTGGCTATCTCCGGCGTATAGCTAATGAGTTTCATTTAGTGGCAAAAAGGGCTAATGAACATTTGCAACATCCAAGATGTGAGACAGCTTGCTACCGTTGCCTAAAATCCTATCAAAATCAAAGGTATCATGAACTACTCAACTGGCCGCAAGCCATACCAGCCTTAACAGAACTGGAGAAAGCCCCCCTTGTTTCCCGTCCTTTAGAAACTGGCGATATCCAAGATCCTCTCCCTTGGTTGACAGCTTATGAAGCTGGTGTGGGTTCACCTCTAGAATTCAAATTTCTGCAATTATTTCAGAAACACGGGTTTTATCCACAAAAACAAGTACCAGTACCGATGGGTAATCCCATTTCTGTGGCTGATTTTGCCATCCCCGAACGCAGACTAGCTATATATATAGATGGAGCAGCATTTCATCAAGGGGGAAATAGAAGACGCGATCGCTTTCTTCGCGATCGCCTACGTAACGCTAATCCATCTTGGCAGGTTGTAGAGTTGGTGGCTGCTGACTTAGCTAAGGGTGCATCATTAGTAGAAGATTTGAAAAATTTAACATAGGCGAATATCTATTGTATTCTGACAATATCTAATTTTTGATTACTAAAGAACGTGATTTTTTGAGGGCAGTATTAATCATAAAAATCACCTTTCAAATTCTTGTAAAGCTTGGGTTATTTCATAAGCTTCTACTTCAAGCAAACTATCAATTAAATCAAGACAACGAGAACGTAAACTTTTATCCTTGCTTTGACCGTAAAGACGTATTAATAATTCGCTGATTTTACTTACATTACCAAAATTACGAGTATGAATATCAGCAGCGAAACTGATAGAATTGACAAATTTTTCACACACTTGATAAACTGTTTCTGGCAGTTTAGCTGTTGTTTCTTTAAGAGCATTAATTAAATGATTGCAATCAGTTTCAAAAGCGCGGCTATTAACAAACGCCTCAATTAAAGTGAAATAAGCACCTAATTCCTCTCCTTCAAATCTAAAAAAACATTTAGCAGCTTCTTGGCGAACTTGTTCATCATTATCATTGAAAAGTTGAATTAAGCTGTTTTCACAGAATTGACGGTGATGAGATATTTTCAAATTAGCAACGAATATTTCAGCAGCAGCAATACGATGTAGTTCGGTATCAGAAAGACAACGGTTTGCAAAATAATGTGCTTCCTCAATTATTAAGGATGATAAACAGGCCTGTCTAGCACCAGCCTTCACTACTTCTGGTAAATCAGAAACAATCATTCGCTCAAGAATTGGCGCTAATTGTTGAAAATGTGTGTTCAATGTGTAATAAAGAAAACGCTCAACAGGACTTGTCCCTAAAAGTTCATCTTCAGTTTTACTAAGTTCTAAGAAAAGGTTGACCGATAAGTCTCTATCATAATTCAGCATTGCTATCAGTGTTTCAGCAGCACAACACCTAACAGCAATAGAAGAATCTCTAACTATCTGTTCCATAGATGCTTGGAAATATGCAGCACGATTCTTATCAGCAAAAATTAGTTTAGCGATCGCATCTACCGCACTACCTCGTGTAGAATTGATACCAGTCATCAAAATATCACCACCGTAGTAATTTTGTCCACCTGAAGTTTTAACACGCCAAAGCTCCTGCTCTGGATTGGGGTCGTTTAGTGCATAGTAGAGTAAAATCTCAAAAGCGGATTCTGTCCAAATAAGGTCAGCTCGTTTTTTAAACAGCCATGCAATTGATTTGCCACATGGACGTTGTGGTAATTGATGACAACGCTGACAAACAAGAAAAGCACTTTGAACATCCAACCCAACTTCAGCAATACCACGTAGAACTGCATCAAAATAGTATGAATTAGCATTATCTGGGAATTTCCAAATTAATGAAGCAAAACGCGCTGGCTCATGTTTAACTTCACTTTCCAAAAAACTTGATAGCTGAAACGCCCCTCCTGTCAGTTCCCCAGTCCGTTGAAATCCATCATTGTAATCATATTTGGAAATAGCTTTAAGCCATTGTTCATCGGTCATTTTAGTAGTCGCTGTTTCTGGTATTGGAGAACCTACAAACCGACATTCTATGGATTCTGGTGGTTCAATTTTTCCTAGTGGATTTAGTAAATTTAAATCTGTAAACTTACGTTGCCATTCTTGTAGCCTACGAATGGCTGTTTTTGAGCGTCGAGAGGGATGGATAGCGTCTAATAAAACAAGCTGTGAATAACCTCGAAACCAACGAGCATTAGCACTTTTCTCATATTGGTCGTAGTAATTGAGAATTATGGTTTCAAGTTTCATTAATTTTTCTTCAGAACAATAAAAGGTACTTGCTTTTATAAGCTGTCGTGTAGCCCAATAGGGAGCAACATGAATATTTCCAGCACCAGCAGAATAACCTATTTCAAGTCGTCTTGATTCTTCACAAAGATAATCAATTGCTTCGTCTGCAAATCTTTTACCATTCGCAGTATATGCACGAATTAACAAAAACTGAATTGTTTCAAAATTTGAGTTGCGAAGTTGTTGGTCTGCAAAAGTTGTAAATTCTTCAGGTTTATTTGTTGCTAAATTCGATAGTGCTACTTCCATCTCATTTAACAACTCATCCTGTATGTTATAGCCTTGACCATAAGGTCGGTAATACCATATTAAATCATACCAGGGTGGATTACCTTCTTTCTTAGCTGTTAATTCTACGACACGAAGGATAAAGGGAAATAAATGTTGAATAAACGCTTGTGGAGCGTTACGCGCACTCTCTTGTAAAACTCCTTCATCAAACTGACTATGGGGAAGAATACCAGATTGTCTATCAAACAGATTAGGTTGTCCAGCAGCTATACTTAAATCTAAATATCTATTGAGATAACAGCTAATTGCTTCACAAGCCCAATCAGGGCGTTCTTTAGGTAAAGAATAAATTTTTTGCCAGAAATCACGACTATAGTCAATAATATCTGATTTTGTATTTTGAGTAATAATACCTTGATTAATTAATCTAATAAATATTTTAAAGAACCTTCTACTTGTGTGAAGTTCTGCATTTTGAACAATGTAATCTAATCGTTCATTCCATCCTTTACTTGCTCCTATAAATGGTTCTATTAACTCAGCTATTCTGTCTGGAATCTGCCGTTGCATAATTGATAACAACTTTATTGTTGAATCAATATAACCTTCAGGTTCATTTTGTAACCAATTTTGGATAATCCCTAAACTATCCAATAAATGAAACCAATTTACAGAGCTATATAATGTCAACCAAACTTGTTTGGTGATTGTGTCAGTCGGATTTTTAATTAATGGCGAAATAATATGCCATTCTTCTTCTCTTGGATCATTTAAAGTTGCCAATAATGCAAATACTACCTGTTTAATGTGGAAACGAATGTCAGGGCTAGTAAGTAATTCCTGAATATTATTGATATAGCTGTCAAAATCAGCTTCACGTTCATGAATTAGAATTTGACGAACTTGGGCGCGTCGAAATAAATGTTGTTCTTCTTTTTTTCCTAAAAATGACAGTATATTTTGTCCGCGAGATGCAAAGCGACGAGCAAAAGCATAGTCAAAAAAACTTTCATGAAAAAATGAAATCTGCTTACTTTGATTTTGCCAAATTAAAATATGCTCAGAAGCCATTGCTCTAGCATCATCTCGAAATTCATCAACTATCCTTTCAGGCGCATATAAACTTTGCGGTTGCTCGTTGCTTATGTAATCACACAATACATCAATTACGTTAGTCCATTGGATAGAATGACCAAGACGCACTTTTATTTTGTCGGTTTTCTGTTGTAAAAATTCGTCGTATAGCTCCTTTGCTGTTTGAAAATTTAAAACATCTATTGTTTTACTTTCGGCTATTTCTGAAAGTAAGCCAAGATGCAATGGCACAGATAATAAATTTATTTGCTTTTCACTTAGTTGTGCTGAATCCAAGCCTAATTTAGTGACAATTTCTCTAACTTTTATATGTGAAAGACGATTAATAATTACAGGTTTAGCATTAGCAATACCTTTTTCACGACTCAACCGTTTTAACCTGTGGTCATTATCTAAATCGAATTTGCGGCAAGCTAATAATAATTTTATATTAGGATGTCCTTGAACTTGCCTGATAATTTCATCTAAACAATCAAAAAACTCTGGATTGCGACCTGATGCTAAACTTACTGCATCAAGTTGGTCAATTATTAATACACAATCTCGCTTTTGAGCAATGTTAGCTAAAACAATTGCCGGAGAACCCAGTAAACCTAACTGTTCACCGACTTTATCAGGTAATGGAGTTGGTTTTAAACTGTCTACACGAAAGGTAAGTATTGGAATACCTTGACTTTGTAGCTTGTCCAATACTTGCAGCATAACGCCGCTTTTACCTACTCCTGCTTCACCAACCAGTAAAATGCTCTGTTTTTTTTCAGTTAGTTCCTCAAAAGCAATTTGTGCTTCATCACGAGTAATGACATCACCAGCAATAACTTGAGTTTCACGTAGTAATGAAGTATAACGGCTGTTCACAGAATCAACCGCAGCTAAAACATGATCATCTTTACCCCATTCCCGACGGCGATATCCTCGTTCTTCTAAATGATGCCAAATATCATAGGTGGTCAATTCCTGATGAATTTTTTCTAGTGCTAATTCAGCTAGTTCGAGTCTGATTGTTTTTGAATCACCTTCTACTAAAGCTGCTAAACGACTTTCAATAATTTCAACTAATAAATTTTCTCCCACTGTTTCAACACGAACTCGCTTTAAAGCATAAAAAGCAGCTATTTCCGAGCAATTGCCCCATTTTTGAAGTAATTTATTGAATTTGCCAGATAAGTCTTTATTAAGAAAATCGCTCTTAAACTTTTCCCAATCTCCTGCATCTCTAGCTCTATTAGCTAATTCAGTTAGTTCATTTGCATCCTGAGTAGAAACGAATATACAAGAAACATTTGGATTATTATTCAGACTTGTCCAAAAATCCGAGAGAACTTGGACTTTATCATCCTGCAACGCACTAATTGTCCAGCGCCCAAGTCCACTTTTTTGACGTTTAACTTGGTGACACTCTAACTTTCCATTACGACTGACGATGAACTCAAAACCATCTTCTCCTGGTTTCTCTAGCTGGATTGAGTCAGCTTTCTCATCCATGACATCAATCATGCAATAAACAGTCCAACGACCTTCATAACGATTACCAATTTTGTCAGTTGCTCCACCAGGTAAAGGCATATAATTTTTGTTTCTTCAGGGTAAAAAGTCGCCATTTGATTATTGTATTATCACCCAACTCATTTACTAACAAAATCGTGTTGAGTAAATTAAACTCACTCGAAGCGAGACAATAGCGATCGCTCAAAATAGTCTAATAGTCTCCAACTGGCTAAAAACCCTCTGCCCTGTTATAGCCGTCCAAGGAAATGTTTCATATTGTTGAACTATAGGCATAACCAAACCTTATAGTCTTAAGCAAGACGATTAACTCCCGTTCAATTTCTGTGTAGCCGTTATTTAAGAAAACTCCTAAGAATAAATTATCCTCCTCCTCAACTTTGCGTTAACGTCAACTCCTCACGTTTAGCAGAATTAACCATCTTCACCAAAAGCTGATTCAGATAACTTTGGGCAAAAATATACAGACTATCCCAAATCTCTTGATTACGACAGATTTTCGCACCCACCGTATTACCAGCAATTTTCTCGGAAATTAAATACTTACGGAAATAACTGTCCCACAACTGTTGAAGAAAATCTTCAGCGAAATCCTCAAAAGGCACAATCCAGTTATAATCTTTATCTAGAAATACCCTGTAAGATGCAACTATTGGTAACGCCAAATCTCCAGGCGCACCAAACCCAAAAGAATATTTACTGTCAGCCAGTAGAGTATTTTTCCGCATATCAATTGATGCTAAATCATTGATCCCTTTTCTTTTTGGTTTGCTGATATATTCTTGAATAATTTCATACAGCCTTTGTTCTATCCACATAGCTTTAGTAAGCAGAGGCAGTAGTTTGGTTAATCTTTCCCTCTCACCATCAGAAAGTTGACTAGGACTATTGCTAACAGCCGGGTGCTTACTTCTCGTATTACCTTCCGGATTGTATCTATTTCTATCCAAGCAGTTTAGTAACTTGAACAAATGGGTAACATTACAATGGGTATTTTTAGGAACACCGCTTTGGTTTTGGTAATAAGCTACTCTAAATTTTCTACTTTCTTTGAGTTCTAACTGGGCTAAATAACTTTTGATAAAGTCATAATCTCCCCTAGCATTGACCTTAGAGCGAGAATCTACTGGTGATGTAGTATTAGAGGCTAAAGCTATATCTTTAGCTTCAGTTTCTTCTAATCCAATGTGAATAGTAATTTTGACCCGCGCTACGCTCAGGTCATACTTATAATTTTTCGCACTATCAAATGCTAAAACAGTGTGTCCACCATTAATAATACCATCGTTACCACCCTCAGCAGCTTCTAAAACCTCTAGTTCCAGTTGTTTTTTATCCTTACTGGGTTTAACTTTATTGGCACACAGAACTATACCACTGTGACGCTCAAAGAATTTCTGTGGTTCAGTAGTGAGAGAGTCAAAGATTTGCCTGTATGTTGAACTTTTGCGGTTTGGTTCTCTGATATTTGGTTCTAAAGGTAAATCTGTGGGGAATGTGTCTACATGGGCAGTAGCGATAATGCAATCGGGGTTAGCATGGAAATAATTATCTACTTTAATAATCCAGTTTTTTGGCATGGTTGATTTTTCTTTTGAGTAATTATAAGGATAACGGGGCGCAACACAAAAAACTTATAGCATATCGCAAGTAAATGAAGTAAAAAGCATAAGACGTTGAAAACGAAGGGGAAGGTTGTTAAATTTTTGCACAGATGTGGGAATTATAACCAATTAAGCAATCACAGTGGATGACTTCAAATTTTCATGAATTACGCAGTTGCTATTGACACATTAAAACAAGCAGATCCAATTTTAGCAGAAGTAATAGAACAGGTGGGGGAGTGTAGACTCAATCAAGTACAGCAAACAGGGGATTTATTATCTTCACTTTGTCGGTCAATAATTTACCAACAATTATCAGGTAAAGCAGCAACAGCTATTCACCAGAGATTTTTACAACTTTACACTGTTTTAACCCCCAGCGATATTCTCAACACCCCAGATGATGTTTTGCGAGAAGTTGGCATTTCTCGTCCTAAGATTTCATATCTCAAAGACTTAGCAGAACGATTTGATAAATTACCCACCATAGATGATTTACTGTTAATGGATGATGAAAATATCATCAAAACCTTAACTGAAGTTAAGGGAATTGGACGGTGGACAGTGCAGATGTTGCTAATGTTTAGATTACATCGTTGGGATGTTTTACCTGTAGATGACTTGGGTATTCGTAATGCTATCCATCGCCTTTATAGTCTACCAGAACTTCCTAATAAACTAACTGTAGAACAATTAGGAGAAAACTGGAAACCTTACCGCACTATCGCTTGTTGGTATCTGTGGTCTAGCTTATCAATAACTAAATCAGAAAAATTATGAAATTAAATGAAGTTGTGCCTTGGGGTAGAACACTACAAGAGTATAAGCTCATGTTTAATCTATCTGAAACAGACCTAAACAAGAAAATTCTTGGCTGTGGTGATGGTCCAGCAAGTTTCAATGCTGAAATGACAGAACTTGGATATTCAGTTGTTTCCATTGACCCCATTTATGAGTTTTCTAGAGAGCAAATCAAACAACGAGTTCAAGAAACTTATGAACCAATAATCTCGCAGGTAAAACAAAATGCAGACCACTATGTTTGGAATAATTTTCATGATCCAGAACAACTGG
This sequence comes from Anabaena sp. PCC 7108, assembly GCF_000332135.1. Lineage (NCBI taxonomy): Bacteria > Bacillati > Cyanobacteriota > Cyanophyceae > Nostocales > Nostocaceae > Anabaena > Anabaena sp. PCC 7108. The sequence continues at coordinate 5,712,228 of NZ_KB235896.1, forward strand.
GTTATGCTCGTCCAAATAAAAAAATACCCAATCGCTTTTAGGGCAGGGGGCAGAAAAGTCGTTCGTATAGATATGCTCCCATTGCTACTATAGACTTGACCACTGATTACTGATTTGGCGTAACTACTTAAAAACCTGGCGTTGCTGAATTAGGGTATGAAATTGAAAAATCAATGATTTCAAACTCTTACTCTCTGTGACTGGAGCGCTACGCCAGTTGCTACAACGCGGGAAACCCGCGCAACGCACTGGCTCCTCTGCGTGAAACAAAATCATATTCTTAATCAGCAACGCCAAAAACCTCAACCAATCGACCAATACCTTCTTGAATCTGCATTTCATCCAGTTCAGCATAGCCGAAAATAAATTCACCCTGACCGGAAGAAGCAGGGGGAAAGGGAGCAGGGAGCGGGGGGAACAAGCCCCGTCCTTCTAGGACGCTTATACGGGGCAGAGTCCAAGCTCTGTCCCGGTCTTCCCCCTTGCCCCCTGCCCCCTGCCCCCTGCCCCTTTTCCTCTTCGTGACTCCACGAATTGAGATAAGAAGAACGAGCAGACATCAAACCCACTCCCACCGTTTCCGCACGCTCAATTATGGTTTCATCACGCAAATGAGTGTCAAATTTCACCATAATATGAATACCTGCATTCTCACCAAAAATAGTAATTTGTTCGCCAAAATGTGTATTTAATGTTTGTACCAGCACTTGACGACGTTGGTCATATAGAGAGCGCATTTTCCGAATATGACTTTCCAAATATCCATCAGCAATAAATTCTGTTAATACCTTTTGTTCTAAAGTTGGTAATTGCCGATCACTCAACCACTTCACCTGAGCAAACAGCGATACTAAATGTGGTGGTACAACCAAATAACCTATTCGCAGCGAAGGGAACAAAACCTTAGAAAAAGTACCCATATAAATCACACAATTGCTCTGGTCTAATCCTTGGAGCGCAGGAATAGGGCGGTCGCCATAACGATACTCGCTATCGTAATCATCTTCTAAAATCAAAGCATTATGCTGTTGCGCCCATAAGAGCAACTCCAAACGTCGGGGTAGAGATAGAGTAGATCCAGTAGGAAACTGATGGGAAGGAGTGACATAGACCATGCGAATTCTTTCTCCATCACTGTTTGCCAATTTTTCTACCATCAAACCAGAGGCATCTACAGGCACAGGTAACAAATTTACACCATGACTGAGAAACACCCGACGGGCGCTCAAATATCCAGGGTCTTCCATCCCGATGCTATCACCCGGATCAACCAACAACCGCATCACTAAATCCAAAGCTTGTTGAGTCCCATTGGTGATAATAATTTGTTCGCGATCGCACTTTATAGCCCTTGCCCGTGCTAAGTAATGAGCGATCGCTACTCTTAGGGGCAGATATCCTTGAAAATCCGTCGCATAGTCCAACCAGTCTAAATCAGCCTTGCAGTGCCGTGACAACAACTTAGACCACAGTTTTCTCGGAAAATCCTTCAGTGCAGGTCTTCCATAGCGAAAGCTGATGGTAGTGTTCACTTCTGTCTGTAATGAGAATAGGGTCTTGGTTAAGCGAGTTCCTTGCTGTGAAAGCTGAATAGGGGAAGCATTCTGTTTTTCATCCATAATCACAGGCACAGAATGCAGCAGGTCATCGGGTAGTTGAGCGCAGACATAAGTACCAGAACCAATAATTGTTTGCAAATAGCCTTCACTTAAAAGTTGTTCATAACTCTGTGTTACCGTTGTCCGGGAAATGCCTAGAGATTTGGCCAGCGATCGCGTGGAGGGAATTTTTTGGCGTGGTAGTAACCGCCCAGTCAAAATTGCCCGTCGTAATTCTTCGTAGATTTGTTGATGAAGTGGCTGTGGTAGACGACTATCTAGAGCGATCGCTAAATCCATACTCAATTTTTAAGTGGACTTATATAAAAGTATAAAATTGGCTCTTGTGAAAGTCCACTTAACTGACTAACTTAGTCCAATACTGTAGCCAAAAAAAGAGTATAAAAAGAGGGCTGATGTAGTAGAGTTATAGTCTTCCACAACGACAACTCGAAAGCCACATACAGCCCATGTTTGACATACTAGCACTGTTGCAATGCCTACTACCAGAAATAAAAGTGACGACGATGCGGCAGTTAAGCCAGATCATCACGGCCATGTTAGCCATGAGCGGGCGAGTCACAATGTTGGGAATATCGCGTTGGACGCTTAGTGGTGGTAGTTATCGGACGGTAATCAGATTTTTTCGTACAGTCATACCGTGGACAACGGTGTTCTGGGTGTTTTTTCGGCGGCATTTGTTCTGCCCAAATGATGTTTATTTGTT
>NZ_KB235897.1 GCF_000332135.1 Anabaena sp. PCC 7108
GGTCCTTTAAGACATCAGAAAGCATAATCATTCCAATGTATATAACCGCCATTACAACACTACTTAACATCCTCATCTCAACAAATCAAATTACCACAAATGCTCCTTATCTGGATCCTCATTCTGAAGATACTCAGGTTCATTACCCTCCACATCATCAAAGAGTGTATCTATCTCTTTTTTTGCCTCGTGCGCATGATGCAAACATATTTTTGCACATTGTACATACTTCAATAACAACGGCAATGATTTAAATAATCCTTTCAATTGTTTAAACATAACTTATCTAGTTTTAATTTGTCCGAAATATCCACCATTAGGTGCTTTAGTTGAAATTACCATTCCCAGCTTTTGCAAATACACTTTTCCAGTATTCACATTGAAACTTGCTATTTCTAAAACCTTTGCGCCAGTCTTTTTATAGAAAGCCTCAAACATCATAGTTATAAATCTATTTCCAGTGTTTGGAGACTCTGAACGCACACTCTTAGAGTTTTCAAATGCTTTAACAGTTATCATACCTCTTTGCTTTGAATAATTCCAAGCCGTAACATAAAACCTTCCATTCTTGGATTGTCCAGCTTTAGCCCCAGAATGTTTTTTAGGTTGTCTCTGATTATTATAACCTCGGTCATAACCTCGGTTAAAATTAGGGTTGGGATTTCCACCCCAACCATTACTATATCCATTATTATACGCCATTTCTATACTTTTTTAGTTAATAATTACCAGCCTCTTCTTTTTCCTTTGATTTTAATCCAGCCCATGTACACGGATAAAATCACTGCTCCCAATCCTAAAACCAAAAAGGTCGCAATACTTGTCCCTGCACCATTACCACTTAATGGCTTTAGTAAAAAACTATCAACTTTTGTTATTAATTCTTTCATCTTTATTTTGTTTTTAAATGTTATTTTTTCTTTGTTAATAAATAAATCAATGCCCCTCCTAGTAATAAATACAAAATGTTATTGTCATTTCGCCCAACATGTCCAGTAGCTTTTCCATATACCTCCCCGTCTGTTACCGCAGGATACGCACCTTCTGTAGGCATTCCTGTTTTAAGTGTTTGATCCTTACTAGGTCTGTAATCCGATGAACCTGCTTGGCTATCTGCTTGTCTTTCAGCATCTGTTTTTTCTCTAAAGAATGGCACGCGCAAAACTTCCTTACTCACGGCATCCCCTCTTGAAGTGTCACGGAATGGGAAATTTAAGTTTACATCAGTTCCTTTTGGATATTCCTTATCACCAACATAAGTAAATCTTGTCTGATACTCTTTCAGCATTCTACCATATGCCTCTGTTATCATTGCAGCTAGTGCCTCGGTACCTTTACGCGTACAATCTTTTCCCCATGGAAAACCACTTGCACAAACTTTTAAATAAAGTAACGCCTTATTAAAATTGTCAGCACTGGCTACCTTAGTAAACCCAGATTGTTCAATAATCCATTCAACGATTGTGGTTCCTTCTTTCATCGCTCTACTAGGCGACCAGCTCGAGCCCCAACAATGCAAATCAAAGCCGTTTGCCAAAACGCTATCTAACCCCCCAGTTATCTTACTTAATACACCGCCTACTATCTTTCCTCCAAATTGACCAAGAGAGGAGCCGGAGGCGTTACCGCCCCCCACACTTCCAATTAAACTACTTACCGCTGTTACTGCTCCAATCATTTCAATATTATTTTGCGTCTAACAAATAGAATGTAAATTCTTCTCCTACATTTTTATACACTGCTAAGGTGTATAAGCCTGTTAAATCCAATGCAGGTAATTTCGATAACTCATCAATCCTTGCATTTTTTGCATAATCAAGTTGTAGTTGCGAAATCCTTGTTTTGCCCTGTGCATTGATAACTTGCAATTCATTTGGTGTCTTTTCAGCTACCAAATAATCAAATGCTAATACATCAACATCCTTTACAGATATATTTTGGTCAAGCTTCACTTGTTGCACATAAATAGGCTCTGCACTTCCAATAGCCTCAAATGTTTCTGCAGTTACATTCTGTGCTTGTCCACCCGATACATGGAACTCAATGTAAGTTTTGTCACCTAATGGCAAACTTCCAGATTTAGAAAAAGGAATTACCGCTACTTTGTCGCTACCAATTGTTGTTTGCAATTTAACAAAATGAACGCCCAACAATTCTGTAAATAGCTTAACGCTCATCTTTGGCACCAAAACCTTTTTAGTAAAGGTTTCATCTACTAGGTAAGACTCAATTTGCACCTGTCCGAAATCGGTACTTGAATTACCTTTTAAAATCAAACCCGCTGCACTTTCCTTAACTTCCAGCACCTCGGTTGCTTTTGCTAATGTTACTCTCATTTTTATATCTTATTTTAAATTTCTGAAACAAAGATATTAAGCATGCAAAAGCACTTTTTAAAATCTAGCGATTTTTACCACTTTTAAGCGATTTATACCAATTTTTGACACTAATCATCAAAATATTTTTTTACGAGCTTTAGCGTTAGATATTTCTTTTTATAGTGGCTTAAAATATCTTTTTTTATCATGCGTGCAGTGGAATAGCTTACGCCTAAATAATTAGCTAGCTCCTTAGCACTAATTATTTGCAAGTTCTGTGTATTGTTTTTCATAAATTAATTGGATTAACTGGTCTAAATTTATACTCAAATCGGTATCTAATAACTGTCTTATGGCTTTATTATAAATTTTTAAATGCTCGTTTAATTTTTTATATCCCTTGCGGATCATCTGATATACTTTACCTTTATACAACTCTACAAATTGAATAGCAGTAGGCACATACTCCAATTTTCCCCGCAAGTGGTTTAACTCCTCTAAATAACTGCTAACTTCAAAATTTAAATAATTGAGTTTTTTTACCTTATTTGATGCGCCCCACACCGCACCAATTACTGGGCGTTTATTTTCTTCTTGCTTTAATAGATATTTCACCACATACGCAACTATATTTCGTTTACTCTTTGGCGTTTCAATTTTAGTACTTGGGGGATTGCTCCAACCCATTTTTTTATTACGCTGGTAAGCTAGTATGCAGTCTTTTTCTGATTTATAATTTTTTGAATACTTAGCCATATATTCTTTAGCCGTTAAGCGGTTCATCTTTTCAGAATATCTATCAACATAACCATATTTATTTATATACTGGTTCCATATGCGCTGAATATCCTCACGAGGGATTTGCGTATCAATCAAACATGAAAATGAAATTTCCATTCTTTGCGTTCCGCTTTCCAGAATAATTTTTTAAACCATAGACCTTTTTTAAATGGTCAAGATACTTAGCAAGTATTTTACGCAACACTCTATCATGGTGCTTTTGGCACTGGGCAAGGTCAAGGTTACAAAAGATAAATATTTGTCCTTGTTTGATTTCGTTGCGTCAGCAAATAAAATAGCATACTTTTTATATTCCTTACTTGAGTATCCGAGAGCGTTCCTAAATCCTTTAAAACATGCCCTTTCTCATTATACACTTCTTGTTGTTTCTCCTTATACAACTCAACACACTTTTCAGCATATTTAACAATTGAACCAAACTCTGAAATATCATCTAGTGCGTTTAACTCATCTAATTCTGTTTTTTCCTTGTTTAGATTTTGGCGTAAAGTAGGAGCATAGCCTACTTCGTAATTTCGTAAGTCCATCACATAACT